>JADLDL010000343.1 GCA_020846655.1 Saprospiraceae bacterium | reverse complement strand
TTTGCTTCTTGTTTGCGCAGCAGCAAATCGGCCAGGCTACGCGGGCGGCGGGTTTTTTCCCAGAAAAAGCCGTCCAGTTTTTTGCCTTCCGGGCCGGCTGTTTTGATCGGCACAAATTTCCCCTTGGGTTCGGTGTAGAACTTGATACTTTCCACCTGGTTGTTGCCAAAGTAGAGCCGCATTTCCGAGCATTCGGTTTCGTTTACCCCCACGTAGGCGCGCTGGTCATCGAGGGCGTAATACAAGGCCTGGGCATTGCCTTCCACCAGCATTTCACGGGCCTCGTTGTCGCGGAAATACACGGTCGTGTTCCGGCCTTTGATCTGGTTGAAGAGCTGTTCGTCGGCCGAATTGATCACGAGCGCGTCCTTGCGCAGCCAGATTCGGTCCAGTTTTTTGTCTTTCAACAACATTCGAATGGTGTCGGCCGAAAACTGCGAGGTGTCCGACCAGATAACGGGCACTTCGCGGAGTTTGAAGAACCGGAAAATACTGTCGGCCGAATTGAAGGTCAGCGAGTCACAAACGGCTTGCAGGTCGGTTTTGAAAATGCGGACATCCTGGTAGGCCAGCAGCAAGCGATTGTCGCTGCTGCTGTCGGGCTTGAAAGAGGTAAGGGTATCGGCGCTCATGAAGAGCGTATCGTTGTCGATCAGGGATTTGAGCAGGGGGCGGCCCTGGCTGGCCAGCTCACCGAAGCCACCGTAAGCGTGCAGGTACTGGCTTTGTTTGTTGTAGTCCATCCGGAAAGACAGCAGGGTGTAGTCGCTGGCGGTGTCTTGCCAGATCACGTTGCCCAGGGCCATGCCGTTGCCCAGTACATCGTTGAAATCGATGGAATCGGCTTCAATGATGTTGGGCGGGTCGCTCACCCGGCCGCGGCCGGTGAGTTGGTATTGTTTGTTGCGGCTGTCGTAGCGTACCTCCTGACCGGTGATGGTTTGGGAGCTGTCGCGGTAATCCACATCGCCCACAAACACGGCTTTTTCCGTTTCGGTATTGTAGCGGATCACGTTGGCCTTCACCTCGCGTTGGGCGGCGGGCTCGGAGATGTAGGCTTCTTCTTCCAGGATATATTCCTTCGTAGCGCCGTTGTAGCGCATTTTTTTCGACTTGCCGCGCTGACCGTCCCGTTCGTACTGTGGGTTTTTGTCAAACTCCGCAAATTTGTTTTCAATATCGTAAAACCCGCCTTCGGTGTAGATTTTGCTGCCCTGCTGGCTGATGAGTGTGGGCGCCACAAAATGCACAAGTTGGTTTTCGGTATCGAACACCATCGTGTCGGTGCGCATTGTAAACTCCGGGTCAGTGGCCAGCACATCACCTTTGAAATGCACCCGTTTTTGGTTGACATCGTAGTAGCCGTGGGTGCTGGTCAGTTGGCTATGGCCGTTGGACAGCGTGGCGCCGGTGTGGTAGGTGGCAATTTTATTGCCCACATCGTAGTGCATTTTGGAGGTGTACAATTCCTGGCGGCCGTTCACCAGCACGACGTTGCCAAACAGGTCGCTTTGGCGGGTTTCACCAAAATACAGTGCCGAATCGGCAAAAACCCGCACCGTGTCGCCTTCCTGGATGAGCACATTTCCCTTGAGCGTGGCGTTGTCGCCATCGAGGATGGCCACATCGCAAAATACCAGGGTGTTGCCCTGGCGCAGGCGCACGTTGTCGGTGAGTTTTTGCACATAATGATCGCCCTGGAGGAAATATTCGCCCGTCACGGAAGATTCCACCTTGATTTTCTTGGTGCTGTCCTGCGGGGGGCTCGATTGTGCCGCCAGCACTGCCGGCAGCACACACAGGCCCAGCAAGAGTAATCCAAGGCCATTGCCCAGCGCCCGAAACCCGAAGAGCAGACTGTTTTGGCTCCAGGCCACGAGTCCCATCCATGCCCGCAGGCCTTTATTTTTCTGATTCGTCATATTCAACATTCGGTACTTCTTCTGCCGGATCGTTTTCTGCCGGGGTTCGTCCCAGGCCCAACATCCGGAAGAGCCACTCATAAACGCTCGAAACAAAGGTTTTGTCCACTAAAAAAGTTAAAACCGTGGTAAAAAGCGTGGAGGACAAGATGATCGAAAACACCACGGCCTGGATCAGTTCTCCCCCAGCAACGCCTTGTTGGGCGGGCAAGGACGCCAAAACGGCGGCGCCCAGGCCTTTGGGTATCATCACCGCCATAAATGCCGCGTCTTTGGTGGGTGTACTGCGCGGCACCGAGAGCCGGACGATCGGGATGCGCAACACAAACAAGGCCCCGGTGATGATCACCCCCAGCACCATGGGCCACCAATCCTGAAAGCGCACGGAAATGCCGATGTACACAAAGAAAAACGTGCGCAGCAAAAATACGGCTTCCGAGAAAAAGGCCCGCTCATATTCGTTGAGCGCAATGGGCTTGCGGGAAATGATGTTTTTCATGATCGGGGGCCCCAGCACATCGATGTTGCCCAATGTGATACCAAAGGCGAGGGCCGCAATCGGTCCCGAAAAATTCATGACCTCCACCATCCCGTAGATGATAAATACGAAGGCTGGGGTGGTAAACACCGTGTTTTGGAGCGTCCGCATTTGGTGGAGCAAAACGCTCCACAGGAAAGCGCCGGCCATACCCAGCATGGCTGCCAGCAAAAACGCGGCTATCATCTGGCCGGTCACGTAGGCCACATCCACCCGGCCGAGGCTGTAGGCCGACAGCAGGGTGAGGGGCACCGCCAGGGTGTACACATCGGAAAAAGCAGACTCCAGGACCAGCGTCGTGCGGGTGCGTTCGCGCATGGCAAACTGCCGGACGAGCGTGGTAATGACCGCCGAGGAAGTGCCCCCGACGATACTGCCCAGGAGCATGGCGCGCAGTAAACCCAGGTCGGTGTAAAAATATGTGAGGCTGCCGGCAACCAGGGTGGTGCCGATGAAGTTGTAGGTAGTGATCTTGGCGGTGCCGCCCAGGGCATTGATGAGGGGTTCGAGGCGCTGGTCGATGCCGCTTTCGAAGAGAATAAAGATCAGGGTGATGGTGGTAAAAATAGGGCCTACGGCGCCAAAACTTTCGGGCCGCACGAGCCCGCTGACCGGCCCCAGCAAGAGCCCGATCGTGAACAGCCAGAGCACATCGGGTATTTTTGTCCGCTTGAACAGTTCGGCAAAATAGTGGGACAAAAAAATGGTCAGGCCAACAAAAACAATCGTTACAGCGGTGAGCATCGGGGGGATAGCCCGCTCCGGTGGGCAAACGGTTGAGCGTTAAAACAATTTATTCCGGTCTGAGGGCAAGGTTCTATTACTTTTGTCCCGCAAATAAGCAAAAAAGCCTGTGGACTCTAACTTTAATTTTCCGGTCTTGTTGTTCGATGGCGTGTGCAACCTCTGCAATGCTTCTGTGCAGTGGATCTTGGCGCACGACAAAACAGGCCGGTTTCGCTTTGCTGCCTTGCAATCTGATGCAGGCCAAGCCCTGCTGGCGCGTTTCGGGCTGGAGCAGGAAAACTTTGATACGGTGGTTTTAGTAGAGGGCGAGCAAATTTTTACCCGTTCAGACGCCGCACTGGAAGTATTGCGCCGCGTAGGCAGCCCTTGGTCCTGGTTGAGCGTCTTGAGATGGATGCCGCGCCCGTTGCGCGATAGGGTGTACAATTGGATTGCCCGAAACCGCTACCGGTGGTTTGGCCGGCAACAGGAATGCTGGCTCCCGCAGCCCGAATGGAAAGCGCGGTTTTTGTAGAACAATTGTTCCCCTTCGGGAAGAAAGCCATTATTTTTACCAAAAATATTGAATATGACAATCCATTTGAAAAAACTCCCCCTCCCGGCGGCAGCCCTCCTGCTGCTGGTCGCCCTGTTCACCTGTTGCACCCCTGACACCAAAAATTGCGGCCCGGCGCTGAGCACCGAAAATACCGTAACGGTTCGGATGAGCGCACAAGTCAAAACCCTCAACCCCCTGTTCACCACCTCGGGCTATGATGGCTTTGTGGCGGCCCAGGTAATTCCCTGCCTGAGCGTGATTGATCCGCAAACCCTGGATTTGAAGCCATTTATCATCAAAAATATCCCCAAAGTCCGCAAGGTCGACAGCGGTCCTTTCGCCGGCACCCTGGCCTATGATTTTGAAATATACGAAGACGCCGTTTGGGACAACGGCTCGCCGGTAACGGCCAACGATTTTGTCTTTTCACTCAAAGCCATCCTCCACCCGGCGCTGCCCACCGGCCGGTTCCGGGGCTACCTGGAATACCTGCGCGATGTGGAAATCGATGCAGCCAGCCCCAAAAAATTCACGACCTATTTCAACCAGTTCTACATCCTGGCCCTCGAAACCATGGTCCAACTGCCCATCTTTCCGGCCTACAACTACGACCCCCAAAACCAACTGGCCGGCGTGACGTTGAAAGAGTTGCTGGACATCAACCGCGCCAATGAAATACTGGCCAGCAATGCCGGTTTTGCCGCCTGGGCCGACGCCTTCCAGGCGCCTCGGTTTGCCAACGACAAAACCGCGATCTCCGGCTGTGGCGCCTACCGCCTCGAAAACATCGACGTAGACCAGGGCTGTATTCTGGTCAAAAAACAAAACTGGTGGGGCGACAAACACGTCTCTGAGAACCCAAGCCTGGGTGCCTTTCCGGAAAAACTGGTCTACCGTTTTGTAAAAGACGAAGAACCCACCGAAAGCCTGCTGCGCTCCGGGAAAGTGGACATCGTGACGGAATTTTTGCCCGAAAAATTCATGCAACTGAAAAACGACAGCTGCCTGCACTACAGCTACGACTTCAAAACCAGCGGCTCCACTTCCTACAACCGCATTATGGTGAACAACCGCAATGCAAAATTGACAGACAAGCGCGTGCGACAGGCCCTGGCCCATGTCGTCGATTACAATTACCTCCTGAACACCCTGTGGCAAGGCATGGCCCAGCGCATCACCAGCCCGGTGCACCCCGCCAAGCCGTTTTATAACCGCAACATCAAACCCTACGAATACGACATCCAGAAAGCCAAAGACCTGCTCGCGGCAGCCGGCTGGACTGATACCAATGGCAACGGCATCGCTGACAAAAATATCAACGGCACCCAAACCGAGCTGGAACTGGAACTGATCTTCCCAACCTCCAAACTGTCGCAAAAAGTGGCGCAGAGTATTGCCACCACCGCCCGGAATGCAGGTATCAAAATCAACGTTTCGGAAAAAGATATTTCCTTGTTCCGCGAACTCACCTCCAAAACGAACTATGAACTGGCCATGGTGGGGTCTACCTTGTTCCCCGGCCTCGTTGAACTGTACCAAAACTTCCACACCAAGAGCATTGGTTCCGACAACCGGTTCAACTTCTCCAACGCCGAACTGGATGCCCTGATCGAACAAATCCGGACGGAAGCCGATGACACCAAACGCAATATGTTGTACGAAAAAGCGCAAGTCATTCTGTACGACGAACTGCCGGAAATATACCTGTATACCCCCCAGCAACGGGCCATCGTGTCGCGCCGCTTTACGTATGTCCTTTCCGCCAACCGCCCCGGCTATTACGAACATTATTTCCGCCTGATTAAATAAATTAAACGCCTTGCGCCGTATTTCCCGTTCTTGCAAGGGAAATACGGCGCAGTACCGGCCTTATTCCTTTCAACAACAACCCGGCACTTTTTTATTGACACCATACTTATCCACAACCATCGTATATGGCATTTGAAGTAGAGGGGAAACTCCACCGGATGTTTCCGACAGAACAAAAAACAGCCAGTTTCCAGGCGCGCGAATTTGTCCTTGAAATTCCGGACGGCAACTATCCGCAATTGGTAAAATTCCAGGCCGTACAAGAACGTTGCGCCCTGCTGGACAACTTTAATGAGGGAGACCGCATCAAGGTTTCATTCGACCTGCGGGGACGCGAATGGAACGGCAAGTACCTGACCAACCTGAATGCCTGGCGCATCGAAGCGGCCGGTGCAGCCTCGGAAAGCGCCGGCAGCAGCCCGGCCAACACCAACTTTCCGACCGATCCATTCCCGAACTACGCAGACAACCCGCCCCCTCCAGCGAACATGGACGACCTGCCTTTTTAGGCAGGTCATTCGCGTTCGGCAACGACCAGGGGGCACATGCCGTATTTCGCTATGAAAAAATTTTGGCTGTTGGGAATAGCCGCCCTTTGGGCAGCGCTGGCGCCAGCCCAATCCCTGTCCGGCATCAGCGCCCGATGGGGCGATTCTTTTGTAGAATGGGAACTGTACACCGCCACAACCGACACTACCCTGACTGACGAGATAGACGCCTCCGGAGCGCCCGATGAAGAACTCTATGGCGAACTCAAACTCCGCTGGCTCAACCTCCGCGACGACTGGTCCGAATGGGATTACCAATTGGGTGATGAACGGGGCACCATCAAACTGAAGTGGAAAGACGACCCCACGCAGTGGGAATTGCGCACGTACAGCGGCGCCATCATCACCATGCGGGCCGCCTGGACCAACGACCTCTCCGAATGGCGCGTTACCAACAACAACATATCGCTTACCTTGCGTAGCCGTTGGACCAACCAGGCCGACGAGTGGCTGGTGCAGGACGACGCGCGCGGCAGTTTTTACCTGTACACCCTTCGGGAAGGCGACCCCCGCGACTGGGCCATAGAAGACAAACTGGATGCTTCTATTTCACAGCCCATGAAAATGGCGCTCGTATTTCTTACCGTCTTTCAATCCTCTCCCCGCCAGTAGAATTGACCGCTTTGGTCATTTAAATAAATTTTAACCTTTTAAATGGCCAACAAAAAAGGGTTTTGCAGCGTCTTTTGAAAAGTCAACGCTGACTTCTAAACAATATAGTCATGAGAAAACCAATACTTGTCGCGCTGGGCCTGTGCATGGGAGCCATTGCTGCCTTTGCCCAACCGTCGAATGACAATTGTACCAGCCCGATTCCCATCACTGATGTGACCAATTTTTGTAGCAGCGTGGCGGCCTACACCAACGTAAACGCCACGCCTTCCGGCTACGGGCCCGCCAATTGCTTCACCACCGGCAGTAACGATGTGTGGTTCTCCTTTGTCCCGCAGTTTACCGATGTCACGGTTGTTGTTCGCGGCGCTACCCAGCAAGGCGCAGGCGGCACCCTGCAAAAACCCGAGGTGGCGATCTATTTTGGCACCTGCGGCGGCATCCTGAACGAGGTGCAATGCCAAAGTTCCACCAACAACGACAACATCGTGGAAGCCAACGAAAGCGGCCTCCTCGTGGGCTCTACCTACCTGATCCGGGTGCAGGGCTTCAACGACATCACCGGAACGTTCCAACTCTGCCTGAACAACTACAACCCGCCGGTTGAACCCACTTCCGACTGCCCCGACGCCTCTGTGTTGTGCGACAAATCGCCGTTTGTGGTGCAAAAAGTAACCGGCGCCGGCAGCAACATCGCTGAGTTGAACGATGCCACCTGTTTTTCCAACGGCGCACCGGGCAACTACGAGACCAACTCAACCTGGTTCGTGTGGACCTGCTCCAAATCGGGCACCCTGGAATTCACCCTGTCGCCGCTCAACGTAGCCGACGACCTCGATTTTGCCCTCTACCGCCTGCCCAACGGCATCGGCAATTGCCAGGGCAAACAACTGGTGCGCTGTATGGCCTCGGGCGAATTCAACTACCTCAGCCCCTGCATGGGCCCCACTGGTCTTCGCGCCGGCGATCCGGACATCAGCGAGGATGCCGGCTGTACAGATGCCGGCGACAATGCCTGGCTGGCCCCTTTTGACATGATTGTCGGTGAATCCTATGCCCTGGTTGTCAACAACTTTACCACCAGCGGCAACGGTTTCTCCATCGAATTTGGCGGCACCGGCGAGTTTCTGGGCCCCGAAGCAAAATTTACCACCGTACCGCAGGCCGTGTGCCTGGGTACGGCCGTGCAGGTGCAGGACGCCTCCAATTTTCCCCTGGGCAGCATCACCAGTTGGGCCTGGAGTTTTGGCGCCGATGCCGTACCGGGCGTTGCCAGCGGCAAAGGCCCGCACACGGTGCAGTTCAACACCCCCGGCCAACACCCGGTCGTGCTCCAGATCGAAACCAACCTGGGCTGCCGCGTAACCGCCATCCAAAACGTGCTGGTGTTCCCCGATGTGGAAGTGGATACCGTGATTGCCATGCCGGAATGCAACGGCGGCGACAACGGTGTCATCACGATTACCAACATCAAAATGGGGACACCCGACTACCTGTTCAGTTGGAACGGCGGGCCGTTTACCGCCACCAATTCGCTGTCGGGCCTCAGCGTGGGCACCTACAACCTCGTCAT
>JADLDL010000342.1 GCA_020846655.1 Saprospiraceae bacterium | reverse complement strand
TTAAACTTTTTTTGGGGTCACATGGCCAGCGATAAAAACAAGCCGCTTGGCGTTACTTTGCACTAAATTTAACATTTGACATGAAAAAATACCTGTTTGCCGCCGGTTTATTCCTGTTTGCCAGCCCTCTGTTTTGCCAAACCCTCTACTATACTCAAGTCAATTACGCAGGCGACACCCTTTATCCGTTCAATATCCCTCTCCTCGACATCGATAGCACCACGCTCTCCAATTCCAAAGACGTGCTCGCCATCCCCCAAAAAGGGAAAAAACCAACGGTCATTGCTTTCTGGCTGACCACCTGCATGCCCTGCCACCGCGAACTGGCCACCTACACCGCCAACTACGCCGAATGGCAAAAAAAGGCGGACTTCCGGCTGCTGGCCATTTCTACCGATTTCCCGCACCGCTTCCGCCAAATCGCACAGATCGTACGCGAAAAGCAATTTCCGTTTGAAGTATACTGGGACCGTGACCGGCTGTTCCGTTCGGTGCTGCCCGGCGGGCTCAATGGGCTCCCGCAAGTATTTATTTTTGATAAAGAAGGCAAACTGGCCTGGCACCACAAAGGCTTCCGGCCCGGCGACGAGCAGGAAGTACTGGCTAAAATCCTGGAATTGCAGTAAAATCTATTCCTTTTTCCGCCGTTGCGTGGGCGGCGGGTTAGCCTCCAGCACGGCCTCCACCTCCCAATTAGCCCGCAAAGCATCCAGTTTTCGCTGAAAAACCTGCTCCGGCTGCCGGTGGCCAAAGTAGTCGCCCGGGTCCCATTCGTGGTTGTCGTTCCGGTCCTCAATCAGCACAGCAGTGAAGGTGGCTGGCTGCATCCGGGCAAAAAGCAGGCGCGTGCTGCTGCTGTCGGCCTGAAAAAAACGCTCTTCTTCCAGGTTCGTTCCATCAAGCAGCCGCAGCACATAGCGCTGCCCGGGTATCAGGTTTTTGACCGTGAGGTTGAGGCTGCCAAATTGTTTTTCCGAAGGCAAACTAAACAAGCGCCGCAGGGTGTCCGTGTTGGTGCCGCCGTACAAATCGCGCAAGGCGCCCGGCAATAAGGTGAGCCGGTAGGTTTTGCCCTCCGTCCAGTCGACCCGAAGGTGCAGTTGCCGGGGGTGCGCCGTATCGGGTGCGGCAACAAAATTCCGCATCGGCAGGCTGTCCCGAATAAACAACCAACGGGAAGTATCCACCGACACTACCGGGTTGTTGAACGGCAGCACAACGGGTTTCCTCGGGTTGATCAGCACCGTTTTCGGCGGGCTCACCGGTGAGGGCCCCGGGGCCGGTGCAGTAGCCGGCCGGCCGCGCTGGCGCCCGGTAGCCGCGATAAGCGGCGCCTCATCCGCGAAAAAAAGCCGGTTGGTGGCCACAAATGCGCTGCGCGACAGGGCCTTCACGGCTACCGTATCTTTTCCAGCCAGCAGTTTCCAGGCTACCGAATCGCTCAAATCATACCACATAACCAGGGTGTCTTTGTCGATTTCCTTGCGCCAGCTCAGGCCGGGTTGTTCAGGGAGTAGCGCAATGCTGTCCGGAGGCCGCGTAAAACCCAGTTTGATCAGGCCATAGCGGCCCGTATTTTTGGTCACCAAGCGGAGCGTGGGTTGTGGTTTGAAGACCCGGATCGCCGGAACGTTCCGGGCCGAATCGCTGACCAGCACCGCCTGTTGCGGGTAGCCGATGCGCTCCGTTTCTCCATCCCATTTCAGGTTTTGGTTGGCATCCTCAATGGCTACGCATTTGAAGCTGCCCGCCCGCACATTGGGGATGGTATACTGGCCGTTTTTATCGGTCCGGGCCAGGTAATAGGGGCGTTCTTTGCGCACGATGCTGTCTTCCATTTTGTCGTACAGCATGACGGCTATATTCTCCAGCGGCTCGCCCGTGAGGGCGTCGTTGACAACGCCCGCCACCGACAGGCTATCGATAAAATCGCCGGTCGAAAACACAAAACGCAGGTCCTTGGCAGGGTTGCCTTCGTGCAGGTCCTTGATGGCGGTGCCAAAATTGATCGTGTAGGTGGTGTTGGAGCGGAGGGTGTCCTGTTTATTGAACTTGAGGGTCACCGTTTTACCTTTCAACGTTATTTCGGGTTTTTTGGCCAGGGGCGGCGACACCAATACCTGGGTGGCAGCATCCTGCAACGTGACCCATTCGTTGAAACTCAGGTTGATCTCACGGGCCGCAAAACGCGTACTTTCGTTGGGGGTGCTTTTTTCCGGTACCAGCTCGGGCGGCGTCGTATCCTTAGGGCCGCCCGTGGGCGCCAATTGGCGGGCACAGGCAGTCATCGTCAGTACAGCAAAGGCAAAGGCAAATATTCTCATGTGTTCGGGCACAAATATCGGTCAATAAAGTCGCGGTAGCGATCGTCTTCGCGCAATACCTCCGGGTTTCCAAAAACCAGCACCTGTTCGCGGGCACGGGTGAGCGCCACATTCAGTTTACGGTCCACGCCTTCGCCCGACAGGTTTACCAGTTTGCTCAGTTGGCTGAGGGAATGCACGCAACACGAAATCAGAATTATATCCCGCGCACCGCCCTGATACCGTTCCACCGTATCGATGCTCAGCAGGTCGGGGTCGAGGCCGGCTTCGGCGATGCTTTGGCGCAATTGGGCAATTTGGGCGCGCCAGGGCGTGATGATGCCCAGGCTATGGTCTGGCCGCCAGGTTTTCCCCCGGGTTTCGTATTGTTTTTTGAAATAAACCACCCACTGCGCGATTTTTTCGGCCTCGGCGGCGGCTGTTTTCTGATTGGGCAATGCATTTTTGGTAACTACCGGAACAAACAACACCCGTGGTTCCGGCCCATCCGGGAACGAAACGCCGGGCGCGTCCGACATGCTGCCCGCCGGCAAATCCCGGTGCTGATGATCCGCTGCGCCGGGCATGGTTTGCAGCAGCCCACTGTAGAAATGCCGGTTAGGAAAATCCATAAGATCGGCATGCATGCGGCCCTGGTGGCTGAGCCGGCCGTAGTGCTGGCGTAAACCCAGGTTTGTGCATTGCCGGTAAAGCCGTTCGAAATACGAGTCCCGCAAGTCCGTCAGGCCTACGGCGTTCAGGTCGGGGTCCTCCACCCGGGTTTGTTCGGGTTGTTGCGCCGTCACGGCGGGTAGTTGGCGGTGGTCGCCCACCAGCACATAGTGTTCGAAACGAGTGAGCAAACCCACCAGTTGGGGCTCCAGTATTTGCGAGGCCTCGTCCACAATCAGGCGCTGAAATTTTTTGATATCCAGCAGTTTATCGTTTTGTGCAAAAGAGGCCACGGTGCTCACGATGATCCGGCGGGGCTCCAGCACAGCCCGGAGTTCGGCGCGGTTGCCGGCGCCGGCAATCCGCCCGTGCAGGAGTTGGTCGCGAAAGCGCTCGGCTGTCGAGTACCGCGAGCCGATGCGCAGGTATTGATCCCGGATGTTGCCGCCCAGGCTGTCGAGGGCTTCGCAAATTTCATCCACTGCGCGGTTCGTGTAGGCCATCAGCAGCAGGTTGTCGCTCGTTTCGCGCAGCACCCAATCGGCCAGCGCGCGCAGCATGACGCTGGTTTTGCCGGTGCCGGGCGGCCCCCAGAGCAGGAAAAAATCCTGCGAGGCGGTGATTTGCCGGAGCAAATCAGCCTGCTCGGCGCTGAGTTCGATGTCGCCGCGCTGCACAGCGGGTTGCTGTGGCGTGAGCGGCTGCTGTTCAGGCGGTTCCACTGCTGCCGTGGCGGCGGGATGTTCGGGCCCCAGTACCTTCTGGCGGCGGCCCGGGGGCGCGCTGGCCCATTCAAACAGGCCGCGGTACATGGTCACGAAACCGGTTTCGAGCATGTCGGGCTCGAGGGTCCAGAGGCTGTCGGTAGCAAAGGGTTTGAGGTTGAACTGGCGGTATCGGAGCTGTACGCGCACGCGGTCCTTGCCCAATTCAGTGATGGTGCATTTGATCACCTGGTGATCAAGTACCGTATCGGTATCCGTTTCCGCCGGGTACAGCACGGCGATATCGCCCACCCTGAAATTGGCCAGCGGGTTGGTTTTTTCAGTTTTTTTAAAAATAATACCCGGCTCCGGCTGGTCTGCCTGATTGTCTGCAATTTCCAGGTGGCTGAGGATGGAGAAGGCATCCTGTTTTTCGGCCAAACTGCTGCGCCAGAGGGAGGCGTTGCCGTTCAGCGCATCGCTGTTTTCCTCCCCAACTTTGGCCAGCCATTGTTCGCGGGCGATAAAGCCGACAAATGCATTGACGTATTTCCGCTCCCGAACACTAAGTTTGGCGTATGCCAGTTCAAAAATTCCGAAGTCGCGGGCCAGGAAGTCGCGGCTGTTGGCTTTGCCACTGCGCAGGCGTTGCAGCAGTGGCACGTCCAATTCGCCAGGACGAATAGCGGCCAGCAAGCGCTCGATGCCCACCAGGTGGTTGCGCACTTGCAGGGCCTCCCATTGCTCGGGCGCCACGGTGGGGGCAAAACGCAAATGCTGCACATCGGCGCCGGAGTACAAAATATACTTGGCCGGATCGGTTTGGGCCCCGAACACCGACCGCACCAGCAGGTCGTAGAGCAGGGTTTGGGTAAAATGGCTGCGCTGAATGCCGTAACTGTTGGGCTGAAAAGGGGTGCCGCTTTTCAGTTCTACGATAGCCGAACGTTCACTGGTTTGGTAAAACAGGTCCAACCGGCCTTGCAGGCCGTATTGTTCGCTGTAAAACGTGGGTTCCAGCACACAGTTTTCTGGGTCGATTTGCTGCCGGGCCAGGCCTTGCCGGGCCATCGACTGGAGGTTCAGGTAGTGTTTTTGGGCTTTGCCCGAAATATCGCGCACCGTGCTGTCGGCCATGGGGGCATACACAAACGGGTACAACTGGAAGGTTTCGCGGAGCAGATCCGGGAACGGAGTGTTGGGCTCGTTGAGCAGCCGGTCGAGAAAAAAGTTGGCAATGTTGCCCAACAGAATGGCCGGCGTGAGCTCGTAGGGCAGGAATTTTTTGACCAAATAGGCGAGGGGTTGGGCGCCATCGGCTTTGAAACTTTCGGCCACAGCGGTCACATCTACGAGGTAGTCGGGCTCAATCACGAAAACCCGTGGCCGGTAGTCGCCCTGCCGGTCGATATCGACCTCGAGGAGGTTGAGCGTGACCGGGAAGCCAAAAACCGAGCGGATCAGCCGGATACTGGGGTTGAAATTGTCGTTTCGGTCGGGGAGTTGGTAGCGTACCCGGACGGGTTGTCCGGGATTTTCGTCGTCGTAGGCCAGGAAGTAATTTTTTTCCGGCTCGTCGCGCACGGCCACGACGCGGGCCCGGGCTTTGTAGTCCCAAATTTCGGGCGGCGCAAAACGCCACTCATCGGCTGCCGGCAGGTGTTCCAGCAACTCGCCGGGCAGGGCGGTTTGGCAAACGATCAGCACCGTTTCGGCGATGGCTTTCAGTCCCAGGCGCACGTCGCGGTCGGTCGGGCTGTAGCCGGCGCGTACCCGGGCGGCCGTTCGGCGGAAGGCATGGATCAGCCGCAGGGTATCGGGCTGAATTTGGTAGAGGTGGCCGGCGTAGCTAATTCGGGCAAACAAGGTGCTGAAAGCCAGTTGTTCCTGCTTGGTGGCTTCAAAAAACAAACGCTCCTGAAGCCCGGCCAAGGCCAGGACCTTTTCGCGCGCTGCCCAATCGGGGTGCGTAGCGATCCGGATGAGTTCGCGATACAAGAGTGGGGCGGCTTCGGGCAACATGCCGCAAAGGTCTAAGAAGTTGGCGGAATAACTCAAACAAGTTCTAAAACCGGAGCAACACGAGGCGCAATTTGTTTCTGAACTCAGAAGGCACCAGACATTCGTGGAGGCTGAGCGGTAGGGCGTCGCGAAAGCGCAGGCGAAGGCCTTGGCCAAAGGTATTCATCAGGCTGTTGCGGTCGAAATCGCCCACCGGCGACACGATGTAGTCGCTGCAGGTGTTTTCATATTTGATTTCGTCGTTGAACATGAAATGCAGCCGCTCGGGTGTCGGGAAGAGGAAATAAGATGAAAACGTGGCCTCATCGTCCTGGGAGTATTGTTTTTTGTGCAACACGGTGGTCCAGTGGGGCTGTCCGTCGGGGTGCAGGGCAATCAGGAGGAGGTCGTCGTAGTAATAGTCCATGACCACGCGCATGCCGTCGCGCCAGAAACCACGGCTGGCTGAGGTACCGCGCTGGATTTCGTGGTGTCGTTCGGCGATAACCAGTGCGCCGCCGTCGCGCCGGAGAATAACCTGTTGAATATCGGCGTCGGTAATGCCCTTTGTGTCGTCGGCAACGTCTTTGCGGCGCAGGATGGAAATAACTTTATCGGAAAAGGCTTCGTAGCGGAGGGTGATGGCGCTGTCGTCGGCGCCGGCTTTCAGGTAAAAAAAGCCGTTGGCGCGGTCGCGGTTTTTTTCAGAATACAAGCCTACGCCTACGAGGTGGTGGTTCAGGTTGTCGTACACAAATTTCACATCGGTGGTCAAAAAATCCCGCAGGGGCACCCGCACGATGCGTTCGGTCAAGTCGCGAACGTGCAGCACCTGGTATTCGTGTTCGTCCAGTTTGGAGCGACGGTTGTTGAGTTCAGTCACCAGGAAATAATCGCCGGCGTTGCTGATCGCCATGGATTTGATGTTGGACTCATAAAAATTATCGTCGAGGTGAATGGACTTGTCCCAGAGCACCTGCATTTTGTCGAGGCGGAAGCAAGTGGCTTCCATCTGGCTGTGTTCGGCAGAATTGAGGGCGATGAGGCAGTTTTTGTCTTCGCTTTTGAGGACGTCGATGATGGGTGGTGAAAACACGCGTTCGCCATAGTTTTTGACCGTCATGGTGTCGATCAGGTTGGCGCCGGGGTCGTATTTGTGTACTTTCAGGAGGGTGGTGCCGCGTTTGCGTACTTTGTAGATCACGGAAAAATCATTTTTACCACCCACTACCGCCAAAACCTGGATGCCGTTTTTGTCCAGGTCTTCCAGTTTCCGGTTCCAGGCGTTGCGCATCTGGCCGTCGAACGCCTGCACTTCAAACTCGTCGTATTTGTCGCGGAAGAGCAAAACGCGGTCTTTGAGGCGGCCGATGAGCTCGTAGCCGTAGTCGTTGCGCAGGGCAATGGGGTCAGAAACCACCATATTGGTTTGGGCCTGGGCCTGGGCGCCGGCGGCAAAAAGGCAGATCAGCAGCAGAAAAACGCGGCAAAAACGGGGCAGCAGAGAAGTAGAGTGGCGATGCATAGTCCTGTGTCCGGGTTATTTTTTCCAAATGTGGGGATAATTTTCAAGAATCCGAGGCGGCAATCAGCAGGGGAAAGGTACTTTTACCAACAGAAACCGATGTATATCCAGGATATGAACATACTCATCATCAACGGCCCAAACCTGAATTTGTTGGGCCGGCGCGAGCCGGCCATTTACGGCGCGCATTCTTTTGACGACTATTTTACCGGGCTCAAGGCGCAAATGCAAACTATCCGGCTCGAGTATTTTCAAAGCAACCACGAAGGCGCGTTGCTCGACAAACTGCACGAAGCGGGCTTTACCGCCGACGGCATCGTGCTGAACGCCGGGGCGCTCACTCATACCTCAATTGCCCTGGCAGACGCCATATCGGCTATTCCAGCGCCGGTGGTGGAAGTTCATATCAGCAACGTACACGCCCGGGAGTCGTTTCGGCACCATTCCTACATCGCTGCGGTGTGCGAGGGCTCCATTGTGGGGCTCGGACTGGAGGGCTACCGCCTGGCCGTGGAGTGGCTGAGCCGGCGGCACCACAAAGCCAGCAAATTGGAAGGCTAATGAGATGGGCCGGAGTCCTGCAAATCAAACAGCCTCTTATTGGACCTTGGAAAATTTCACGGGTGAATCGGGGCGCAAAAACAACACGCCGGTGATAGCAATGGTGTCGCCGGAAGCCAGCCCGTCGGTGATTTCGACCATGCCCGATTGCCGGACGCCGGTTTTTACCGCCACAGAGGCTACTTTTCCACCCCGGCTGACAAATACTTTTTTGTCCCGCGCCTGCGGCACGATGGCCTGGCTGGGGATCAGCAGCGCTTCGGTTTTGTTGCCCAGGCTGATTTCCACTTCGGCAAAGCCGCCGGGCAACAGCCCGCTGGTGTTGCCCTTGACCAGGCCGCGCACCTGGAGGTTGCGGGTGTCGGCGGTAATCCGTTGTTCGGTGGCTTGCACCACTGCGGCGTAGCGCGTAGGGCTACCCTCCACCGTGAAAGCAAAGGCCTGGCCGGGATGGATGCGTGCGCTGTATTTTTCCGGCACGGCAAAATCCAGTTTCAGCGCACCTGAGGAGCGGATGGTGGCTACGGCCGACGTAGGGGTCACATAGGCGCCAGGACTGATGTTGCGCAGACCGATGATGCCGTCGTAGGGCGCTCGCAATTCAGTTTTGCTAATATTGATGCGCAGCAATTCCATCTCGCTTTTGATGGTTTGGACCTGCAAGGCGGCGAGGTCGTATTCTTGCTGGCTCACGCCTTTTACTTTCAGGAGTTCGGCCAGGCGCTGTTCTGTGATTTCGGCTTGTTTGAGCTGGACACCGAATTTGCTCACCTGGGTTTGCAAATCCTGGTCAAATACTTTGAGCAGCAGATCGCCTTTTCGAACGGCTTTTCCTTCCGGCAGGTGCAGGGAAACGACTCGCCCCGAGGCCTCAGGGTGCAATTCTGTTTCTTCGAGGGGCAACAGGGTGCCGCTGGCCGTTACATTGGCGGTGAGTATGGAGGGTTTGACAACAAACCCTTCTACTGCAACGATATTGTAGGAAGTTCGGGCGGGCGGGGCGGCAGATTTGTCGGCAGAAGAGGAGCACGCCGAAGCCCCAAGGGCAAAGCCGGCAAACAGCAGGATTGATTTGTGTATCATCATAACAAGCGGGGGAAGTTTACCCTTCAACAACCGGGGCGCCCGGTAGTTTACAATGTGGGCAAAGATGCCATATCCCCGACAAGCTGCCGGCCAAATGGGAAGAAAATTTAACGAACGGGCACAAAAAAAGCCTGCGGTTAACGCAGGCTATTGAACGGACGCATCTCTTCGCCCAGCCAATTTTTGTTCCAATCGTCTACCGGCAGGAATTTTTTGGCTTGACGGGTTGCTTTGCGACGCAGGTATGCGAAGGCCAGGCGGGGGGAAACACGCCAGATGCGACGAAATGTATGGAGTTTGTTTGCCATAGTGTTGTACAGTTTTGCGGATTAATAAGAAATTGATTTTGACCACTTAACGATACTGTACAGCAAAAAGTTTTCCAAAAAATGCAACAAAGTGTTAAATATTAGACTTTTTTTACTGGTTCGGACAGATTTAGACGAAACCGAAAATTCAAAGTACTTTTGCGGCCTTTCGGAGGCCTGCCAAACGAGTATTTTCTGATACTGCGCAGCACGTCTCTAGTTTTTTGCAGACCAACCCTATCACAATATTTTACGTCCATGGCTGAAACCCTGTCGATCGTTATTCCCGCGTACAATGAAGAGCGCACAATTCACCGCATACTGGATAAAGTCAAAGCCGTAGAGCTCATCCAGGGCATCCAAAAGGAGTTGATCATTACCAACGACTGCTCCAAAGACGATACGGAAGGCGCTATCCGGCGCTATATGGACGCCAACCCCGAACTCAATATCCGCTACCTCAAACACGAGGTGAACAAAGGCAAAGGAGCCGCCCTCCACACGGGCATCCAGCATGCTTCGGGCAATTATATCATTATCCAGGACGCCGACCTGGAGTACGACCCGCAGGAATACAACATCCTCCTGCGCCCGATCCTCGACGGGTATGCCAATGTAGTATATGGCTCGCGGTTTATGGGGGGGCGGCCACACCGTATCCTGTTCTTCTGGCACAGCATCGGCAATAAGTTCCTGACTTTCGTCTCGAATATGTTTACCAACCTCAACCTGACCGATATGGAAACCTGCTACAAACTTTTCCAGGCCGAAACCCTGAAAGGGCTGGACCTGAAGGAAAAACGTTTTGGGTTTGAGCCGGAAGTGACCGCCAAAATCAGCCGTATCCCCGATGTCCGAATTTACGAAGTAGGCATTTCGTATTACGGCCGTTCGTATGCCGAGGGCAAAAAAATCGGCTGGCGCGATGGCGTGCGTGCAATCTACTGCATCATTAAATACAATGTTTGGGCGCGCTAATCCGCTCCATGTTGAATCAGGTGCCGGCAAAAATCTTCGGCCAGCAACAAGGTTTTTCCCTGAAAATGGCGCCGGGGGTGTAGGTGGCGTTGCATCGCGGCCGCTACTTCCGGGTCTTTATCCAGGAAATTGAGCAAGGTTCGCATCACCTTGAAATAGCGGCCAACGTCGTTTTGTTGCGGCAAATCGCGCGCCTGCAAGCGGGTGAGGGCTTGTTGAAATACCTCGAAATCGTACGGTGCATATTGATCGGGGTACCGGAATGCCAGGTACAGGGCAATCATCCGGTAGTCGCCGTGGTAGTGGTTGTTCTCCACCGTGAGGGGATGTGCGCGCTTGTAGTCGCGTAGCAGATCATCGCAGCCAAACAAAAACCGGCCTACCCGCGCCTCGATATCGCGGGTTTCCTGAAACAAATCATCAAACATAGCCGCCACCGTTCGGGGGTCGAAACGCCAGAGTTCCAACATCATCCGCTTGGGGTACCAGTTTTCGGTTTGCCAGAGCCGCCGGGTTTCGCTGTTTTGCAGGGCGCGGTCGTACATGGCCGCCGGATCGGGGGCTTTCGGGGCCCAATGGGTTTGAAAATTTTGCAACGACTCCCATTTATACACAAAAGGATGCTGCCGTACTTGTGTCAACCAACGCTTGTAGGCGCCGATGGCGTCTTGAATTTTGGATAAAACCATGTTTTACAGGGTGGTTCACAACTTTTCCAGGTAAATTTCTTCAGCAAAAATGGGCGTTTCGGTTACGACTTCGATGTCGACCGTTACGGTGATATCGTCCATCCAGTTGTCGCTGCGGAAAGCAAAACAAAGATTGCCATCCAGCGGCGAATACCGCCGTTGGACGTCCGAACTTACATCGCCCTGCCAGATAAAGGCCTCATAGGGTTCCTGTTTGTTGAATTTAGCCAGGTTAGCTGGGGTGAGCAAGGCGTATTCCACATCTTCGCCGGCTTTAGGCACCGTGAGGTCGACGGCCATGCCCAAGGCAAAGGCCGCCAGTGCTGTTTCCGGGTGAATGGGCAACAATTTGGCGGCGCCGGAATTGAGGGCGCTGCTCAGTTGGTCAGCATCTTTTTTTCGCGCTTCGGAAAGGGATTGCCCCACTGCAATGCGATACGCCCAACTGACCGTGCGGGGCGGCAGCGTAAACGAATATGCGCCAACCGGCTTTTTTATACCCATTTTACTCGCCGTCACCGTTACCTGCCCACCCAGGGTAAGCATTTCGGTTTTTTTGCCGGCTGGCACAAAGCGGCGGCGCTCCTGCCACTGCGGATGCTGCCGGATATCCCAGGGCACGCGGGTATCCAGGCGTGCCGTCATCGGGCTTTCGGGGCTGCGGTGCAGCGTAAAGCGGCATACCTTTTTGCCCATACCGCTTTCGCGGATGCGAAGGGCATAGACGCCGGTTTGCGGGATCCGGATCGTTTGATCGAGCGTGGAATCCAGGGCATAGGTGCTGAACAATACCGGGCCGCCCGGCTCCACAAACTCTACCGTGCGTACCTGGCGCCCGACCAACAATTGGATGTGCAGGGCCACCTGGTCGCCCTGTGCGAACGCATACACGTACTCGTGTTCGCCTTCCATACGAAACGTCTGGTCGGCCACCGGAATGGGTGTGTTTTGGGCCGAAAGAAACGAGCTGGTGCCAAGAAGCACTGCCAAGGTGATACCGGAGAGCAGGATACGGGCCATGAGAAAAATGCGTTTGCCGTGTTGACAGAGATACCGGGTTATTGTTGTTCGATCCACCGGGCGAGCCAATCGGCGATCTTGCGATCGTTGGCAAGCCGGGGTACTTTGTTTTGCCCACCCAACTTGCCTTCTGCTTTCATGTATTCGCGAAACGCATCGCGCCGCAAAGGTCGGATGACCAAGGGGCGTAGGATGTTTCCGGTGATCAGGTCGTCGTAGTAGATGTTTTGGGTACGCATGCGGGCGTCTACGGCGCGGGCAAAGGCTTCCGGATCGGCCGGCGGCTGGTCAAATTCGATAAACCACTCGTGGTAGGGCAGGCCGCCTTCCGGCGGATTCACCTGCGGGGCAACCGTAAACTCCACAATGCGCAAGCCCCCTTCGTTGGCGACGGGCAACAGGGACTCTTCCACTTCTTTGCCGATGACGTGTTCGCCAAAAGCCGAAATAAAATGCTTGACCCGCCCCGAAACCACCAGGCGATAGGGATTTTTGGACACAAACTGCACCGTGTCGCCGATGTTGTAGCCCCACAGGCCGGCATTGGTGTGTAAGATGAGGGCATAATTGACGCCCAGTTCCACATCCTTCAGCCAAAGTCGCGTAGGGTTTTCGTTGAAAATTTCACCGGCCGGCACAAATTCAAAGAACATGCCGGCATTGGTGTTCAGCAGCAGCCCCTGGGCCGGAAACCGGTCCTGAAACGCGATGAAGCCTTCTGAGGCCGGATAGGTTTCGACGGTGTCGATGGGCGCGCCGACGAGTTCTTCCAGTTTGGCCCGGTAGGGCTCAAAATTGACGCCGCCGTACACAAAAACGGAAAAATTGGGGAACATCTCCCGGATGCTGCGTTGGCCGCTGCGGGCCAGCAAGCGCTCGTAGTACATTTGGACCCAAGGCGGGATGCCCGAAATGAGGCGCATATCGGCCCCGGAGGTTTCATCTACGATGCGCTCGACTTTTTCCTCCCAGTCTTCTATACAATTGGTGCTCCAGGTGGGCATCTGGTTGGTACGCAACCAGGCCGGTACGAGGTGGTTGCTGATGCCGCTGAGCCGGCCGGTGGGGATGCCGGCTACTTCTTCGAGCACCGGGCTCCCCGACAAAAAAATCAGTTTGCCATCGAGCCAGCGGCCGTTGCCGGTGCGGGCAAAATAGTTGAACAGGGCGTCGCGGGCAGTGCCGAAGTGCAAGGGAGTGCTCTCGCGGCTCATTGGGATGTATTTTACGCCGGAGGTGGTGCCGGAGGTTTTGGCAAAATAGGCGGGCTTGCCCGGCCACAACACATCCTGTTCGCCTTGTTTTACGCGCTCGACGTAGGGTTTGAGGTCCTCGTAGTCCCGGATCGGGATTTGGCGGGTAAAATCTGCGTAGGATTCAATGCTGGAAAAATCGTGGTCGCGGCCAAAGGCCGTTTGGTGCGCGCGGGCCACGAGGTGTTGGCGGATGCGCTCCTGGTCGGCAACAGCATTCGCCGCCATGCGGTCGATTCGTCGGGCGATCCAATGAGCAAAAGGGCGGATGAGGGTGGCGCGTAGTCCCATGTTGGTAACGGAAAAAGAAATGGCGTGATGCCTGAATTTATCCGCAAAAGTCGCACAATTCAAGTGTTCTGCCGGTACTTTTGCCGCTAAAGAAATCTCGGATGTTCAGCCGTTTGTTGTTATTTTCTTTCCTGGCACTTAGCTGCTTTCAACAGGCTTGCTCTCAAAATACTGGTTTGTCTGGCCAAATTACGGTAGATGCGGCCTGGCGCCCAAGGCTTTACCTTGTTCAGCCGGTGTATTACAAACAACTCATTTCGGCCTACGAAGGTACAGTAGTCGATTCGGCAGAT
>JADLDL010000341.1 GCA_020846655.1 Saprospiraceae bacterium | reverse complement strand
GGGCTTGCACCCCAAAGGCTTGCCAGCGCCCGGCTTCCCGCCAGGCATATTCCACATCCAACCGACCATCGGGCTGCTCGTCCCAGCGGTGCCACATCCGGCGGGTCACGTAGCGTTCGCGGTACAGCGTATTGGCCACCCAGGTAATGGCCGGCTTGGGCACGATTTCGCGCACAAACACCACGCCTCGCTTCCAGCCCAACACCGGGTCCTGGCGTTTCACATAAAACCGCAGGTTGATTTCCTCAAAATGCACGTGCAACGGAATAGCCCAACCGAGCACCCGGGTGTCCTGAAACATAAACCCGACCAGGCTCGCATAGCAGGTATCCTGCCAAGTATCCAGTTCGGTATGAGCCGGCAGGTAGGGCAACAACACAGCCGGGTCGATGCGGTAGTTGAGCAGAACGAGGCGGCGCCAATGGGCCCGGAGGAATGGCGCGGCGGAGGATTGTTTCACCAGGGAGATTTTTACTGGTATGACAGGACAAAATTGCCCTATTGCATTTTATCGCCGCGCAAAATGCGGAAGCGTTTCCGGGCATCTACGGCAAAGACGCTGCCCGAGTAGTTGAGGAAAATCTTTTCGTAGAGGCCCTTGGCTTTTTCCGGGTCGTTGAGTTTTTCTTCATACAATTTAGCCAGCGCGTACAGGGAATTGTCGGCGCGGATATCTTCGGGAAACTTGTCGGCGACCTCCTGGTAAAGGGCCGCTGCCTGTACGTATTCGCGTTTTTTCTCAAAAATCTGAGCCTTCAGGAAGAGAATATCGTCCTGCAGGGTGTTTTCCGGAAAGCCTGTGCGCAGGGTATCCAGTTTGAGGAAGGCCTCCGGAAAGCGGTTTTGGAACACCAGTTGTTCGGCCGCAGCATACAGCGCCATGGCGTCGGTGGTGGTGTCGGAGTTCAGGTTGTCCATGATGAACACCGAGAGATCGAGGGCATCGTTGGAGATAAGTTTGGAGGTAGAGGCTTTGAGCACGTCGAACTGCGCCTGTGCCCACTCGAAATCACCGTTGAAATACGACAGTTTGGAGTTTTTGAAACGGGCTTCCTGGCCCAGCAGTTCTTCGCGGAAGTCCTTATCCACCTGGCTGTACAACAGCGTGCTTTCCCAGACTTCGCCGTTCATCAGGTAAAAATCGGCGAGGTTAATTTTTACGCGGGCCAGGGTATTGCGGTCGATCCCGGGGGTCTGGCGCAGTTCGTCGAGCAGGGCAATGGCTTTGTTCAGGTCGTTGATATAAAAAGCCTCCAGGTCGGCCAGTTGAATCACGATGTAGGCCGTTTGGCGGCCGCGCGTGTATTGGGCCAGGAAACTTTCGTACTCGGCTTCGAGGGTACGCAGGTCCTGGGTGGTATAGTCGTAGCCTTCCGTGATTTTCCGGCGGCGGCAGTTCATGGCCTCGCGTTTGGCATCAAAAAAGAAGGGATTCTGGGCGCCTTTTTCCTGGATAATGTAGTCGTAGCCGGAAATGGCGGTATCGTAGTCCCTGGAGTTGGCGGCGTCGTTGGCGAGTTTGAAAATCCGTTGGCCGGGTTCGCCCAGGCGCTTGTCGAGGGCTTTGTACTGGCGGAGGGCGCTTTTGAAATCCTTGCGTTGCACAAAGGACCAGGCCAGCAGTTCGATATAGTCGGCGTTGTCTTCTTTTTGCAGGCGGGTGTAGAGTTGGGATTGCAACTCGGCGTATTCATTTTCGGCCAGGTACCGCGCCATCAGGGTTTGAATGGTCGTCAGGCGACCGGGATCGATGGAGAGACTGCTCAGGTACGAATCGATCATTTTGGGTGTCTCGCCTTTGCGCCGGTACAGGTCGCCCAGGTTGTAGGCAAAACGGGTAGGGTCTTTGTCCGAGCCGCGTTCGTAGACCTGGATGGCGAGTTCGTATTTGGCGTTGGTGACAAACACATTGGCCAACTGGGTGATTGAGGTATAATCCAGGGCTACTTTTTCAATCGCCTTCTGGTATTGTGCCTGCGCGTCTTCGATTTTACCGGCCCGGTCGTAGAGGTTGCCGTAGAGGACATACAGTTTGACGTCCTCGGGCGATTTTTTCAATTGTTTTTTAATCGCCTTTTCGCCTTCGTCGTATTGCTCCAGGTTGAGCAGGCAATTGATGTAGCGCTCGAAATAATAATCGCTCAGGCTGCGATCGGTTTCCACCAATTGCTCGTAGAGGGTAGCGGCTTTTTCGTACTCGCCATTGATAAAATATTGGTTGGCCAGGTTAGGGTTCTGGGCTTGGGCCCGGGCCATCAGGCAAAGGCTGGCAATCAACAAGGCGGCGATCCGCAGCACGTGCAGTTTCATGTGTCTGAATGTTTGAGCAGAAAAAAACGTAGGCAAAGTTACCGCAATTTAACGTGCAGGGCCAGCATTGTGTTTTGAAGTGCGGACCGCTTCGGCGTAAAATGCAATTTCAGCAGTCTTTTCTGCGAAAAAAATGGGACAA
This sequence comes from Saprospiraceae bacterium, assembly GCA_020846655.1. Taxonomy (GTDB): domain Bacteria; phylum Bacteroidota; class Bacteroidia; order Chitinophagales; family Saprospiraceae; genus M3007. The sequence goes on along the minus strand of JADLDL010000341.1, from coordinate 570 downwards.
CAAGTATTTTTGAGGCAGTTCGCGCTATTCGTTCAACCCCACTGCCCTGTGTACCGCTGCCTGCGGAATGTTGAACATCCAATCCTACAAACATGCGTGTCATCCTGCTCCTGGTCCTGTTTTTTCGCCTAAGCCTGCTCCTCCCGGCCCAAACACCCGGTATCCTGCTGGCCCCCAACCCCAGTGCGCCCGATCAACGCGCCGCCCATATTCTCCAGGGGTACCTGGAGCGCATGACCGGCCAGCCCGTGCGTATTCTGGCCAGCCTGAAAGTGCCGGCACAGGGCGCTCTGGTCGTGATCGGCAACCACCCCAACCTGCAGCTCATGGGCTTGCAACGCTCCCCCAGCCTGAACGACGAGGCATACTATCTGCACGGCAAAAACAACGCCTTTCTCATTGCCGGCGGCGGCGAATTGGGCCCTGAATACGGCGTCTACGATCTCCTCGAACGCCTCGGCTGCCGCCGCTACAGCCCCCGCGATTCGATCATCCCCCGGATACCCAAGCTCCACCTGCCCGAACTGCCGCCCACGCTCGAACAACCGGCCTTCCCCTACCGCGAACTCC
>JADLDL010000340.1 GCA_020846655.1 Saprospiraceae bacterium | reverse complement strand
TCGTCGATGCACTTCTACGCCTGGCAAAAAGGCCTGAAAACCGGCATGTATTACCTGCGCTCCAAGGCCGCCACCGACCCGATCAAGTTCACGCTCAGCGAAAAACACCAGCAGAAATTCGTGGCCAACAACAAAGTCACCAACGAAGCGGTGGTCAAAGTGGAAAAAGAAGTGCCGCAACTTTCAGCCCTCGAACCCGAACAATTCCAAGGCAAAATTTGCAGCCTCGACGACCCCACCTGCGAAGCATGCTCGGCATGATGAATGATGAATGATGAATATTTTTTGGGTTCGCGGCAGGTTTTTAAGTCCCGTTCAAGGTGAACCCCATTCATCACTCCTAACTCATCATTCATCATTCTTTCTAATCCCCTCCACTATCCGGGCGTCGGGCGTGCTCAGGCAGACTGCGCAGGCGCCGGGTAAGAGTCCCAGCCGGATATGAAGCCGCAAGGGCGACGGGAGAGCCCCGGAACATACTTTTGTTCCCTTCATGCTTTTCCCACACTTTTCCAAACGCGGGCTGCCCGCGCCCTTTGCCCACTAAACTGCCGGCAGATCTTGATTTTCGAAGAAGCGCTCCTGAAGGAAGGAGCGCTTTTTTGATGTTGGGCGCTTTGGTTGGGGAAGGGGGGCTGCCCAATCAAATTTCTTTTGCACCTTGCATAAAAAACTACCCGTGCTGACCCTCTCCGCCCTTTTGGTTTACCCCGTCAAATCGCTCCTCGGCATCGCCCTCACCGAAAGCCTGGTGCAACCCCGCGGCCTGCAATACGACCGCCGCTGGATGCTGATCGATACCGCCGGCCGCTTTGTCAGCCAACGAGAAATACCGGCTATGGTGGACCTGCAACCTGCCTTCGAAGCCTCCTCGTTGGTCGTTTTTTCGAGAAAAAATCCTACGCTGCGCGTATCGGTGCCGCTGGAACCGGCGGTCGGGGAGATGCCCGCCATGGAGGTGCAAATCTGGGACGACCGCTGCCCGGCTCGGGTGTGTGCGCCGGCTGTCAACCAGTGGTTTTCAGCCCAGTTGGGCGCCGAGCTGCGCCTGGTCTACATGCCCGACACCAGCCAGCGCCAGGTCGACCCGCGCTTTGCCGCTGAGGGCCAGTACGTCAGTTTTGCCGACGGCTTCCCGTTTCTGCTCATCGGCGAAGCCTCGCTGGAGGACCTCAACAGCCGCCTGGCACCAGTCCTGCCGATGAACCGCTTCCGGCCCAATTTTGTGGTGCAGGGCAGCGCCCCCTTTGCCGAAGACGGCTGGTCGGATTTCCGGATCGGCACCGTCGGGTTTCGCGCCGCAAAACCCTGCGCCCGCTGCACCATCACCACCACCGACCAGGAAACCGGCGAACGGGCCGCCGAACCCCTCAAAACCCTCTCGGGCTACCGGCGCGACGGCCAAAAGGTGCTGTTCGGCCAAAACGTGCTGTGGACAGGCGCCGAAACCCGGCCTACGGTGCGGCTGCACGATAAAATTGAGTTGATGTGAAATAAAAAAAGGCTTGTCTGTCTTAACTCTTGTAAATTTGTTGTTGCACGACCCGCCCCATGCTTGATCCATTTCGAAAACAGCTCCGGCTACTCCTGGCCAATGGTCAATTGGCCACCGCGTTCGAGCGCCTGCGCAAGGGCTTGACGGAACAGTCCGACTACGCCAAACTCCTCCTTCTCCGGCTGTGCCAGTACCAATCCACCAAAAAACAGTTCATCGGCGGCCTGCTCACCGAGAAGGAGTACGAACTCGAACAAACCCGGATCACCAACGCCCTGCTCACCCTGCTGGACGACATCGGCGAGAAAGACCTGAACCCCAACACCGCCGAGGCCTTCGAAGCCGCCCTGGCGGGCTTTCCGCTGGGCCAGATGGGGAAATTGCAACTCGTCAATTGCGACCGGCAAGAACCTTTTCGCGCTTTTACTTCCTTTTTCCAGGACCATAGCAGCCAGCCCTACCAGTTTTATTTCATTGCCGGCAGCCCCACCCAAAAACCCTCCAGTTTCGCGGAGCGCATCATTTACGAAATCCTGGAGGACCAACAACTGCGCGACGACAATGCCGTCGTGGAATACGAACACGAGGAACTCTGGCAGGGCAATACCCGCATCGAACGGGTGAAATGCCAGGCCCTGCCGCTGGGACTGAGCCTCGAAAGCAGCCAACTGAAATTTAAAAAATATTTCAGCGAACGCATGGGCCAATACCACCTGCCCCTCACGCTGGATAATTTCTTCGAAGCCCGCGACAAATGCCTGCCCTTCGCCTACATGGCCCTGGTGTTCCAGGTAGAAGCCGCGCGCTGGGACGGCGAACTGAGCCGCTACGTGCAATGGATCATCGAGCAGTTCCGGCAGGCACAGGACGGGCAGCCGCGTTTCCTGATCTTTTTCGTCGTTCACCTGCCCAAGGCCCAACTGCTCCAGTCGGCCGGCCCCTTGCCCGACATTGCCGACATCGTAAGCCGCGCGTCCGATTGCTGCCTGGTGCTCGAACCCCTGAACCCGGTGCCCCGGGAGGCCATCAGCGCCTGGTTCAGGAGCGTCGGTACGGTACCCGACGAACGGAAAATCGATGCGCTGATCGACAGTTTTTCCGAACAATTGCAACATCAACAACGCTGGGACGGCCGCTCGGATTTTGACATGGTGGACGTGGAGCCGCTGCTCGAACGGGTATATCTCAAATCGCTCAAAAAATAAAATCACAAGGCGTTATGTCCACATTTGACCTCTATAAAAGCAACGGCAAATCGCGTTTGCCGGATTTTGACATCAATGAAAAACTCAACGACCCCGCCCTCTATACGCCCTCAGGCGCTCTGGTGGATGCCGTGAATGTGGCCCTGGCCCTCGGCCAACCCCTGCTCATCACCGGCGAACCGGGAACCGGCAAAACACAACTGGCCTACCACGTGGCGCACTTTTTTGGCCTGGGCCAACCCCTCGTGTTTACGGTCCAAACCAGTTCGGTGGCCAGCGAATTGTTTTACAAATACGATGCGCTCGGCCATTTTCAATACAACCAGAACAACGCCGCCCAACTCGATGCCCAGGGTATCGAGCGGCAATTCATCAGTTTCAATGCCCTGGGCCAGGCCATCCGCGCCCGCGAACGCAAGGTGGTGCTGATCGATGAGGTGGACAAAGCCCCGCGCGACCTGCCCAACGACGTGCTTTTCGCCATCGAAAGCCTGAGTTTCCGGGTGCCGGAAATCAACCGCGTGTTCGAAGCCGACCACAAACACCGGCCCATCATTATCCTCACCAGCAACTCCGAAAAAAACCTGCCCGACGCCTTCATGCGCCGGGTGGTGTACTACCATATCCCCTTCCCCAGCGCTTCCGAACTGCTCTACATCCTCAGCCGCAAAACCGAGCAAATCAGCCAATTGGACCTCGACAAACTGATCAAACATTTTATCAAAATCCGCGACCTGAAACTCAAAAAGCCACCCTCCACCGCCGAGTTGATCTATTGGGTTTTGCTGTTGCAAAAAGTGGATTTTCCTATCAAAAAAATAAACGAAGCCCTCAGTTGGGAAGAGCGCAACCAACTCCTGATGACCTACTCCGTGCTCGCCAAAAACAAAGAAGACCTGGAAATGCTGCGCAAAATGTAGCGTCCCCCAAGCCCTATGCTCAAGCCGCTCCCACCTACCAAAATGGTTGACCCACTCGTCAGCGCCCTGCTCACGGCCTGGGAAACCAATGGCAATACCATCGGGGTCGACAAGCATTTGCAAATCCGCCAACTGCTGCAAGCCCTGCCGGCAGAGCTGCCCCCCGCCCAACTCAAAACCCTGCTGGCGCCCCTGCTGGCCGAAAACCGCCAGGAGCAATTCGAGTTTTACCGCCTGTTCGACCAAATCCTTCTGGACCAGGCCGCCGCCCAACAGCGCCACGCCCGCCTGGTGGAAGCCGAACTAAAGGCCGCCCGCCGCGATGCCCGCCGGCAGGGCTGGCTGAACCTCATCCAGCGCCTGAAAACGCTAACCACGGACATCGCCCAAACCAGCCGCGCCTACCCGCGCCTGCGCCTGGCGCTGGCTATCGGCTGCTCGATGCTGCTGCTCGGTTGGTTGATCCACTGGCTGCGGCCGGGCCCCGAAGGCCCGCGCGTCGAGTTTGAATTCGTGCTACTCAGCGATTACCAGAGACAGGAGCCCACCCGGCAATGCTATGTCAGCCGGGGCCAGGGGATGCCGATTGCCGCAGTGCGGGAAATCCGCCCAGCCCGCTACCACCACGTCCGTTTCGATTGGGCCGCCGGCGATTTTTGTATCAATTACCTCCGCCGGGCGCCGGGTGTCGACACGCTGTTGTACGAAATGGAGACCCTGGACCGGAAGACGCACCTCTGCCGCTTCATTCTTCAGTTCCCCAAACCGCCTCCACCCGGCTGGGTTCCACCGGTGACCGACAAAACCCGTTGGGGAACCGGGCCCGCCGGCGCGCCTCAGCCCGGCCGCCAAGCCGACGCAACCTTTCCCAACCTGAGCCCGGTCGACAGCAGCCAAATGCTGTTCGATACCGCCAAACTGGTCCAAAAGCCCAGCCAGTATGCCTCCGATCTTTCCTCAGCCTGGCAAATCGGGTTTGGCTACGCCTATTTCAATACTTGGAAATGGGTGCTGATTGTCCTGGCGGGCGCCGGGTTGCTGGGCATCGGGTACTGGCGCCGACGGCAGCGGCAGCAGTTTACCCTGCGCCACCTCTCGGGCGCCAAACCGCCCTATGCCTGGACTCTCCGGGTGCCCAATACCGGAAGTCTCCAGTTCGGCGAGTCCTTTTACCGGGCGGCCACCGAAATGCGCCGGCGGCAGGAAGGGACATTCCAACGGCTCGACGTGAAGGCCACCGTGCGCGCCACAGTAGAGCACGCGGGGATGATTCAGTTTAAATACCAAAAACAGCCGCTGGCCAAAGAGTTTTTGGTGCTGCTGGACATGCAGTCGCCGCACAACCACCGGTCCCGCCTGTACGAAGAAATATGCCGGCAATGGCAGGCCAACGAGGTGCCGCTGGAGTTGTTTTATTTCAACGGCGACCCGCGCCTGTGCTGGAACGACAAACACCCGCGCGGCCTGAGCGCCCACGAACTTTACCTCAAGTTTCCGGAACACCGGCTGATCCTTTGGGGCAGCGGGCACGAACTGCTGAGCCCCCAGTCGGGCGCCTTGCAGCCCTGGTGGATGCAATTGGGCCGCTGGCGCCGGCGCGTCCTCCTGAGCCCGAGGCCTTGCAGCGATTGGGACCTCCGCGAAGACACCCTGGCGCAGGGGTTTCGATTGCTACCAGCCACCGCCTCGGGCATCGGCGAACTGGTCGAAACGCTCGAAGCCATCGAGGCCAAAAGCCACTTGTTGTGGAAGAACCAGGCCTCCGACGAAAGCCCCCTGCTGCATTGGCTGCCCCGCGCCGAAGGACAGGACCTGATCCGGCTCCTCGAAGCCGAACTGATCGGATACCGCCACGGCGCAGCCGACGACCGCCTGCTTCAGTGGGTAGCCGCCTGCGCCCTGCCGCCAGTGTTGTTTTGGGATTGGACCTTGTTTGTGGGCGAAAAACTGTCGT
>JADLDL010000339.1 GCA_020846655.1 Saprospiraceae bacterium | reverse complement strand
GCTGCGGCCTATATGCAGTATAGTTTTGCTTGTGATGCCGCTCTGGTGGCCTTTAGTGATTGCATGGATAGAAATGGATGGTAGATCCATCTTCACTACTAGTAGAAATAGTATCGGCATTTTCCGAGCCTTCGTCAGTACAAATTTGCTGATGAGGGCTCGGCTATTTTAATGGGAGCATCCCCTAGAAGATACCTGAGGCAAAGGCAAGTAAAAAGGGCAAGGAGAAGGAAGTTGGTAGGCAGGGTGGATTGAACTGCGGGAATTTGTCCTTGCCCGGCGAATCAAAGCCGGGCATATTTGTTCTACGATTCACCCAAACCGTAGTGCATGAAACCCATTGCCAGGAGTAAAAGTCAATTGGCCCGAGACCTGGGCCTGTCCGAAAGTACGTTGCGCCGTCGGCTGAAGGATCTGGATTTTGTCCGTACCGGTCGATTACTAAGCCCAAAAGAACAGGTCCGTATCCGGCAAGCACTGGGCTTTCCGCCACCGGATTGGGCGATGCCCTGGCCAGCGAATGCTGAAGAAGACGGCTAATCCGGACGGCTTGGCGCCAATTGACTGGATTTGATTGGGTTTGAACGCATTTGACAGGCCAGCCTGAAAAACCGGGGCGATACCTTTGATATTGGGAGGGGGCCATTGTATACGCCCAACAGGTGCCGCTTATCCTGGTACCCGTGGGAGTAGCGCTGGCACAACCCGTGGAATCGGGCAATCAGATGTCAATGGCATTTTTCATCAACGAATACGGCGAAATGGAGTCGCGGCTGTTCATCATCAAGGCGGATTCCACGTACGCACCGGCGAGCAGTTTTGCGCAAAACTTAAGCGGCTTTATCCTGCAAATTGATTGGGCGGGGCAGCTGGTCCATTCCGTCCGGGTCAACAACGGCACTATAGGCTCGGCGGTAGAACAGGCTGGGGCCGTCGAGTTCCGGACCGAAGCCGTTTTTTGCGACAACGGCAGCACCCCGGAAATGTACGTCGGCCAATTTCAAGACTTCTCCATTTTGGTGCTCTGGTGTGATACCGGCTCCGGCGAAATCGGCGACCCACTGGGGTTTGGCACCTCCACTTACCCCGTTCCGCCATTCAGCGGCGGCGGCGGTGGCAGCGGTGGCAGTGCCAACGCGCTGAGCAATTATTTTAATTTGACCGATTTTGACGGCAAAGACCGGCAAAACGCCCAATTGGTGAATCAGATCAAAGACAAATACTGCCTGTCGCAACCGGCGGCTACCCTGCTGGACAACCTGAAAGAGGCCTGCGGCCTGTCTGAAAATCCAACAACCCTGAATTTTGAACTCAAAGAGATCAAATTGACGAATGCGGCCGAAGAACTGACGGGCTGTGTGAAAGAGGTGATTATGGCGGACAGGATACAAACAATACAAGACCTATATGGTATTTCCGTTTCAAATTATGATTTAAATGAAATTCTTGGTGAATCGAGAAGCCTCTCATGTGATCCAAATATCTATTCTGACATCCTTAAGGAGCATAATACCTTATGGTCAAACGCTGAATTTCACCCTGAAGGCTTACCCATAGACTTGCCCTCTGCTTTTGATTGCTTTGAAAGCTCCTGTACGGATTGTACATATTCAATAACTTTGTATATTGAGCAGCCTGTCCCTCAAACACGTGAACTTTATACTACAGAGGGTGGCTCAGGCGGTTCGTCATATAGATATACGGGGCACACTTTTTTAGGTCTAACTCAAATGAATTCGTCTGGAGAAGGTACGACACGGAACTTGGGGTTTTATCCATATGATAAGCCTCATGGGAAAGAGTCTGTTCCAGCGGCATTTTGGGATGACAGTAACACGACGTACAATATTAGTGTGACATGGACAGTTGAAAAACCAAAGTTTAATCAGGTCATGCACGCTTTAACTACCTACCAAAATCATGGTATTTATAATGTACCCAAACTCAATTGCACAACAGTTGCAAAATATGCTTTAGAAGCAGCAGGCATTGAGTTCTGGGAAACCCGACGGCAAATTCCAATTCTAGGCTGGATTGATGCCAATCCGGCTGATCTAGGTGAAGACTTACGGATAAATGCACAAGGAGGAACCCTTTATTCGACCTCAGGTACTACCTTAGAGCACGCCTCTGCTTCAAATTGTCAATAATATCATGAAAAAAATACTTATCGTTGTCGCTGGCACCCTTTTTATTCTTTTTTTCCTGCTCTCCAATTTAACCATCGTCAATGACTTTCTGCCTAACTGTACACCATTCAAATATTGTTCGGATCAATGCGCCTTTCAATTCCATGAACTGGATTTCAAACGGATTTTATTGAAAGATGTAGAAAAGAGTTTTGCCCAATACAAAGTCAAAACTAATCAACCGGACCTTGTTTTGTACCGCCGTTTCCACCGCAAGTGGTGGCAAATCTGGAACTGGGTAGATTTCCTGACCAACCCCCGCTGGAGCATCCCCTATGCCGGGCGGGACGAAGATACCTGAACCCAACCCGCACCATGAAAGCCTCCTTTTTGCCCCTCCTGTTGCTATGCACTGCCAGCCTGCTGCCGGCACAGCCCGTCCATTTTCTCCGCAGCGGCCGCTTGGCCGAGATCCTGGCCCAGGCCAAAACAAGCGACAAACTGGTGTTCATCGACGTGTACACCGACTGGTGCGGCCCCTGCAAAATGATGGACCAGTTGATCTTTTCCGACCCGGAAATCGCCGGCCGCCTCAACGCGTTTTTCATCAACGTCAAAGCCGATGCCGAAGGCAAAGGGCGGGCGCTCAAGGAGGAATTCCGGGTAAAAGGCTACCCCACGCTGCTGTTTTTGTCGGCCGAGGGCGACATCCTCCAGCAACTGCCCGGCGCACCGGACAAAAACACCTTTCTGCTGCTGCTCAACAGCGCATTGGAATTTTCGGCCGAAGGCCAGGTTTTTCTCAGTTACGACCAGGCTTGGGCCAGCGGCCAACAGCGCTCCGGGATCGCTGCCCATTACCTGGCCCTCCGCGCCCGGCACCAGATCCCCAACGATGGCCCCATCGCCGATCTGCTCTACGCCCTGCCAGCCGATTCGCTGGACCAGCCCGCCATGCAACAACTCCTGGCCCGCTATGCCACCGACATCGACGGCGCCGGATTCGAGTACCTGCTCGCCCACAAATCCGTGCCGCGCTGCGCCACTGCCCTCCAGCGCAACATCGACGCGCATTTCAAGAATGCCATAGCGCACCACGACGAAAAAGTACTGAAAACCGTGCTCGACGCCACGCTTCGAGCAGCGCCCGAAGAGGAAAGCGCCCTGCACCGGATGTTCGCCTTGCGCATGCAGTTTTACCTGGAAACCCAACAACCCGACCGATTCCACCACACGGCCGCCGAGTATGTGCCCACCCATTTGCTGCCGCTGCTGCAAGCGGGCGCCGATACCGCCCGCCTGCAGGGCTATGCCCAGGCCCTCGGCAATATCGCCTGGCAGTACGCCTCGTTTGTAAAAAAGAAAAAGCAACTCCATCAGGCGCTCGACTGGATCGGCCAATGCCCCGAAAGCCTGCTGAGCGACGAATGCCGCCGCCAGCGGGATGCTATTGCCCAGTTGTTGAAAAACTAAAAGACTCCCGGAACGCCTACAGGCAAGCCTCCAAATCCGCCACCAAATCCCGCACGTCTTCCACGCCCACACTCAGGCGGATCAGGGAATCGGTAAGGCCTACTTTCAGGCGTTCTTCGCGGGGTATGCTGGCGTGCGTCATGCTCGCCGGGTGCCCGATGAGCGATTCGACACCGCCCAGCGACTCGGCCAGCGAAAACAAATGCGTGCCGCTGAGCACGCGGTTGGCGGCTTCCAGCGAGTTGTCTTTCAAATCAAACGACACCATGGCGCCAAAACCGCGCATCTGCTTTTTGGCGATGGCGTGGTTCGGATGTTGTTCGAAGCCCGGCCAAAACACCTTCGACACCTTAGGGTGCGCCGCCAGGTAGCGGGCAATCACTTCGGCGTTTTCGCAGGCGCGCTGTACGCGCAAATGGAGGGTTTTGATGCCGCGCAGGACGAGAAAACAATCCTGCGGACCCGGTACGGCGCCGGAGGCATTTTGCAAAAAACGGAGGCGCTGCGCCAGTTCGGCGTTTTTCACGATGAGGCAGCCATGCACCACGTCGGAGTGCCCGCCGATGTATTTGGTGGCGGAGTGCAGCACGATGTCGGCGCCCAGATCGAGCGGGTTTTGGAGGTAGGGCGAGGCGAAGGTATTGTCGACCACCGTCAGGATGCCCCGGCGGCGGGCCACGGCCGTCACGGCTTCGATGTCCACAATGTTGAGCATCGGGTTGGTGGGCGTTTCGATCCAGATCATCTTGGTGTCGGGACCGATGGCGGCTTCCACCTTGCTGGCATCGTACATGTCGATGTAGCGGCTTTTCAGGCCCCAGGGGCCGTATACGCGCACCATCTGGCGGTAGGAGCCGCCGTAGAGGTCGTTGACCGACAGGATTTCATCACCCGATTGCAGCAGTTTGATGCAGGCATCCTGCGCGGCCAGGCCGGAACTGAAACAAATGGCGTCGGTGCCGTTTTCGAGGGCAGCCAGGTTGGTTTCGAGCGCCGTGCGGGTGGGGTTTTGGGTGCGGGCATACTCGTAGCCCTTGTGGTCGCCGGGGGCGGCCTGCACGTAGGTGGAGGTCTGGAAAATCGGCGTCATGATGGCGCCTGTGCTGGGGTCCGGTTCGACGCCGGCGTGTATTACTTTGGTAGCAAATTGCATGGTGAGGGCATTAAGTAGGTAAAAAATCAATCTCCGTGCCCTCAGTGGTTCAATGTTTTTAAACCACTGAGGGCACTTAGGGCACGGAGACTATTTGCGTTCGAGGACGTCTTTCACGGCCCAGAGCACGTCTTTTTTGCTCAAGCCGTATTTTTCGAGCAGTTCTACGGGTTTGCCGCTTTCGCCGAAGGAGTCTTTCACGCCGACGTATTCCATCGGCCCGGGCAGGCGGTGTACCAGCAGGTTGGCGATGGCGTCGCCCAGGCCGCCGTTGCGCTGGTGTTCTTCGGCCACCACTACGGCGCGGGTTTTGGACACGGAGTCCAGGATGGCTTCTTCGTCGAGCGGCTTGATGGTATGGATGTTGATGACTTCGCAGGAAATGCCCTGTTCGGCCAATTCTTTGGCGGCTTCGATGCTGGTCCAAACCAGGTGGCCGGTGGCGAAAATGGTCACGTCTTTGCCGCTGGCCAGGTGCAGGGCCTTGCCGATTTTGAATTTTTGATTTTCCGGCGTGAAAATGGGCCAGGCGGGGCGGCCGAAGCGCAGGTACACGGGGCCGTTGTAATCGGCGATGGCCAGGGTTGCGGCTTTGGTTTGGTTGAAATCGCAGGGGTTGATGACCACCATGCCGGGCAGCATGCGCATCATGCCAATGTCTTCCAGGATTTGGTGGGTGGCGCCGTCTTCGCCCAGGGTAAGGCCGGCGTGGGAGGCGCAGATTTTTACGTTTTTATGCGAATAGGCGATGCTCTGCCGGATTTGGTCGTACACGCGGCCGGTGCTGAAATTGGCGAAGGTGCCGGTGAAGGGAATTTTGCCGGCGGTAGCCAGGCCGGCGGCGATGCCCATCATGTTGGCTTCGGCGATGCCGCATTGGAAAAACCGCTCGGGAAATTCTTTTTGGAAATGCTGCATGAGCAGGGATTCCATCAGGTCGGCGGTGAGGGCCACCACGTCGGAATTTTGGCGGCCGAGTTCGAGCAGGCCGGCGCCAAAGCCTTCGCGGGTGGCGCGCGTACCGGTGCTGTTGATATCGGAAAGTTTCATGAATTCTTTTTTAATGGCATGACAAACAAGGGTGCGCTCCGGAGCAATCCAGGTGCAGGCGATCAGTAGTCGCCCAGGCTGGTTTGCGGGAGTTGTTGCATGGCTTGTTCAAATTGCTCCTGGTTGGGCGATTTGCCGTGCCATTTGTGGGTACCCTGCATAAAATCGACGCCGTAGCCCATTTCGGTTTTCATCAGGATCACGACGGGTTTGCCTTTGCCGGTACGGCGTTTGGCGCGGCGCAGCATGGCTACTACCTGATCCAGGTTATTGCCCTGTTCGAGCACGAGCACATCCCAGCCGAAGGCTTTCCATTTGGCGGGCAGGTTGCCCAGGGCCATCACCTGCTCGGTGGGGCCGTCGATTTGCTGCCCGTTCCAGTCGACCGTCACGATGAGGTTGTCCACCTTGTGGTGGGCGGCAAACATGATCGCCTCCCAACATTGACCTTCTTCCAACTCGCCGTCGCCGGTGAGGCAAAACACCCAGCGTTTGTCGGCGTTCAGGCGCTTGGCCAGCGCGGCGCCGATAGCCGCCGAGATGCCCTGGCCGAGGGAGCCCGAAGCCATTCGGATACCGGGCAGGCCTTCGTGGGTGGCGGGGTGGCCTTGCAGGCGAGAATTGATTTTGCGGAACGTATTCAACTCCGGCACCGGAAAATAGCCCGTACGCGCCAGCACGCTGTACCACACCGGCGAGATGTGGCCGTTGGACAGGAAAAACAGGTCCTGGTTTTTGCCTTCCATGCGGAATGGCTTGGGCGTGTGTTTGAGTACGGCGCCGTACAGCGCGACAAAGAATTCGGTGCAGCCCAGGGAGCCGCCCGGGTGGCCGCTTTGTACTTGATACACCATACGCACAATGTCGCGGCGGACTTGTGCGGACAGTTCGGAGAGCTTGGTCAGATCAGTCATTAATGGAAGAAATAAGGATACAGGCGGGTGCCGTTCGATTGCGCCGCAAAGGTAGGTATTCGGGCAGTAATTCCTTTATTTGGCGATCCACTGTTCAACAAATTCCACGAGCAGCCGTACGCCATAGCCGGTGGCGGTTTTGGATTGCCCGAGTTCGGTATCGCCGAAAGCCATGCCGGCGATGTCGAGGTGTGCCCAGGCGGGGTGCCCGTCGGTAAATTGCTCGATAAATTTGGCAGCGGTGATGGCTTCAGCCATGGGTTTGCCGGAAAAATTGCGAATGTCGGCGACGTCGCTTTTGAGATCGGCGGCGTATTCTTCCCAGAGCGGGAGGCGCCAGAGGCGTTCGCCGCAGTTTTCGCCGGCTTGGGTGAGGGCGGCGGCGAGTTGGTCGTTTTGGGTAAACAAGCCGGCGGCGGCATAGCCCAGCGTGCGGATGATACTGCCGGTCAGGGTGGCAATATCGATGAGCACATCGGGTTTCTCCTGGCGGTGGAGGTACGACACACCGTCGGCCAGGATCAGGCGGCCTTCGGCGTCGGTATCGATCACTTCGATGGTTTTGCCGGCATGCGAGCCAATGACGTCGCCGGGCTTGATGGCCAGGCCGTCGATCATGTTTTCGGCGATGGGCACGGCCGCTACGAGTTGCACAGGCAGTTCGAGTTGGGCTGCTACCAGCAGGGCGCCAAATACGGCCGCCGCGCCGCCCATATCGCTTTTCATAAAATGCATGTTGCTCGACGGCTTGAGGCTGACGCCGCCGGTATCGAAGGTCACACCTTTGCCCACCAGCCCGACCAGGGGCACTTTGCTTTTGCCGGCTTTAGGCCGGTATTCCAGCAAGGCCATAGCAGGCGGGTGCGGGCTGCCTTGTCCGACCGCCAGGAGGGCATCCAGTTTTTTTGCTTTCAGCTCTTTCAGCGAGAGGATGCGCACTTTCAGGCCGCTGTCTTTGCCGGCCCGCTCGATCCAGTCGCTGAGTTGGCCCGGATTTTTTTTATTGCCTGGGGCATTCATCAGGTCAAAAACATCCCGGATAACGCCCGCAAACACTTCGCCGCGCCGCGCGCCGGCAGTGATTTCTTTGTGGCGGCTGGTTTTCACCAGCAGCTGCAATTCGGATTTGGCGCCGCCAAAAAGCGGGACCGTATTGGGCTCCGGATCTTTGCGGTACAAGCCGATCTGGTAGAGGCCCAGCAGCATACCGCTCACGGCTGCATCGGCCAGGCGGGGGAGTTGAGCGGCGGGGAAATGGCGTAGATCAATGCCCAGTTGGCGAGGCAATTTGTTCCGATATCGAAAGCAGAAGGCCCGCAAGGTGGTGTAGAGGGTCTGAAAATTATCTTTTTTGCCCAGGCCGACGAGGTAAAACTTGCGGGTAGCTGTGCCGGTGGCGTACACAACAAAAACTTCCTTTGGATCGGCTTTAAAATCGTTTTGCAAGGCAGCAGGGTCGAGCCCGGCCAGCCGTGCAAGGGCAGCCAGTTGGGCGCCCAGGTTTTCTTGTTGTGCCAGCGGGACGACCAGCGCATCCGGGGCATTTTTTTCCAAAACTCTGATTATCATATCCGGAATGCTTGCACGGGGGGCGTGAGATGAAGAGGATTATTTTGCCGCTCAGGCGAAAATTTTTATGTGCCGCGAAAATAGGAACAAATCCTGTTTGCTTTGAGCTATTCGGTTCCAAAGCAATGATTTTCAATAAAAAAGAGGGAAAAGGCCGTACTTGAGGGGCCAAACAAAAGTCTTTCACGAGCGAGCTTTCCTTTTTATTTTTGCCGGGCGAAACACCCAGCATTTATCGTCGTGTATATTTGTTCACCAAACATCCGTTGCCCTATGCTGGAACTAATACCCGTTGACCGCCGCACCGGCCTGTCTCCTGAAACATTTGCCACCGAATACCTGCATCCGCTCAAGCCGGTTGTACTCACCGATGTCATGGCCAACTGGCCTGCCTGCCACCGCTGGACCATCGATCATTTCAAAGAACACTATGGACACCTCCGGGTGCCGGTGGTGTCGAACAACTACTCCAAACCCGGAAAAGGCTATATGACGCCCGACCGGATCATTACGTTCCGGGAGTTTCTCGAAATCCTGGAAGCCGGTCCGAGCGACCTCCGTATTTTCCTCTGGAATATTTTCCGCGCCGCACCCGAACTGCGGCATGATTTCCAGATGCCGTACATTATGGACGGCTTTGTGGATGAACTGCCGTTTATGTTTTTCGGCGGCCAGGGTTCCCATGTGGCCCTGCACTACGATATCGACATGAGCCATGTGTTTCTCAACCAGATCCACGGCCGCAAACGGGTCGTTTTGTTTGCCCGCGACCAAAGCCGCAACCTCTACCAGCATCCATTTACAGTAGCCAGCTATGTGGACCTGAACAACCCGGATTATGAAAAATATCCGGCCTTGGCCAAAGCCAAAGGCTACGAAGTCATGCTGCAACCCGGCGAAACGCTGTTTATGCCCTCCGGGCATTGGCACTACATCGAGTATACCGACGGTGGCTATTCGATCAGCCTCCGGTCCTTCGATTCGATCCCGGCGCGGGTGCGCGGGTTGGCCAATATTGCCCGGCATTATGTGGTGGACAAGGGTATGAACCGACTCATGGGCCCCAGCTGGCGTCGGATGAAAGAGCGTATGGCCGCCAAGCGCGCCGAGGCGGTGCTGTAGGCCGCTGTCCAGGCCTTAGAATTTCAAAATAAGCCAGCCCTGGTTGCTCGAACGCCTGCTATCGTAGACGGGGATGTATATTTTTTCCAGCAAACCGGCCGACATCCGGAAGTGCTCGTCGCGGCGTTCGCGCCGAAAGCGCCGCCCGTCGCAGGAGCCGCTACCGGCCGACACATCGATTTCTGACCACTCGCCATCGAGGCGTGCCGCGTTCCAGGCATGATTAGGTCGCACAGTGGCGGGGTCCACGCGTTCGCCCCGAAACCGGGCGTATCCTTCCAGCTGCGTGCAATAGATACCCGCCAGATTACACATCAGTTTGAACAAAAAAGCATACCCCTCGCAACGGGTTCGGCGGGTACGGAGGATGTTTTGCAATTGTACCTGGGTGTAGTACAGCGGGTCAATCGCCGATTCAGGTTCAGCGGGCAGGCGGTTTTCGCTGCCGCAATCGTAGTCGATATTCAGGCCGATCCAGGTAAAAATAGCCCGTGCCTTCTCGGTATCGGTGGCGTAGGGCGCAGTGAGGGTATCGGTGAGTTGTTCGATATCGTTGTGCACGATGTGAAATTGAGCGGCGTATGCGTCCACCTCGCTGAAATTGGTTTGGCCCAAAAGCGAATGGGTGGCGTAACACAGGCAGAAGCCAGCAAGATGGAATCTCGACATAAAAAGGCGTTTATCAGGAAATTATGCAGCAAAATAGCAGTATTGCCTGCTGAAAGTGATCGATCAAACAGACTGGTCGATGCACCGAACGCTTGGTTAAAATTGTAAAATAATAGCAGAACAACACTATGGCCCGCGATGGGCAGAACTTCAATTCTTTCATTTTGTTTAACTATTCATCCATCTTTGATTAACATCATTAAACAAACAAATCAAACAAATTGAATTTAGCATGAAGAACCTGTCTTTCACCCAACGTCCTTTCGCTTTCTTTTTACTCACTGCTGCCTTGGTGGTATCCACTTTTACCGCTTGCCAAAAAGAGCCCCTGACGCCGCTGTCGCAGTCGACTGGCAGCTCCGCTGTACTGGATCGCAACAACAATACGATCGTAGACATCGCCCTTTCCAACCCGGACTTCAGCACCTTGGTAGCAGCAGTGGTCAAGACTGATCTGGTTGAATTTTTAAGCCGGTCGAACCTGAATGCCACTGTATTTGCGCCAAACAACGCCGCATTTGCCGCATTGCCTGCGCCGTTCAACAATGCACAAAACATCAGCAGCATTACCGATCCGCTGCAAATCAAGACGCTGGGTCAAATCCTGCGCTACCACGTATCGGCAGGCGCCAAAACGGCTGCCCAGTTGCCCAACGGATCGTATGAATCCTACAAAACATCGGCTACCCCGAACGACAACTTGCTGTACATCGGCCGCAGCGTAGCCGGCGACGTGTACGTAAACGGGGTTTCCAAAGTAATTGCCGCCAACATTCAGGCCAGCAACGGCATTATTCATGTGATCGACAAGGTCCTCTTTTTCCCAACCCAGGATCTGGCCCAAATCGCGATCAAAAATGGCAATTTCACCGCTCTGGTTGCGGCCCTGAAAAAAACCGGCTTGACCAACATCTTCTTTTCCCCCAATACCAATGCCACCGTATTTGCACCCACGGATGCTGCTTTTGCGGCCTTGCCCGCGCCGTTGAACAGTGCAGCAGCCATCAAATCCATTACGGATGCCGGCACCATCAATACCCTGCGCAATGTGTTGTTGTATCACGTGATTGGCGGCCGGGTATTCTCGGTTGACCTCCGCGAAGGGCTCGCAGTGCCTACCCTACTGCCGGGCAAATCCGTAAATATTTCCCTTGCTGGAGGCGCTACCGTGAAAGGCTCCGGCAATAGCAGTGCCTCTAAAATTGTGTTGACCGACCTGTTGGCCCGCAACGGCGCCATCCACGTCATCGACCAGGTGCTGTTGCCCTAATTCCAGTATCAAAACGGCTTCTTGCCCTGCCCGGTAGTCCCCTTGGATTACCGGGTATTTTTTTGCCGGCGCCTACCCTCTTTCCGCTAATTCCAACCAGCGCATTTCTTTTTCGTCCAGGTCGTTTTGCAAGGCGCCCAATTCGGTCGAGAGTTTAGCGGCCTCGTCGGCGCTCAGGTCGGTGGCATTGAACCGGGTCATAATTTCGGCTTTGCGGCTTTCCATTTTGGCAATATCCTTTTCCAGGCGTTTCATCTCGTTGCGTTCGGTGCTGCTCAGGCCTGGGCCGCTCGTGGTGGGGGCGGCCACACTGGCGCTGGGAGTAGAATTGGAAGAACGTTCCTGTGCGCGGCGCTGCTGTTCTTCCGTGCGTTTGATGGCGCGGTACTCGGCATAGGTGCCGTTGAAGTCCTTCACTTTGCCGTGCCCTTCAAACACAAAAAGGTGATCGACAAGGCGGTCCATAAAATACCGGTCGTGGGTGACAATGACTACGCAGCCCGGATATTCCTCCAGGAAATCTTCCAGGACTTGCAGGGTGAGCACGTCGAGGTCGTTGGTTGGTTCATCAAGAATCAGGAAGTTGGGGTTGCGCATCAGCACCATCAGCAGGTAGAGACGGCGGCGTTCACCGCCCGACAGTTGGCTGACGTATACCTGCTGCTGAGGCCGGCTGAAGAGAAACCGCTCGAGCAATTGGGCGGCGCTCAGTTCTTTGCCTTTTTCCAGCGGAATCACATCGGCGATGTCGCGCACGGCGT
>JADLDL010000338.1 GCA_020846655.1 Saprospiraceae bacterium | reverse complement strand
CGAAACCGGCTCCTGGAGAAGCGCCCTCAGCCTGTTGTTCAGAAAATGACCCGATACCAAAACGATTCGCCGTACCGGGATCTGGAGTATTTCCGGCGGCAGTTTTTGCTGGATGCCGAATTGCATATTTACGAAATGCTGCACAACCGGAAGCGCGATGATATCCATATTCCGCAAGCCCTGGAAAGCCTTGATCTGTACTACCTCTCCCAGAAAACCGAACTCCTGAACCTGTATTTGTTGCAGCAAAAAGTGGCCTTGCTCGACGTCCCGGATGCGATTGCACAGGCTATCCAGGAGAGTCAACTGCCTGATCGATACGCGACTGCCTTCCCGGTTTTGTTCATTTCCTATACGATTTTTCAGCTCCTGGAAAAAGAACAACCCAGCGTCGCTGAATTTGAAAACCTGCACGCCATGCTGCGCCAGCATCAATCGGAAATACAGCCGGAGTTGTTGAAGTCGTATTTTACGTTTGTCCGCAATTTTTGTGTGTTGCTGGTCAATGGAGGAAAGTCGGAGTTTCTTCCTGTGCTTTTCCAATTTCAAAAAGAGCACTACGAACGCGGGTACATGCACCATCTCGTGGACAAAATATCGGCTACTGCCTTTCTGAGCCTGAGCAATGCGGCCCTCAAACTGGGCGAGTACCAATGGGCCGAGACTTTTATTTTGTCGCATGAAACCCGGGTGCTCGACGACAATCCCGCGCAAGACTATTACCACCTCATCCTGGCCAATTTCCTGTTCCACACGGGCGCCTTCGAACGGGCGCTCGACGTACTGCCCCAGGCCTTCCAAGACCTGGATTTTCACCTCTTTTCGCGCCGGCTGGAACTCAAACTCTACTACGAACTGAATTCCGACCTATTGCCCTTCAAGATCGACGCCTTCAAAATGTACCTGAGCCGGGCCTCTCAAAAAGTGTTGTCGCCACTTACCAAAGGGCGCAACGCCAATTTCGTCAACCTGCTGTTTCAACTTTCCGGCGCCAGCGCCGGCGACCCGGCGCGCACCCAACGCCTGATCGAACGCATCCGGGAAAAACAAAGCGTCACTGACCGGGAATGGCTCCTGGAAAAAGCCGCCCAACTGGGCTAAGTTCGGACTAAGGCAGGCCACTACAACAAATTGGGTATTGGTTGCCATAGCCCCCAATACCCAAATGCAGATCCGGCAAACGCCTGGTGCTTACTGCGGCACGCAGCCGTTGGTGATTTCCACGTCGCGAACCTGGTTGGGCGTCACGAGCGTAAAATTCAGCACACCCGTCGGGGTGGTTACGGTTACGGACGATGCGCCGGCAGCCGTGTTGGTGATGCGCAGGTAGCCGCTGTTGGTCGGGCCGTCGGCCGTTTGTACGCCATACACACGGGCCAGGGGAGATGGGATGTTTTCCACGCCTTTCAGTTGCTCGCCGTTGGGCAGTACGGTGCAGTTGGTCAACATGCGACCGGTGCCACATACCTGTACCGATCCGGCAGTGACAGATACACCGACCTCGCATTTGGTGCGGTCTACAACGCCCTGGTTGTTGAGGGTGTCGGGCGTGATTTGCGGTTCTTTCGCGCAAAAGCTCAGCAAGGTGGCGGCAAAAGCAGCAGGGAGCAACAAAAGGAAAAGTTTGATCTTCATAACAGAAGGGAAGGTTGAGGTGTGAAGAAAAGTAAGTGGCTGGTAATTGCAATTCCTGCCACAATAATGCGGGCGCCGGCAGCCCAGCTCCAATAACACTTCCCTTCCGGTTTTCTGGAGCCAAAAACATTGGCTTTGCCGCTTTGGCTACCTGAACCCAAGCGTTTCCCGGCACTTGGCCTGATTTGGCACGAAAACGTATAACAACAGCGCGGAATTTTTCCGGTGGCCCTGGTAATCCGGCGCCCGATACAGGCCTGTATGGTACCGGAAACTTGAAAAAATATCCCAATATCCCAATATCCAATATCCCAATCTCCAATACCCCAATATCCTCCCTATTTCAACACCCGGATCTCCACGCGGCGGTTCTGCTCCATTTGCGCTTCGGTGCCGCCGGGCTTCGGAAACAGCATTTCGGAGTTGCCATAGCCTTTGAATTGCATCCGGGCAGGCGGGATGCCATGCGTTACGAGGTAGGTATACACCAGTTTGGCGCGGTTGACCGACAAGGCCCACTCCCATTTTTCCAGTTTTTCGGGCGTTACGCCCGGGTGGTTGATATGGCCGGCAATTTCCACCACGATATCGGGGTTGATTTGCATAAATTTCAAAATCTTCGGCAGTTCGGGCTCCGATGTTTTCAGGAGCACAGCCTCGTTGCCTACGAAAAACAGGTTGTTCAGCACGGCTTTTTCCCCTGCTACGGCCGGTGTCAGCGCCAATTGGATGGGCTTGTTTTGCATGAGCCGCAGCATTTCCGGCGTGCCCAGCATGCGTTGCACCTGGCTTTTAAAAAAATACCCCTCGGCATAGGCTTCTGTTTTGACGACCGAATCTTTGGGCAGGCGGACATTGAAAAAGCCCGCTGAATCTGTTTTGAGCGAATCCCGCAGGGTGCGGGTGGAGAAAAACAGGGTGGCCGGGATGCCCTCGCCCGTTTTCTGGTCTTTTACCTGGCCGCTGTAGGGCGACATGGGTATAGCCGTGATGGCTTCCAGGCTGGCCCGGCGGTTTTGCTGGCGCCCTTCTTCGGAACTGTTGCCGGCAGCCGGGTTTGCCTCCCCGAAATAGGCGATACTCATTTTATTGGCCGGCAGGCCGCGCTGCACCAGGGCATCCCAAACAGCCCGGGCACGGCGCTCCGACAAGGCCAGGTTGCGGGCCGGGCTGCCCACGGAATCGGTATAGGCGGTGATCCGGATGCTTATGCCCGGCAGGAGCAGGCGCCAGGCGGCGGAAAAAGAATCCAGTTGTTGGAGGGCATCTTCCGGCAAGGTATGATGGCCGGAGGCAAAATAAAACTCCGCGCGGGCGGCTACGCGCAAGGAGTCGAAGATCGACTGAGCCCGCAGTTGCGGGAGCACGAAAACAGCAAAAACAAGGGGCAACAAGCCCTGGCGAACGAAGACTCCGGTGTGCATACAGCAAAGGTTTAGATGCTATCCCTAAGGTGACGCCGGAGGCCGGATCGTTGCATGGCCTGTTGCCCCTTGTGTAAAATTATTTATCCAGGACCCGGATTTCCACGCGCCGGTTCATCATGTCTTCCTCCAGGGTCAGGATTTCCGGAAACAACATTTGCGTATTGCCGTAGCCTTTGTAACTCATCCGCGATGCCGGGATGCCGTTTTGCAGCAGGTAATCGTAGATCACCTTGGCCCGGTTTTCGGAAAGGCTCCAGAGATCAGGCGTCATGGTTTGGTTGCGGTGGATGCTGACGTGCCCGCCAATTTCTACCTTGAGTTTTGGGTTCAGGCGCATAAACTGGAGCACGTTGGGCAACACGGGCTTGGAGGCTTCTTCCAGCACGGTATCCATGGCCAGAAAACTCAGGTTTTCCAGCGCAGCGGTACCGCCTTTTTCCGGAATCCGCACGACTGCCACCACGATTTCCTGGCCCTCGACCGGCGCCCGCACCGTTTCGCTTTTCAGGAAATACCCGGGTACTAATACCGTCAGCACCAAAGGGCTGGAGGGCACAACCCGCAGCGACACCCGGCCCTTGGCATTGGTTTTTACAGAATCCAGGTGGCTGTTTGTTTCGTAGTTGACGCTGGCGCTGGCGATGGTCAGTTGGGTGGAATCATCTTTGACGAGGACGTTCACGTTGACCGGTTTGACCGAAGATACGGGCAGCGGCGGAGGCGGTTCATCAAAAGTCACCGACGATTTGGGTGTTGTAGCGCCAATCACGGCAGGTGTTCCGGACAACACTTCTACCAGGGCCCGGCGGTTCTGCCGGCGGCCTTCCGGGTCGTCGTTGGAGGCTACGGGCTGGTTTTCGCCCAAAAAGACCAGGTCGATCCGCTCGGCAGGCACCTTCAGGGCCAGCAACGCACGCTGCACCGCCTGGGCGCGGCGTTCGGACAGCGCCAGGTTCGTGGCACTGGAGCCGCTGGCATCGGTGTAGCCGCTGATGCGCAGCCGGGCATCGCCGGTAGCCTTGGCGTACTGGCTGGCGGTCTGTTCCAGGGTTTGGCGGGCTTCGGCGGACAGGCTGGACTGCGCCGTTTCAAAATACACCGTTGCCGTGTGTGTTGCCGTTTGCGCAAAGGCAGTGCCGGAAAAGAGAAGAAATGCCCCAAAAAGGGCGGACAAGAACGTTGGATACGTTTTCATCAGAGGGGGATGTTTGGTTATACAATAGGATTTGAATCGATCAAATATATGTTAAAATCAAAATTCAATAACAATTCTTTTTCAAATAAATTCCAGGCTACAGCGCTTTTTCACCAGGCTTTAGCGGCCGGCATGCATAAACCCGCCTTGCCGCTGCCTGTCGCGGGCGGGCGCCGGGAGCCATTGTTTCCGGTTTGCGAAGCGTAATAAAAATCGGCTGGCAAGACCAGCGAAAACCGCAAAAACCGCCAGAATACGCTATCTTTGCGCGCCCAAAACCAAACGGGTAGGGGGAACAAGCGTATCGGCGGGGATTTATTTCCTCAACGGGCGTTGGTAAACCCAAAGACAACTTTCCAGCACCACTTCCATGAAGAATATTCGCAATTTCTGCATCATTGCACACATTGACCACGGCAAAAGCACCCTGGCTGACCGTTTGTTGGAACACACCCACACGATCAGCAAGCGGGATATGCAGGACCAGGCCCTCGACAATATGGACCTGGAACGCGAGCGCGGCATCACCATCAAGAGCCACGCCATCCAGATGAACTACACCGATGCCGACGGGCAGGAGTATATTTTTAACCTGATTGACACGCCCGGCCACGTCGACTTTTCCTACGAAGTGAGCCGCTCCATTGCCGCCTGCGAAGGCGCCCTGCTGCTCGTAGATGCCACGCAAGGCATTCAGGCACAGACAATCAGCAACCTCTACCTGGCCGTTGACCACAACCTGGAGATCATCCCAATCGTCAATAAAGTTGACATGGACAGCGCCAACATCGAGGAGACCCAGGACCAGATCATCGACCTGATCGGCTGCGAACGCGAAGACATCATTTCGGCTTCCGGCCGGGCCGGCATCGGGATCGACGAAATTCTGGCCGCTGTCGTAAAACGCGTGCCTGCCCCCGGCGGCGACCCTAATGCGCCCCTGCAAACCATGATTTTCGACTCCATGTTCAACTCCTACCGGGGCGTGGTGGCGTATGTGCGCATCATGAACGGCTCGATGCGCAAAGGCGACAAGATCAAGTTTATGGCCACCGGCAAGGAAGTATATGCCGAAGAAGTCGGTATCCTGCGCATGGGTCTGGAAAGCACCGGCGAGCTCCAGGCCGGCAACGTAGGCTACGTGATTACCGGGATCAAAGTGAGTCGCGAAATCAAAGTCGGGGACACCATCACCCAACTGGCCCGGCCGTGTACCGAGCCCGTACGTGGTTTCGAAGAAGTAAAACCCATGGTGTTCGCAGGCTTGTACCCCCTGGACAACGACGATTTTGAAGACCTCCGCGACTCGCTCGAAAAACTCCAACTCAACGACGCCTCGCTGGTGTTCGAGCCCGAAACCTCGGCCGCTCTGGGCTTTGGTTTCCGCTGCGGATTCCTCGGCATGTTGCACCTCGAAATTGTGCAGGAACGCCTCCAGCGCGAGTTTGACCAGGATATCATCACCACGGTACCCAACGTACCCTACTACGCCACGGATATGAAGGAGAAGCGATTCCTGGTGCGCCAGCCCACGGAATTGCCCGACCCCAACCACTTGCAATCGGTGGAAGAGCCCTATATCTACGCTCAGATCATCACCAAGCCCGAGTATATCGGCAACATCATGACACTGTGCCTGGAAAAACGCGGCATCCTGCAAAAACAAACTTACCTGACCCCCACGCGCCTGGAAATGACCTTCCACATGCCGCTGGCCGAGATTGTGTTTGATTTTTACGACAAACTCAAATCCATGACCCGCGGCTATGCTTCCTTCGACTACCATATCCTCGACTACCGCGAAACCGACCTCGTCAAACTCGACATCAAACTCAACGGCGAACAGGTGGACGCGCTCAGCGCCCTGGTGCACCGCAGTAAGGCCGAATACATGGGCCGCAGGATGTGCGAAAAACTGAAAGACCTGCTGCCCCGACAACAGTTCCAGATCGCCATTCAGGGCGCTATCGGCCAGAAGGTGATCGCCCGGGAAACCATCAGCGCCCTGCGCAAAGACGTGACCGCCAAGTGCTACGGCGGCGACATCTCGCGGAAGCGCAAACTGCTGGAAAAACAAAAGGAAGGCAAAAAGAAAATGAAGCAGTTCGGCAACGTGGAAGTGCCGCAAGAGGCGTTTTTGAAGGTGTTGAAACTGAACGACTAAGCGGTAGACTCCACCGTATTCTTTTAGTCAGAGGCCAGCAACCGGCGCCAATACGCCTGCACCCACTTTTTGTCCAGGTGGGTGTGGTTTTGCAGGCCTCTAAGATGCCCGGTCATATCCACAATATCAACAGAAACCGCTGGTGCCGCCTCCAGGCCTGAACGCCCCAGGCGCTTGCGCCCGTGGCACCAGGAGGAGAGGAGCAAAATCCGGTCGTGTTGGTGGATAAAAATAGTCAGTCGGCCCGCAGCCAGGATCAATCGGCCTACATCCGGGCTCCCGGCGTCAACATCCAAATCCGGTGAGAAAAGGATAATGTTTGGAAATACAAGCCCTTCGCCTGAAACCCCGCGCAGCATACCGGCAAAAAACTGGTTGCCCATGGAATGACAAAGCACCTCTACCTTGCCCGCAAAATGGGCATGAATTTGCTCCAACAATGGCCCCAAAGCCTCACCTTTGCCGGCCGCCCGCTCCCAATTCCGAACATACTGCACCCCACCCGCATGCCAGATCACCACAATGACGGTGCTGATTTTGGTATCGGGCTTTGCTGCGCGCTCGATACTGCGCAAGCATTTTTTCATAAAAAAGCCGGCTTGCCCCCACATAGCATGGCAAAACAAAAGAGCCTCGCCGTCAGCAGCCGGACCAAGCCAATTTTCCAGATCCGAATATTGCAGGCGCGGAAGCGGACTGGACCACAGAACTTTCTTTTTGAAAGCGCGCCCTTGAAACTCACCCAGTACGACTTCCTGCCGAACATCCCGCCATTCCAGAAATAAGAATCGAGTTTCCATCGCTTGCTGTCCTTGCAGCACTGCCGGAAACCATACTACGCACCAAAGGGTAGGCCGGAACCACCTATCGAATGAATTTTTTATCAAGCGATACCTCATCGTTTTTTCTTTCGTTTGGCTACCAGTTCCGGCCATTTCGCCAGTGCTTTCCGGTAATAGCCCGCCGGGTCTTTTTTCCATTTCCGGGCTATGCTGCGGTCAAGGTTATAAATATTCAGGCCTTGGAAACTGGTATCGTAGGTGGACAAATCGATACCCACCAGCGCACCCGTAGCCACCCCATAGGCGCAAAATCCGCCGAAGGCGGGCTCATAGCGGGCTGGATCGGCGTCGAAACGCGCTTGGTTGGCGCCGCTGGCAAAGCGGTACACCGCTCCGTGGTACCTTGTCGAATAAAGAGCCAGGCCTTTCAGCGGGTGTCCATCCCGGATCGACACCGCGTCGTACCCCTCCAGGATAAGCCCTTCGGCATTCACATTGACGACATATTCTGCCGTTTGCGCTACAGCACTTTGCGCCAGCAGGCACAAGAGAAAACACACAAGCATTCGTGGATTATACATGAACAAGCGGTTTACAGCGTTATGAAATAAAACCAAATTATGAAATGGATTGCCCTCTTCGGCATCACCTTGTGGCCGGCAGCCTGCCTGCCGGGCGACCGGAGTTTCCCACCCGCCGCCAAGGCCCAAACAACGGCCACCGATTCCATTCCGGCACAAATTATCCCAAACGGCCGAACCGTCGAAACCCGCTTCGCAGTACCTGCCGGGTATGTCCGCCGGCCGACCGACAGCACTACATTTGCCGGCTTCCTGCGCCGCTTGCCCCTGCACCCACCCGGCTACCCCGTGCACCTCTTCAACGGGACGCTGAAATACCGGCAGGACGTGCACGCCGCCGTGCTCGACCTCGATGTGGGCCGCCAGGACCTCCAACAATGCGCCGACGCCGTCATGCGCCTGCGGGCCGAATACCTGTTTTCCCAAAAACGCTACTCCGACATCCATTTTCGCCTCACCAACGGCTTTGAAGTCGAATACGCCCGCTGGCGCAAGGGCGAGCGTATCCGGGTCGAGGGCAACCGCACAAGTTGGGTGCCGGGCGGGCCTGTCGGCGACCGCTATGCCGAGTTTCGAAAATACCTCGACCTGGTGTTTATGTATGCCGGCACCGCTTCATTGGAGCGGGAGTTGATCCCCGTTGACCTGCATACCCTGCAAGCCGGTGATGTCTGGATCAAAGGCGGCCACCCGGGCCACGCCGTGCTGGTGCTCGACGTGGCCGAGCACCCCGACAGCGGCGAGCGCCTGTTTTTGCTGGCGCAAAGCTATATGCCGGCACAGGAAATACAGGTACTCTTTCGGCGCGACAGCGACAACCCCTGGTATTCCACCCACGACATCGGCGCCAAACTCGAAACGCCGGAATGGATTTTTGAAAAAGAACAATTGCGGCGTTTCCCGGATGAACAGTAGCCGCAGGGCCGGTACCTTTGCCCCTTATGAGCTACTGCACCTTTGTCAATGCCTTGCCGCCGGACCAGCCCAACGTGCACCGGCACTACCACGACCACCAATACGGTTTTGCCCTCGACGACGACAACGAACTCTTTGGTCGCCTCATCCTCGAAATCAACCAGGCCGGCCTGAGTTGGACGACCATTCTGAACAAACAGGAAAACTTCCGCCGAGCCTACCACCAGTTCGATATCGATACCGTGGCGGCCTACTCCGATGCAGACGTGGCGCGTTTGCTGCAAGACGCCGGCATCATCCGCAACCGCCTGAAAGTCAACGCCGCCATCGAAAATGCCCGCAGCATCCAGCGCTTGCAGCAGGAATTCGGCTCCTTTCACAACTGGCTGGCCCGGCACCACCCACAGCCCAAAGAAGCCTGGGTCAAGTTGTTTAAAAAAACCTTTCGCTTCACGGGCGGCGAAATCGTGAATGAATTTCTGATGAGCACCGGTTGGCTACCCGGCGCCCACGACCCCGATTGCCCGGTGTACCAGCGTATTGCGGGCTTGCGGTAGTGTTTCGGGGGGGCGTGTTTCGTGGTGCGTGTTTCGTGTTTCGTAGTGCGTGTTTCGGGTTGCGGGTGTTTTTTGCATACCAGGTAGCGGAATAGTG
>JADLDL010000337.1 GCA_020846655.1 Saprospiraceae bacterium | reverse complement strand
GGTATTTTTGGAAACAGGTGTCGGAAATCTATGCTTACGACCCGCAGCGCCGGGAAACTGCGCTGCGGGTCGCTTTCCCGGAATTGGCCGTCCAGCGGAAAATGGACATGGTCATCGAGGCCTCCGGTGCATTTTGGCTCTTGGGCACCGGCAAAGCCGTTCAGGATGGCTGCCTGTATCGCTTCAATGCCGCCGGCCGCCTCGTGCAAGAATATTTGTTTCCGCTGCACGTGTATGATTATGCCCGGCTGCTGGCCGCCCGCGATGGCTCCCTGTGGATCACCGGTGCGCGCTGCCAATTGTTCCGCTTCGACCCCGTGACGGGCCGTTTTGAGGAATGGAACTATGGGCATTTGTTTGGCAAACAAGCAAATGCGGTGCTCGCGGTTGCGTTGGCGGAAGACGGCAACGGCAACCTGTGGATCGGTACCCAGGAGGGCCTGGTGAAGGCCAGGCCCCGGGGCGCCCAACTGGATGTTGAGCGGATGCAGGCCGATCCCCACCAACCCCAAGGCCTGAACCACAATTCGGTGGCCTGCCTGCTGCCCGACCCCGTCGATCCCGGCGGTATCCTTTGGGTAGGCACCAAAGGCGGCGGCATCAACCGGCTTGATGTGCGCAGCGGCCAGTTTCGGCACTTCACTACCGCTGATGGACTGCCCGATAAAGTGATCTACGGGATTTTGCCCGGCAATGAAGACCCGGCCAGCGGCCGGGTGAGCCTGTGGTGCAGCACCAACCGCGGCCTGGTCAAACTGAGCCCGCGCCCGGACGCAAGTGCCGGATTTGACATAACCACCTTTGCCGCGGCACAAGGCTTGCAAGACAATGAGTTCAATACCCAGGCCTTTTATAAGGCCCGTGGCCCCGGCGGGCGCGGCGGCGAGTTGTTGTTTGGGGGCGTCAATGGCCTGAACCACTTTTTCCCGGAGGCCGTACAGTCGGACACCACCACCCCGCCGGTGTTTGTGGTGGGTTTGCAGGTCAACCACCAGCCTGTTTCGGATGTTGGCCCCCGGGGCGAAGAGGCCCTGCTGCCAGCGCCCCTGGAATACCTGCGCGAACTGGTGTTGCAGCACGACCAAAACAACCTGTCGTTCGAATTTTCGGCGCTCGATTTTACCGACCCTTCGAAAAACCGCTACCGTTATCGTCTGGTGGGCCTGGACCCCGACTGGACGGAAGCCGGCACCCATCGGTTTGCGCATTTTACCCACCTGGCGCCCGGCCGCTACACCTTGCTGGTACAGGCCAACAACGGCGAAGGCCGGTGGCAGGATGTGGCACAAGCCATCCAGCTCCGGGTGCAGCCACCCTGGTGGCGCTCCGGGGCAGCGTATTTGTTGTACGCCCTGCTGTTGCTGGGGGCGGTTTGGTGGGCGTATCGCATCCAGATCCGGCGGGTGCAATTGCGCGGCCAACTGGCATTCGAGCACCGCGAAACCGAACGGGTGAAAGCCATGGAACAGATGAAAACCAATTTTTTCAGCAATGTCACCCATGAGTTTCGTACGCCGCTCACCCTGATTCTGGAGCCGGTCCGCCGGATTTTGGCGAAGACGCAGGATGCCGAAATCCGGGAAAATGCCCGCCTGGTGGAGGCCAACAGCCAGCGTTTGCTGGGCCTGGTGAACCAATTGCTCGACATGGCAAAATTGGAAAACGACCCGGAACATGCG
Organism: Saprospiraceae bacterium; assembly: GCA_020846655.1. Classification (GTDB taxonomy): domain Bacteria; phylum Bacteroidota; class Bacteroidia; order Chitinophagales; family Saprospiraceae; genus M3007. The sequence goes on along the minus strand of JADLDL010000337.1, from coordinate 5,532 downwards.
GTCGGGCTGGACCTCCGGCGGGCCGATTTTGGCGAAATGTTGCGCGAGGTGTTTCGTTCTTTTTTGCCGTTGGCAGAACAACGCGACATCCGGCTTGGCCTGAAAATCCCGGAGCCCGTGCCGCCTTTTTTGTTTGACCAGAACAAGACCGAGCGGGTGTTGCACAACCTCATTGCCAATGCCTTGAAATTTACGCCGGCCGGCGGCAGCGTGGAACTGCTGCTGCGCCGGGAGGACGCAATTGCCGCTTCGGCTGCACCGGTAGTCGTGGTGGCGGTGCGCGACACTGGGATTGGTATCCCTGCGGATGCTCTGGAAAAGGTGTTTGAACGTTTTTACCAGGTCGACGGGTCGTCCACCCGGGCCGGCGAAGGCACGGGTATCGGGCTGGCCCTGAGCAAAGAACTGGCCTTGCAGATGGGCGGCGGGCTGTCGGTAAGCAGTGAAGCGGGCAAGGGCTCGGAGTTCAGCTTGTGGTTGCCTGTGGTGGAAGGCGCTGCTGTGGCGGCGCCCGAGCGGGAAACCGAGCGGCCGGTGCGTGGGCCCGTGTACCGGGAAGAAGGCCGTCCGAGTGTGTTGTTGATTGAAGACAATGCCGAACTGCGCGGGTTTATCAAACAATGCCTTGCGCCGGCATGGGATGTGCTGGAGGCTTCCAATGGTGCGGAAGGCGTGCAAAAAGCCGCAGAATTGGTGCCGGACCTGGTCATTTCGGATGTCATGATGCCCCTCAAGGATGGCTTCGCCGTGTGCGATGAATTAAAAAACGGCGAACTGACGGCGCATATTCCGGTGATCCTGTTGAGTGCCAAATCGGCAATGGATTCCAAACTAAAAGGTTTGCGCAGCGGCGCCGACGACTACCTGGCCAAACCGTTTAACACCGACGAACTACTGGCCCGCATGGAGAACCTGTTGTTGTTGCGTCGGCGGTTGCGCGAGCGCTACGCCCGCGCGGCGCCGGCCAGCCCTGAGCCGGCAGCGGAGTTTCTGACGCCGCCCGATCGGGAATTTCTGCGCCGCTTCACCGTTACGCTGGAACAACACCTGCCCGACGAGACCATCGGGGTGGATGATTTTGCGCAAAAAATGGCCATCAGCCGGGTGCAGTTGCACCGCAAACTAAAAGCCCTGACCGACCGGAATGTGAGCGATTTTGTGCGCGACTACCGCCTGGACCGGGCGATGGCGATGCTGCAAAACCGCGAAGGCCTGGTGTACGAGGTGGCGTCGAAGGTAGGCTTCGGGAGTGAAAAATACTTTTCCCGGGCCTTCAAGGAAAAATTCGGCGTACCGCCCAGCCAGGTGTCGCAGGGCTGAGCGGCTTCTGTCGCCGGCGCGCTATTCGCCATAGCCTGTCGCCCGCAAGCCAAATTAGTTGCTACTTTTGACCTCTTCTCCAGGCGTCGCACTTCTTTGAACGATTGGATCCGTATTATGCCTTTTCAGTGCCCTTTTTTGACAATTTGTTTTTTCTGGATCAGCACCGCCGCTTCCATGCTTTTGGGGCAATCGAATGTGGTGGAAACGCTGAATATCCGGGATGGCTTGTCGCAGGGCTTTGTATCCTGTGTGTTTCAGGACCGGGAGGGCTTCATTTGGGCAGGCACTAAAAATGGCCTGAACCGCTACGATGGCCGGCAGTTTAAGGTATTCATCAATGACCCTTTTGATCCGAACACGATTTCCAACGATTATGTGTTGTCCATCAGCGAGTACGGCGACTTTTTGCTGCTGGGCACCAATGGCGGCGGGCTGAATATTTTTTCCAAAAAAACACAACGGTTTTACCGCCTGCCCGACCAATTGCCGGGCGGAGAGCGACTGGAAAGCCCTGTCGTGTACAAGGGTTTTGTGGATAAACAAGGCGATATCTGGCTGCATTACTGGAAAGAAAAAGCCTACCTGGAAGGCCCGGTCCACCACTTGCGGATGCCTGCCGGTTTTTGGGAGCGCCTGGAACACAGCGATGAGCCCTGGGTTGGGATTTCCGTGGCCCGTCCCTTGGCTGAACAGTACCGGCAGATGCACCTGAGTCGCGACCGGCAAACGCTCTGGTTGTCGTCGTTCCAGAATATTGTCTGGCTCGATGTTCAAACCGGTTTTATGCAAACATTTCAGGTGCAGGCCAAAGCCAGCAATTTTGCCGAAGATACGGATGGGAATTGCTGGACCCTCAGCCTGGTCGGCCTCCTGAAACTCAACCGAACCGGGTATCAAAGCATTCCCACAGATTTTCCGGTCGGCCGGACGGTGTCTTTTGACCAGAGCAACAGCCTGCTGATCAATATAGAAGGCGGCGGCTTGCTGCGGTTCGACTCCATAGACCTGAGCGGCTCCCAGTTGCGTATGGCTGCGGCCAAGCTGCACATTCCCGGACTTTTGGTGGACAAAGTTGTGGCCGACCATTCGGGTATTGCCTGGTTTGCCACCCTGGGGTATGGCATAAAAAAACTCAATCCGCGCCTGGGGCGTTTTAAAAAATATTTTGCCGGCAGTTCGATTTATTCGCCACCGTTTACCGATTCCAAAGGGACCCTGGGCTTTCTCAGTTTTGCTAATGGCCTGCATTTGATTCCAGAAAACAGCCGGCACCCCTTGGCTGCCTTTTGGAAAACGCACCTTGATTATGGCGTGTACACCCGGTATATCCGGGACTGTGCAGGCCGGCATTGGGTGTATTATTACAGAAAAGAAGAGTACCACCTGATGGAACTGAGCGAGGAAGGCCGGGTGCTACGGGATTTTTTTATCAATAAAAGTAGCGAACCCGGGGGGGTAATTACCCTCGACGAGCAATGTATCTTCTGGATTGCGCACAACGGCTATTTTGTTCGATTTGACCCGCAAACGGCACAGATGGGCTGGTTTCCGTACCACAACATACTGCCCTTGGGGCACGAGGTGCGGGCGGCCGTCCGGACCCTCAACCGCCACTGGTGGCTGGCGACAGAGTTTGGCTTGCTGGAAGTAGTGCCGGATGGGGAGCAGTTCCGCTTTGTTTTGTACAAAAATATCCCCGGCGACCGGAGCAGCCTCCGCAACGAAAACCTGGCCGCCCTGCTCCTCGATCCCAAAGACCCGAATTTGATCTGGATTGCCACCAAAGGCGGAGGGCTGGAACGGCTGGATATCCGGACCGGAAAATTCGCGCACCTGACCAGCCGGGAGGGCTTGCCCAACGAGGTGATCTACGGGATTCTGGACGATGCGGCCGGCAACCTTTGGCTCAGTTCGAACAAGGGCCTGATCCGGTATTCGCCCGGCAGCGGCAGTATAAAAAACTTTACCGAAGCCGACGGCTTGCTGAGCAATGAATTCAATACCTGGGCCTATGGCAAAACGGCGTCGGGGGAGCTCATGTTTGGCAGTGTAAATGGCTTGCATGTGTTTAATCCGGCCGATTGGCAGGAAAATATGGTGCTCCCGAAGGTGTACATCACCGGCCTGAAAGTCAACAACCGGGCTGTTGAGCCGGGCGACTCCACCGGCCTGCTTCGCCTCGCCTCGGAATGGACTACCGAGATTACCCTGCCGTTCGAGCAAAACAGCCTGGCCCTGGAGTTTGCAGCCCTGGAATTTTCTGCTCCCGCCCAAAACCGCTTCCGCTATTACCTGGAGGGCGCCGAACCCCAATGGGCGCACGAAGGCTTCGAGCATACCGCCCAATACCTCAATCTGCAACCGGGCCAGTATACGTTCAACGTTATGGCTTGCAACAACGACGGCCAATGGAACCCCGTGCCGGCGACCCTGCGCGTGGTAGTGTTGCCGCCCTGGTACCGCTCAACGATCGCCTGGTTGTTCTACGCCCTGGCCGCCGGGGCACTGCTGGCCGGCTACCTGCGCTTCCGCCTCCATCGCTTGCAACTGCAACAACAACTCGCCCTGGAACACCTGGAAGCCAAACGGCTGAAAGAACTCGACGAGTTCAAATCCCGCTTTTTTACCAATATCTCTCATGAATTCCGGACGCCCCTGACGGTCATCCTGGGTATGACTGAGCAGTTGAGCAGTAGCAGTAGCAGTGGCAGTTTGCAGGAGGCGGAGAGCAGTAGCAGTGGCAGTAGCAGTAGCAGTTTGCAGGAGGCAGAGAGCAGTAGCAGTTTGCAGGAGACAGAGAGCAGTGGCAGTTTGCAGGAGGCAGAGAGCGTTTTATCACCGCCTCCTGCTACTGCTCCTGCCCCTGCTACTGCTCCTGCCCCTGCCCCTGCTACTGCCCCTGCCACTGCTACTGCCCCTGCTCCTGCCACTGCCCCTGCCACTGCCACTGCCATCTCCCTCATCAGGCGCAACGGCGAGAACCTGTTGCGGCTGGTCAACCAGATTTTGGACCTGGCCAAACTGGAAAGCCATACCCTGCACCTGAATTATACGCAGGGGGACGTGCTGGCCTACCTGAAATACGTGGCCGAAAGCCTGCATTCGCTGGTCAATACGAAAAACATCACCCTGCGGGTGGAAAGCAACGCTTCGGCGATTGTGATGGATTACGATCCCGAACGCCTCCTGCAAATGGTGTACAACCTGTTGTCGAACGCCATCAAATTCACGCCCTTGGGTGGACAAGTGGTGTTGCGGGCCGAGTTGTTGCCCGATGCGACGGACGCTGAGGCCGCCATGTTGCACCTGACGGTTTCGGACACCGGTATTGGCATCCCGGCAAAGGACCTTCCTTTTCTCTTCGACCGTTTTTTTCAGGCATCCAATCCGCACTATGCCCACCTGGGCGGCTCCGGCATCGGACTGGCCCTCACCAGCGAACTGGCAAAGGCAATGGGCGGTTCGATCGCGGTGGAGAGTGTCGAAGGGCAGGGGGCCACGTTCCGGGTCAATCTTCCGGTACACCGGGATGCGCCGATGGACCCCGGGCCCAATTCCTTTTTCCGGCCTTTGGGTCCGCCGGAGCCGGTAACGCCCCCACGCTCGCCGGATGCTGCCCGGCCGGTGTTGCTGATGGTGGAAGACAACCCCGATGTGGTAGAATACCTGAGCGCCTGCCTGGCCAAGGACTATCAACTTGAGTATGCGTACAACGGACAGGCTGGTATCGAAAAGGCCCTTGAATTGATCCCCGATATCATCATCAGCGACGTGATGATGCCGGAAAAAGACGGCTTCGAGGTGTGTGATACCCTGAAACAGGACGAGCGCAGCAGCCATATCCCCTTGGTTTTGCTCACGGCCAGGGCCGGGGTAGAAGACCGGATTGCGGGCCTGCGGCGCGGCGCGGATGCTTTTTTGGCCAAACCCTTTCACCCGGAAGAGTTGCAGGTCGTACTGGCCAATTTGCTGGAATTGCGCCGGCAATTGCAGGCCCGCTACAGCCTGTCGGCGCCCCGGGCCGAACACTCTGCTACTCCAGCGGCCGACCCGGAGGATGCTTTTTTACAAAAACTACAGGCGGTTGTGGAAAGCCGTTTGGCGCAAGCCGATCTTTCGGTCGAGGAGATCAGCCGGCTGCTGGGCATGAGTTACCCTGTGGTGCACCGGAAAGTGACCGCCCTGACGGGGCGCTCGCTCACCTTGTAT
>JADLDL010000336.1 GCA_020846655.1 Saprospiraceae bacterium | reverse complement strand
AGGTACACGATCAGGATAATGATTTGGCCAAACACTGCGGCGTTCATGATGCGGGAGGACGCATGGTGCACTTCCTCGTTCATTTGGGCGGTACTGAGCCGGTTGGTGTCCTTGAAGTGTTTGCTGTGGGTGTGTTGGTGCATGACGGCTTCGACCTCGATCACCGCGCCATCCACGATCAGACCGAAATCGATGGCGCCGAGGCTCATCAGGTTGCCGCCCACGCCAAACATATTCATCAAAATCACGGCAAACAGCATCGACAGCGGAATCACCGAAGCCACGATCAGGCCGGCGCGCAGGTTGGCCAGGAAAAAGACCAGCACGAACACCACGATGAGTGCGCCTTCGAGCAGGTTTACCTCCACGGTGTGGATGGCGTTGTTGACCATTTTCGTGCGGTCCAGAAACGGCTCAATGAGCACGCCCTCGGGCAAGGTTTTTTGAATGGCTTCAATTTTGGCCTTCACGGCTTTGATCACTGTGGAGGAGTTTTCACCTTTCAGCATCATCACCACAGCCCCGGCCACTTCGCCCTGGTCGTTGTAGCACACGGCGCCGTAGCGGGTGGCGGCGCCTTCGCCCACGCGGGCCAGGTCGCGCACCAGCACCGGGACGCCGTTGGTGGTTTTGACCACTATTTTTTCAATATCCGCCGGACTGCCCACCAGGCCCTCACTGCGGATGTACAACACTGTAGGGCCTTTTTCGATGTAGGCGCCGCCGGTGTTTTGGTTGTTGCTTTCGAGGGCGTCAAACACATCGGTGATGGTGAGCCCGAACGACTTGAGTTTGTCGGGCATCACCGCCACCTCGTATTGTTTCAGTTCGCCGCCGAAGGTCGATACGTCGGCTACGCCCGGGGTGCCGATCAGTTGGCGCCGCACCATCCAGTCCTGGATCGTGCGCAGCTCGCGCAGGCTGTATTGTTGTTCAAAACCGGGTTTGGCGCGCACGACGTACTGGTAAATTTCGCCCAGGCCGGTGGTGACGGGCGCCATCGAGGGCGTGCCGATGCCGGCCGGAATTTGCGACTGGGCCTGTTGGAGCCGCTCGGCGATTTGCTGCCGGGCCCAGTAGACGTCCACGTCGTCGTGAAATACAATGGTCACCAGCGACAAGCCGAAGCGGCTGAAACTCCGGATTTCCTTCAGGCCGGGTATGTTGCTGTTGGCTTGCTCGATCGGGAAGGTAATGAGCCGCTCAATGTCGGGAGCGCCCAGGGATGGGGCTACGGTAATCACCTGGACTTGGTTGTTGGTGATATCCGGCACGGCGTCGATGGGTAGCCGTGTGGTTTCGAGGACGCCGTAGCCAATCAAACCCAGGGTAAAAAGCCCGATGATGAGTTTGTTTTTTATGGAAAACTGAATAATCTGATCCAGCATGTTGCATATGGAATTTACATCGCCGGGGGCCTTGTCCAGGCCCGGCGAATGGCTTGCAAAAAAGACGGCATGCGGCGCAAAACGGGGCCGGACAGCCGCCGCATCGCGAAACAATTGGTCAAAGCGCTAAAAAGGGTTGTTGCCGGTTGTAAAGCACAGAAAGCCGCACAAAGCGGAGGCAGGCCGCAAACTGCGCCTGGGATAGTGCTCCAAACAGAAAAAAGGAAAACAGCTCAGCAAGCCTTTGGCGGTTGCCAGATATCGGAGGCCTGCAAGGAGGGCAGGGCCGATTGGTCGTAGAGGGGTAGCCCGTTTACATCAACCATAAACACAGGGTTCAGGGCATGTACCAAGGCGACCGGGATGGTGTGGGTGGGGGTGAAATTGTCGCAGTCGTTGGTTTTGAACGGCAACTGCATGTCTCTGTCGTAGTCTGCGTCCCGCACATTGCCACTGAAATAGTGGATCGTGATAAACTTGCCCAGCGTCATGTCCTTGTCTTCCTGCCGGTGCTCGGCATAGTGCCCGATAAAGGCGCCGATCTTGGCCAACTCGTGCAATTCCGTGTTGGCAAAGAGGTAAACGAGGAGAAAAAAGGACGCGGCAAGTCTACGCATGACGCAAATGTAGCATTTTTCAGAAAAAAAAGGCCACCACGGTGCAACACCGGGTGGCCAACAAGGAAGAGTGTTTCCCCTGCGAAGGGGGGATTTTGTTGCTCGCAGGAAAATGCTATCGAAGTAACGTCACGTCACCTTGAAATGTTTTTTCCGTTCCGTTCGAAAAGCGGATGGTGATAAAATAGGCGTACACATCTGAGGGCGCCTCCTTCCCGTCTACCAAGCCATCCCAACTCTGCTGGCCCGGCCGCGCCTGAAACACTTTTTGGCCCCAGCGGTTGAACACCCGAAACTCAGCCACATCCACCGAGCCATCGTAGGCCACGATCCCCGAGAACACGTCGTTCACCTGGTCGTTGTCCGGCGTAAATACATTGGGAAACACAAAACAGGGTTTCACCACCTGCTCAAAACTCCGCGACGCCGTGCAACCATAGGCATCGGTTGCCACTACGCTGTACCGGACCGTCACGGGCGTCTCGCTGAACGGCGGAGCAACCGCCAGCGAATCCAGCGTGGCGCCCGGAATGGGCAGCCCATTCTCCGACCAAACCAGACTTGCCCCCGCCGGATCGGCTTTGGTTTTCAGCAGCAGCGGCCGGCCGGCACACAGCGAATCAACGGCCGGCGACACGGCCAGCGCTTGAAGCGTAACCCCTTGTATCACCACAACTTGCACGGAATCTTTCACCAAACACTGGTTGCCAAAATCCAACACGGCCGTGTAGGTCGTGGTGCTGTCTGGCTGGTCGGTCACCGGGTTGCCACTGCTGTTGAGCGGTAGCCAGGTGATGGTCCCCGCACTGCCGGAAGCGATAGCGCTGAGGGTCACGGGCGAGCCCTTGCAGATGGTTTGCTGGGCGCCGGCATCGATCGTGCCGCTGTTGACCGTGATGGTCACGCTGCCCTGGGTGTTGCATTGCCCAATAGCCGTCACGGTGTAGGTCGTGGTCACCAGGGGCGTCACCTCCGGGCTGGCGGCCTTGGGGTTGTCGATGGCGCCTGGCGGGCTGGCAGTCCAGGTGTATTGGTCGTCCGGGTCGGTCGGCACGTTGTTCAACACGATCGAATTGCCCAGACAAATGGGTTGGTCGACCAAATTCAGCACCGGCAGCGGCAGTACCAGCACAGTCGCTGTGGCGCTGGCAGGACAATCTGCCCCGGGCGTGGAGATGGTGTACTGCGTGCTGCTGTTGGGCGTTGCCGTAGCGAGCAGGCAATCGGTACAGGACAGGGTATTGGCGGGGTCTTCCCACTCGACTTGCTGGTTGGGCACTACTACGGCCGTGAGTGCTGCGCTTTGCCCCGGACAAATTTCAGGCGGAAATACCGAAAGGCTGATGTTGGGTGGAATCCCGACGCGCACCAGTATTTCGGCGGTATCCACACAACCGTGGTTGGTGCTGATGCGCTGGAACGTGTGGGTGCTGGTGGCTTCGATGACCATACTCCAGCTGTCGAGGGGGCTGAATTGAGTCGGGAAACTGTCCCAGGTATGGGTCATTCCTGTGAAATCGGCTGTAGTGTATTTTTCCGATTTTAAAATAATGATATCGCCGGGGCAATACACCGGTCTGTCGGGCTCTGGTTTGATCGTCAGATCGGGCAAAGAATCTACACGGATGCGTACGGAATCGCGTACCGTACAGCCATTTATGGTATACGTTGCCAATACCGTGAGGGACTCCGTCGGTGTGGTCGTTACCTGGAGACCTGTGCCGGAACTGAGTGGCAAGGCGGGCGACCAATGGATCGTATCGCCGGCTGGACTGGCTTCGGCGTTCAGTTGAACGGTAGTGCCCAGGCAAATTTCCAGGTAGTTGGTATCCAAAATATTGACATCTGCCGGCGTCACGGTGAGGGTTACGCTGTCGGTCTTCGAACAGGCGCCTTTGGCGCTGGTGGCGGTAAGGGTGTAGGTGGTGGTGGTATCCGGGATGGCGATGGGGCCGGCGAGGTTCGAGAAATTCAAGCCTGCCGTTGGCAACCAGGCGTAGGTGGTGCTGGAAGATAGGGGAGGCGCCAGTTGGACGGGGTAATTCTGGCAGCTCGTGCGGTCAGGAATCAAGGCCGGGAAAAACAAGGTGTCTACCACCACGGTAATGGCGTCGCTGACCGGCAGGCAACCCGGCAGCCACAGGGTAGCCGTATAGGTGGTGGTTTCGAGCGGGTAGGCGAGGGGCGATGCGCTGGCAGGGTCGCTGAGTCTTGATTTGGGCGACCACTGGAGCCCGGCGGCGCCGGCATTAGACAGCGCCAGGAGTTGCAGGGTATCGCCCTGGCAAATCAGGGGCGAGTCATCGGATTGCACATCCAGGGTCGGTGCGGCGATGACCCGTATCCACACTGAATCTATGTCCGTACAAGTACCGATGGTGCCGGTCACCTGCAACAGCAAATCCTGGCTGGGCGTGATGCTGGGGCTGGCGCTGAAGGGGTCGCTTACGACCAGGGGTGGTTGCCAGAAATAATCCAGGGCGCCGGTGGCTTCCAGTTGGACGGTGCCGCCTGCGCACACGTACACCGTGTCGGCGCCGGCGTTCACGAGCACTTCCGCGTTGTCCTTGATCTCCAGGTGAATGGTTTCAAACACCACGGTGCCGCAGCCAAAATTGGTGGAAATACTGATGGTGATGGTTTCGGTGCCTTCCGGGAGGTTGTCAGTCAGGGGCTGTATCGGGAAACTCAGGAGGGTGTCGCCGGCTTCAAAGGTGATCACCGGAGGAATATTGAGCAGGTAATCCAGGCCTTGGGTGGCTGTGCCGCCGATGTCGATGCTGTAGGTCGTGGCTGCGGATTTGGGTTTGCTGAGGGTAATGACCAGTTGGTCCAAATTGCCGGAGCAATCTTCGATAAAATAATCAATACCGCTGGCAAAATGCAGGTCCAGGTTGGGGGCCCCGCCTTTTACTTCCGAAATAAACACGCCGGAATCCAGGGCCGGGTCGCCGCGGTCAGCTACAGCGAGTTTCAGGTGGTAGGTGTTGCAGGGCGTCACATCCACCCGGGCGGTCAGGCTTTTTTTAGCGCCGAGGTAATCCGACGTAAAGCCGTTGTACGATAGGGTAGAGCCGGTGAGCACCCCGTTGTTGCGGTAATATTCCCAATTGGTGAGGTAATTCACGCTGTTGATCTGCACCGGGGTGGTGGTGTTGGGCAGAATGGCGATGTTTTTGGCGCCGTTGAGGTTGGGGTCGCCTACGATGCCCGGCCCCGAGGCAAAAAACGCAAAAATGTCGTTGAAAACGTTGTTCACGAAGTCCGGATACTCTTCCGAGCCGAACACGTATTCGAAGGTCAGTTCGTCGGTCGCTACAAAAACATCCATTTCCACGATGCAGCCATCGAAGGATTTGGAGGCGCTCCCCAGAATAGTGGACAAATAGTCCAGATCCGGGTCGCCGTTCGTGTTGTTGGCGTTGGAAACGGTCGCTTGTGCGTTGGGGCCGATCGCATCGGGGGCTTTACCGGACGTGAGCAGCAAGCCTTTGCGCAGGCCGAGGTCGTTGTTGTCGGTTGCAAAATTAAACGTACCGTAGGCGCCATACGCGCAGTTGATATCCGTAATCGTCACGGTGGTGCCCGGAGCGATCACCGAGGCGACAATATCCTGGGGCACGAGGCTGGTTTCCACTTCTATGGGCGAAGGCTCCACACAATCGTCTTTGCTGCATTCCCAATGGCCGGCAAAACCCTCGAAACTCACGGCGAGGTCCGATTGGAACGTGATCGTCAGGCAGCCCGAATGGGCCTGTACCTGAAAACACACGCCGCCGCCGCCCACGGTGGCCGTTGGGCCGCTGAACCCGTTCAATTGGGCCAACACCGGGCCGTTGGCGTCTTTTCCATCGAAAAAAGAAAGAACATCCTGGCCGCTGTTGCCCGCCACCGGACTGGCATCGAGGCTGAAATAATCGAGGGTGAAGGTGATGCAGTCGCTGGGTTGGTTGGGGCAAATGGTGAACGTGAAATCCTCGTCGTTGCCGTAGTCTTCGTCCGGGCCGCCGGTGTCGTACAGCGTGCCGGAGCAGAGCGAGGTGCTGCCCTGGTCGATCGTGACGATGGGTGGTATTTCGTCGACGCAGAGGGTAAAAGTACCGGGCTGCGGGGCGGTGTCCGGCGAGTTGTCGGACACCCGGATCACGTAGGTGGCACCGCCAGTGAGCGCTTCGAGGTCCAGGTACAAGGTAGTGGCGCCCAGGGTGGTCGGGAAGCAGGCCAGTTCGAACAGGCCTTCGGGGCTGCAATCGCCCCGGTACACCGTTACAACGGGGTTTTGGATGGAGTTGGCGCCCGTACCGGTGAGTTGGATGCGAAAGTCGAGCGGGCTGCTGGGGCATTCAAAGGTGAACCACACGTCGCGGCTGGGGGCGGAGGTGAGGCAGGACGGGATATTGTTGGAGCCGATATCGGTCGGGGTGGCGCCGGCAGTGGTGTACACCGTGTTGGTACAAGTCGGGGCGATACCCAGGGGAATCGGCGCGTCGCAGTTGTCGTTCGAAGGTGCTTGTGCCAATAAGCGGGCGGACAACACACAGCCCGTCAGTAGGAGGATGAGTTTTTTCATGTTCAGGTGCCGGAAAATTCCCCGAAGGGGGGAAAGCCAAAAATAGACAGTTGTCCCTGAACATCAAACCGGCTTTTGCTTTTTGTGCCGGTATCTGTCAATTAAATGACGCACATTTTTCCATGGCATTGGTCACCTCATCGAGCCGGTAAAGGCCATTCTGGTTGCCCCAGGCCTGATTCAGGTAGTTGAGCAGGTTGGTTGCCTGGATGGGAGTGAGGGTCGGTATGCCCGGCATTTTTTCATTATATGTTTTGCCGTTCACCACAATCGGACCTTCCAGTCCTTTGCGCAGCATGCAGGGCAGGGCGTCGCGGTGTGTCGTCAGGTAGTCAGAGCCGGCCAGCGGCGGAATGAGTCCGCCCAGCCCGACCCCGTCGTCCATGTGGCAATTGGCGCAGTTGGCCTTGTACAGGCGCTCGCCTTCGGCAAACGATTGCTGGACCTCGCATTGCCAGGCAACGAGGGCGCAAAAAACCGAAAGTAGCAGGACCGGAAGGAGAGTTCGCATACGTTGTGGGCTTAGTGCTTGCCGTATTGTTCGGCCAGCAGGCGGTCAATATCGAGCATAAAACGGTCCACTTCCTTGGCATCCGTGCCGTCGCAAAACGAGCGGACATGGCGGTTTTGATCGACCAGGATCAGCCGGCCGCTGTGGTCGAAGCCCCCGGGCACATCCGGGTTCACGGTGGCCACGCTGAAGTAGTTGTCGGCGATACCGTAAATGGCATCGTTGTCGCCGGTCACCAGGTGCCATTTGGTGGCTTCAATACCCAGTTTCTGCGCGTGCCGTTTCAGGGCGGCTACGGTGTCGTTTTTGGTGTCGATGGAGTGGGAGAGCATCCCCACGCGCGCGTCGTTTTTGTATTTCTGGTACACCCGGAGGCCGTTGGCTTTTACTTTGGGGCAAATGGTGGGGCAGTGGACGAAGAAAAAATCCACGACGTAGATTTTGCCGGCGAAGGTAGCGTTGGTCACCACCTGGCTGTCCTGGTCTACGAACGCAAAATCCGGAATGGTGGGGTAAATGGTGTCGCCGTTCACCACGTCGCGTTCGCCCAAAATGGGCAAGGGGCCACTTGGAGAAGGCGCGCAGGCCGCCCACACCGAGAGCGCGAGGGCCAAAAAGAGGATATTTTTCATGCTTGTGTGTTACTGTTTACCGAATGCCATAGTTGTCTGGCAACAGCCTAAAACTGCTCTTATTGACCCTGCAATTCTTTGCCGGCCTCGAGGGCGGCGTGCAGGTTTTGCTGGTTTTTTTCAATCTTTTGCTTTTGGTCTTCCAGGTAGGCCTGGGCGGCTTTGGCGTCTTTTTTGTCGGGTGCCCGGTATTGCTGCATCCAGGCGTACATTTCGTCTTCCGCAGCCTGCATTTGCGCGAGGGTTTGCCGGAGCGGCTCCTTGCGGAGCGATGTTGAATCGAGCATTTTAAATTCCTCTTTCAATACACGGCCGAGGCGTTTCATATCGGCCATTTCTTTCATCGCCTCGTCGTGGATTTGCATGGTTTCTTTTTCCAGCGTATCCACGGTGCTGGGGCCAGCCGATTGTGTCAGCACAAAAGCCAGGCAAAGGGCGGCCGTTAGCAGGCCGATCCAAACATTTTTATCCATGTACAAGTGATTTTGGCCGCAAAAGTACACGCTTCTTCTTGCTTAAAATGAAAGCGCCTGCACATGTTTTTCTAATTTTGCCGGGTTCTAAATTGTGAAACAATGCTGCATGCCATTTCGCCCATCGACGGGCGCTACGCCGATAAAACGAAGGAACTGGCCGACTACTTCTCGGAGTTTGCCCTCATCCGCTACCGCGTTTTTGTTGAAATTCAATATTTTATCGCCTTGTGTCAGTACGGCTTGCCGCAGTTGGCCGAATTTGAAGATTCCAAAATCGACGAATTGAACGCGATTTTTGAAAACTTCAGCCTGGCCGACGCCGAATACATCAAATCCATCGAACGCAGCACCAACCACGACGTCAAAGCCGTGGAATATTTCCTGAAAGAACGCTTCGATGCCCTCGAACTGGGCGCCCTGCGCGAATTCGTGCACTTTGGCCTCACTTCGCAGGACGTCAACAATACCGCCAATCCCCTGCTTTTCAAAAACGCCCTTCAGGAAGTGTACTACCCGCTGTTTCAGCGCCTGCGCGAGCACCTGAACCAACTGGCGCAAGACTGGGCCCGGGTGCCCATGCTGGCCCGCACCCACGGCCAGCCCGCTTCACCGACCCTCCTGGGCAAAGAATTGCAGGTGTTTGTGGAGCGGCTCGACGGCCAACTGGCCCAACTGCGCGGCATCCCCCACCGCGCCAAATTCGGCGGCGCCACGGGCAATTTCAACGCGCACTACGCCGCCTACCCCGACTACGACTGGCGCCGCTTCGGCGACGATTTCGTGCTCGAATTCCTGGGCCTCGAACGCGCCCAACACACCACCCAGATCGAGCCCTACGACCACCTGGCGGCCCAATGCCAGGCCCTCGGCCGCATCAACACCATCCTCATCGACCTCTGCCGCGACCTCTGGACCTACGTGTCGATGGAGTATTTCCGCCAAAGAACCGTGAAAGACGAGGTCGGCTCCTCCGCCATGCCGCACAAGGTGAACCCCATCGATTTTGAAAATGCCGAAGGCAACCTGGGCCTGGCCAACGCCCTGTTTCAGCACCTGGCCGAAAAACTACCCATCAGCCGCCTCCAGCGCGACCTGACCGACAGCACCGTGCTGCGCAACCTCGGGGTGCCGGTGGGCCACACGATCATCGCCTTCAAATCCATCCTCAAAGGCCTCGGCAAACTCATGCTCAACGAAGGCAAACTCTTCGATGACCTCGAAGACAACTGGATGGTGATCGCCGAAGGCATCCAGGTGATCCTGCGTCGCGAAGGCTATCCGCAGCCCTACGAAGCCCTCAAAGCCCTCACCCGAGGCCGTTCTATCGTGACCCGCGAAGATCTCCACGCCTTTATCAAAGACCTGGACGTGAGCGAAGAAATCAAGGACGAGTTGCGGCAACTGACGCCGCACAACTATGTGGGAGGCTGAAGAAGGCAAAATGTAAAATGTAAAATGTAAGAGTCAAAAGGGAAATTCCGGGAAAGCCTGCCTGGCCGGAGCGCCTGATGCTTTCCTTCCACCTGAACTGCCGGAAAAGAATCGGTAGTTGCCCGGCCTTCTAAATTTACCTTCAGAAAAAAATATTTCCCGGCATCAACCGACACCGGGAAATACAGTTGCAGTGGCAAAAATGACCACAATACCGATATTTTTAAACGAAGGTGAAAAACCTGGACAGGCCTTGCCGGGCGATATGGGCCGCTAGTTTTTCACCAGTTTCCCCACATACAGCCGCGTATCCCCCGTGATTTTTACCAGGTAAATACCCGGCGCCAGGCGCTCCACCGGAATACGGACTTCGGTACCCTGGGTTTCGTAAGCCGTGCGAACCCACTGGCCGCCGATGGAATACACTTCTATCTGTACGACGGCTTCGTTGGGCAGGATTACCCGCGCCTCAGTGCTCGCGGGGTTGGGCTGGATCTGAATGGCCAAGGGCGTGGCCTCGCCGGTGCCCACAAACACGGGATCGAAGCGGGTACCCACGTTGAGGACCTCACCCGTGAGGGTGTTTTGCACAAAAGCGATGGCGTAGAGCGAGTCGTAGTTGGAGGTCCAGCCAACGGGCGCCGTAAAGGTGTAGCTGTAGTTGTACGTGGCCGATTCGCCGGTGGCGGGCAGGGTGATGGCCTGGCCGTCGCCGCCCGGCAGCAGGTCGCGCTGCACATCGTGGTGTTCTTTTTCGCCGTTGGGCGCGTTGTAGAGCACGGTGCGCTCGGCTACGGCGGTAAACAATTTGTAGTCGCCGGCCGGCACGGTACCGAAGGTATTGATTTTCACCTGGATGTTTTTGGTAGGGTTGCTGCCGCTTTCCTGCACCTCAATCGAGATCGGGCTGGTCTGGTTCAGGGCAGCCTGAAGCGTGGCTGGTGGCAGCAGCGGTGTGCTGGGCGCCAGTTGGGTGCCGTTCAGGATAAGCGTCGGGCTGCCAACGATGTCGTAGTAATTGGCCCGCGCACTGTTGTCGGCGGTATTGGCCTTGTAGATCAAACACGAACTGTAGGGCACTGCCGAGTAGATGCTGAGGTTGCGCACATCGTTCGGGTACTGTTTGATGAGGCTGTAGTAGGCCGGGTTTTTGCTGGCGCAAATCGGACAGGGCGAGTTGGTGAAGTGCTCCAGGAATACATATTTTTTGGGCAGGGATTGGGCGCTGAGCGCCAGCGACAAGGCGGAAAAGAGGAATAAAAAGGAGATTTTTTTCATGTGTCTATTTGTTTTTTGACAAATCTACACCTTGAACAAGGGGAGTGCCACTTGTGTTTGCCTAAATCCGGGTAAATGTCGGCTGCAAAACATTGGAAAGCCGTAACATTGCCGCCGGAATCAGAACTGTCTTTTAAAAAACTAGCGCCATGTTGTTGTTTACCATGCCGGATTTTGCCTCCGGAGAAGTTTGGGTCAGCCTGCTCACTCTTACCTTCCTCGAAATCGTGCTGGGGGTGGATAATATCATCTTCCTGTCGATCATCTCCGCCAAACTTCCGGCGCACGAACAACCCAAGGCCCGCAACATCGGGTTGATCCTGGCGATGGTGCTGCGTATCCTACTGCTTTTCGCGCTGGTCTGGATCATCGGCATGAACGCATCCTTAATGCACATCGACTTCCTGGGCATGCACGGCGACGTCACCGGACAGGGCTTGATTCTCTTTTTGGGGGGTATATTTCTGCTGTACAAAGCCACTTCTGAAATCCACCACAAACTGGAAAGCCCGGTGGCCGCCGACGATCCCCAAGTGGGCACGGGCAAATCGGCCCTCAACGCCGTCATTGTGCAAATTGCCCTGATCAACATCGTGTTTTCGTTCGACTCGATCCTCACGGCCGTCGGCCTGGCCAACGACCTGACGATCATGGTCATCGCCGTGGTGGTTTCCGTCCTGATCATGATGATCTTTTCGGGTTCGGTCAGCAAGTTTGTCAACGAACACCCCACTGTGCAAATGCTCGGCCTGGCTTTCCTGATCCTGATCGGCTTTTCGCTCATCGCCTAGGCGGCCCATTTGGGCCATTTCACCGTAGGCGCCGTGCCGAAAGGCTACCTCTACTTTGCCATTTTCTTCTCTCTTTTTGTAGAAATGCTCAATATCCGGATGCGGAAAACCCAAAAACCCGTGCAGTTGCACGGCTACGCCGAAACAGCCAAAAACCGCGGCCTGCTCGACGAAGACCTGCTCGACGACGAGGTGCAACAGGTGAAAGGGCCGGCCAAAAATTAAAAACTGTAGCGATCAGCCATCGCCTGCTTGCAAGATGAAACTTAACCTCGATCGGGATATCGTATTTTTTGACGTGGAAACGACAGGGCTCAATGTCGTGCGGGACAGGATAGTGCAGATTGCCTTGATCAAACTGCCCAAAAACGGCCAGGACCCGGACGAACTGAGTACCCTCGTCAACCCCGGCATACCCATTTCGGAAGAATCCATGGCCATCCACGGCATCACGCCGAAAGACCTGGCCAACAAGCCCTCGTTTCGCCAATTGGCGCAGAAAATCTGGGATTTTATCGGCGATGCCGACCTGGCCGGCTACAATTCCAACCGCTTCGACGTGCCCATGCTCATGGAAGAATTTTCGCGCGTGGGCCTGGAGTTCGATATCAGCAAACGCCGGCTCATCGACGTGCAGCGCATTTTTTACAAAATGGAGCCCCGCACCCTGAAGGCGGCTTACCGGCTCTATTGCGGCAAGGAAATGACCGACGCCCACGATGCCCTGGCCGATGTGCAAGCCACACTGGAGGTGTTCAAAGGCCAGTTGAGGACCTACGAGGGCAAGGATTTGCTGGATGAAGACGGCAACCTGATCCCGGCGCCCATCAAAAACGACATGCAGGCCCTGCACGATTTTACCAACGACCTGAATTTCCTCGACGCGACCCAAAAATTGCGGGTCCAACTCGACGGCACGGTGGTGTTTAATTTCGGCAAATACAACGGTCAACCCGTGCGCGATATCCTAGCGAAAGACAAAAACTACTATTTCTGGATCCTGGAGAAGGAGTTTTCGTCGCAGGTCAAACAGATCATCAAGCACATGATGAAAGAAATCGAACGGAAATAGCCTTCCCGCAGGCGCTCAATTGTTTTTCAAGATGCCTACTCGCGATGCGGAACATCGTTTTTCGGGGCTGCTGATCCGCCCCGTCCGGCCGGAGGAACTCGACCGGCTCTGCGCGTTTGCCGAAACCACGTTTCGGGTAGCCTGGCAGGCCGACAACGAACCGGAACCCTTCGAGCAGTATTGCCGCACGCAATTTCACCCCGAGCACCTGCGGGCAGAACTGGCCGAGCCCGGCGTCGAGTTCTATTTTGCCTTTCTCGACGACGCCCTGGTGGCCTACTTAAAATTACACACCCGCCATGTCCCGCCCGACTGGCCGCACGGCCCCGCGCTCCAACTGGTGCGCATCTACGTGGACCAATCTGCGCAAAGTCTGGGCTTAGGCGCCCGCCTGCTCCAGTTTACCGAAGACCGCGCCCGCGCCACCGGCGCCGGCTGGGTTTGGTTGAGCGTCTGGCAAAAATCGCCGCGCAGCATCGCGTTTTACCAAAAAAACGACTACGAAATCTTTGGCGTCGAAACCTTCTGGGTCGGCGACGATCCTCAACCCGATTGGCTGATGCGCAAGCCGTTGGATGAATGATGAATGATGAATATTTTTGGCGTTCGCAGCAGGGTTGATCTTCCGTTCAAGGTGAACCCATTCATCATTTATAACTCATCATTCACATCATGCGTACGGTTACGTCAGAAGTTTTTTTCGGGCTTCATTTGTTGGTCACGTTGTTGGCTTGGGTGGCGCCGTTTTTGTTTACCTGGTGGGCGGTTGTCCTGGTCATGGGCCTGGTGATGCTCCAGTTTTTGCTGTTTGGCCGCTGCCTGATGAACCAGCGCCACGATTTGGGCGAAGAGGACCACGCCACCTTTTACTCGTATCTTTTGGAACGGCTGGGTTTTCGT
>JADLDL010000335.1 GCA_020846655.1 Saprospiraceae bacterium | reverse complement strand
TGCTGTGCCGAGGCAGCCAGGGTCAGGCTGATCAAAAAGAGCGTGATTAAACTCGGAATATGCCGTTTCATGTGTTGTCAAATTTGTTTGAGGTACTAACGATAAAATGGCCAAACAAGTCTTTTCAGCGCGGCCAAAAACTGTAGCCGGCTGCGGCTGCGTTGTTTCGCCCCAGTAGCCAAAGTTCCTGCCCTGTTTTGCCCAGCGCCATGCGCAACCCCGAACGCACATCGCCCGACACGTGAAATGGCGCCGCAACGCGCTGATATCCTTTGCCGGTTTGAAATTCCAGCAAAACGCCTGAATTGGCGTCCATCTGGCCCAGTCGCAGCCGCATCGCCTGTTGGTTGCCAAACAACCAGAGCCGGTTTTCCGGCCCGGGGCCGGCCAACACCACACTCACCGGCGCCACCTGGGCCGCTGCCGGCAATACATGCGCTTCAAAACGGCCGCCTTTGTTTTCAAAAAATGTAGTCTCCAAATGGTTGGCCAGCAGGGTGTCGGCGCCCCGAAGTTCCTCGGGCGTAAACATATCCGTCAGGGTCGCATCGGCAAATTTTTCATAACTGGTAAAACGCGGACGCATGGCCGCGATTTGGTCCAGCAGCTCGTCGCGGGTCAGGAATGGATAACTGTTGCCCTGATTGTAGGCGCAAAGAATGGGGTCCACCGAGCCGTTTTGGTCAAAATCGTTGAACACCAGGCGAAGCGGCTCCCGGTCGGAGGCTTTTAGTTGGCTGTTTCGCCCAAAATTGCCGCCCACCAGGTCAATGTCGCCGTCCCGGTCCAGGTCGGCGGCCAACAAGCGGTTCCAGAGGCCGGCATAGGGTTTGTCAAAAAAATCCAGGGTATGCTCCTCAAAATCGTTGCCGGTGTTCAAAAATACCCGGATCGGCATCCACTCGCCACAGAGCACGAGGTCGGGCCGGCGGTCGTGGTTGAGGTCGACCCAGGCCGCGTCGGTGACCATGCCCGGGCGTTCGGGAAAATTAGGAAAAACCGCTTTTCGAAACTGTCCTTTCCCCTCGTTGAGCAGGATATAACTCGGCGGCGCAATCGGGTAGTAGCCCGGAATTACCCGCCCGCCCACAAACAGGTCGGTGTCGCCGTCGGCGTCCACATCGGCAGCTCGCACGCAGGATTTGGCGTAGGGCATGCCGGGAACAGCGCCTTCCCGTTTGGTAAAATGGCCGGCGCCGTCGTTTTGATAGAGCCGGTCTTCGAGGTTGGGGTCCTGGTCGTCGCGGTAGTCGGAGTAGCCGCCGGAGGCCACGTAGAGGTCGGCGTCGCCGTCGGCATCGGCGTCAAAAAAGAGCGCATCGGCGTCGGTACAAAACAAGTCTGCCCGGAAGGTCGAATCGGGGCCGGGGACCAAACGCTGGTCTGCGGTCTGAAAAAACACGTTGCCGGGGCTCCATTTGGCGCCGCCAAAAAACAAATCCTGGAGGCCGTCGCCGTTCACATCGGCCGCTGCCATAGCCGGCCCGCAGCGCGAGAGCATGTAGGGCAGCAAAGGCTGGCGTTTAAAATCGTTGAAATCATACTCGGTGTGCCGGGGCAAGGCGCCAAGGTAGGGGCCTGTGCCGGGCAGGGCCTCGGGCTGGGTTTCCCAATCCAGGTGGATGCCCAAGGGGGGGCTAAGCGTGTTGTTGCGCCAGTCCAGGGTGTTGCGGCGGTTCATGTCGATCTCATGCCCGCTTACCGTAGCCCATTGCCCGGGTGTTTCCGGGCGGCTTATCTGGAGGTACGGGGTTTTGGATTGCCCCAGGCCGATGTGCAGGATTTCGGGCACGGCCGATTGGTACCCGCGGGTGGCCATGAGTTCGTGCCATTGCACCCGGCCATCGCCGGTCAGGAACCGGATTTGGGTGCCGATCCCTTTTGTGTTGTGGGCCGTGCCGGCAAATTGCAACTGGATGTAGTTGTTGCCGTTGGTTTCGCGGGCCTTGTTTTTATAGATAAAAGCGGGCTCGTTGATGTTGTTGACCACGATTTCAAGGTCGCCGTCGTTGTCGAGGTCGGCGTAGGTAGCGCCGTTGCTCACGGCCGGCTGGTCCATGCCCCAGGCCTCGGTCATGTTGCTGAACGTGAGGTCGCCGTTGTTGCGAAACAGGTAGTTGCTGATTTTGCTGGAGGGCATTTTTTGCACCAGTTCGAGCAAGGAGGGCGGTTCGGCGGCTGCGGCTTTTTTGATCAGGTAATCACCCCAGTAGCGCAGGAAATCGCGGTTGGTATAGTCGCGGAGATAGCCGTTGGTGATGAAAACATCCTGCCAGCCGTCGTTGTCAAAATCGGCCAGCAGGGCCGACCAGCTCCAGTCGGTATTGGCGAGCCCGGCCAATTGGCCGATTTCTTCAAACACCGGTAACCGGGGCTCTCCCGGCTGCCCGCGCAGGGTGTCGGCGAGCCAGGGCCTGCGGTCCAGTGTGTTGAGGTGCAGCATGTTGCGCATGTACTGGTGGTGGCGCCCCGATTTTACCATCATGGCGTTGAGTTCGTAGTTTTCGGGGCCTTGCAGGAGTTTTTGGCGGCGGTTGTCTTCCGGGAGCATGTCGAGGGTCAGGATGTCGGGGCGGCCGTCGTTGTTCACATCGGCAATGTCGCAGCCCATGGAAAAGTGCGACATATGGCCGAGTGCGGCGGCGGCGGCATCCGTGAAGTGGCCTTTGCCGTCGTTGAGCAGCAGGTAGTCGGGTTCGTTGTAGTCGTTGCTGATGTAGAGGTCGGGCCAGCCGTCGAGGTTGAGGTCCGACACGGCCAGGCCAAGGCCAAAGCCGAGCGGGTTGCCGGGTATGCCGGCGCGTTCGCTGATGTCGACGAATTTGCCGTTTTGATTTTCCAGGAGTTTGTCGCCGGCCAGCGGGTCGCGGCTGCGGCGGATCTGGTCGTTTTCAAAATTGCGGTATTCCTTGATGTTGTGGTTGAGGAGGAAACAATCGAGGTCGCCGTCGAGGTCGAAGTCGAAAAAGGCGGCCTGGGTGCCGTAGCCTGGGTCGTCGAGGCCGTAGGCGGCTGCTTTTTCGGAAAAACTCAGGTCTTGGTTGTTGATAAACAATTGGTTGCGGCGCGCTTCGGTGTTGCCGCGGCCTGAATAACAAACGTAAATGTCGAGCCAGCCGTCGGCGTTCACATCGGCCAGGGTAACGCCGGTTTTCCAGGCGTTGCGGCGGCCGCCCACGCCGGCGGAGCGAGTGATGTCTTCAAACTTCAGGTTGCCCTGGTTGAGGTAGAGCCGGTTTGTTTCGCGGTTGGCGGTGAAATAGAGGTCGATTCGGCCGTCGTTGTTCAGGTCGCCGGCCGCCACGCCGCCGCCGTTGTAAAAATATTCGTAGGCTAACACATTGTCTTCTTCCGAATCTTCTTCAATCCGGTTGACGAAATCCACGCCGGTTTGGGCGGGCGGGAGCCACTCAAACAGGGCTTGTGCGCCCAATAGGGTAGGGTACAGCAGCGCGACGAAAGCGCTCAAAACGGACCGGAAAAGGAAACCCATAGGTAATATTGTTGTGTTCTGGAATGGGTGGCTTGGAGGGACTAAAGTAGGCAAAGTGCCAATGCCGGCAACTTTTCTGCCATCGATTTGGGGCTTGCCGGCCCTAAAAAAAAGCAGGAGCCCGCGCAAGGTTTTGCGCGGAACTCCTGTCGGGTTGTAGGTGCATTACATGATGCGCCTTGGCAAACTAAGCTAACTCAATTGTATTTCTTCACGGGCTCAATTGTCCCACCAAACTCGGGTCAGCAGGTCGTCGGCGCCTTGCCGGGCTACGGCTTCCTGGATATGGACTTCGTTGTTCGAATACTCCGCAGTAGGGTAGCGCAGGCGCCGCGGAATTTGCCCGTTGGTGATATCGTCGGGGAAACTCGTCGGGGTCAGTTGCGGGAATCCGGTGCGGCGCCAGTTGGCGAAGGCTTCGTATTCGTTCAGGAAGGTAGCGGCCCAGTACTGCTCGGCGATTTGTTGCAGTTCGGTGCCGGCCTGCAAGGCATTGGCGCTCACGTAGGCGTCGGCAACAGCATCGGCGATGGCGCCGGCGGGGTCGTACTGGCTCAGGTAGGTCAAGGCGGCTTTTACGCCTTTGTTGTAGTGGTCCGAGGCGCTGCCGCCCACGTTCCAGCCGCGCTGTGCGGCTTCGGCCAGCATCAGTTCGACTTCAGCAAAGGTCAGGATAAACGTCGGGCCGCTGAGTTTGCCTACGATAGGCAAGTTGGGGGCGATGTAGCCGTCGAGGCCGTTGGCTGGGTATCCCGGCGCGCCGGAAACCGGTTTGTTGGCCAGGTCATACCCGTTCGGCATCCCGAAGGTAGTGGCCGGGTTGGTGTTGCCGTCCGGGTTTTTGCCATACACAAACAGGCGCGGGTCGGATTTGCTTTTCATCCAGTCGACGAAAGTTTGACTGAGGCGCATGTTGGGTATCTCGTACGACAGGTTCATGACGATGCTGTTGCGGCAGGGCGTCAGGCGGTCCGACGAAGCGTCGTGCAGAATCAGGGCGTTGTCGTCGTTGCTGGTCATTAGCCCGGCGGTGGCGGCTTTTTCAGCCCATTGCTGGGCTTTGGTCGCGTTGGCTTTGCTCAGGCGCATCGACAGGCGGAGCATCAGGGAGTTGGCCAGTTTTTTCCACTTGTCCAGGTCGCCGGCATACATCAAATCGCCGATGAGGGCATCTTCGTTCGGGTTCAGGTTGGCAGCGGCACTTTCCAGTTCGCTGAGCATATTGTCGTAGATGCTTTCCTGGGTGTCGTATTTCGGCGTGAAAATCTGCTCGTAAAAACCGAGGCCGGCTTCCGAGTAGGGTACGTCGCCGTAAATATCGGTCAGGCGGTGGAAAATCAGCACCTTCATAATCCGTCCGACGTTGTGCAGGTTGGGGTATTCGACCCGGCCATCGGTGAAGCGCACGAGGTCGACCACGTATTTCACCTGTTCGTCGTAGGCGCGTTCAAAATACGAAGCCTCGTAGCCGGGGTTGTTGCGGCTTTTGTCACCCACCCAGTAGCCGTTTACATTCGAGAGGTGCTGCATCATCGTGCTGAGATAGATCAGGTTGGTGCGCCAGGTTTCGAAAGCAAAGTCCGTGCTACCGGTGTAGCGCAGTTGAGCGCTGGTGAGCAGGGAGTTGGGGTTGAAGGCCTCCGCTCCGGCGGAGGTGGGGTCGGTGTTGATTTCCGTGAAATCCTTCGTACAGCCTTGGGCCAACAGGACGAAACCGACCAGGAGAATGGAAAATTTATTGATAAAACGTTTCATGTCATTTGAGTTAAAAGAATGAAAAACAACAGGGCGCTTTTTTGTCAAACTCAGGTGTTGGCCTTAAAATTTGACATTGAGCGAAAGACCCAGCGAGCGGGTGGTTGGCACGCCGGCCAATTCAAGCCCTTGGGCATTGGAGTTGTTGTAGTTCGATTCCGGGTCGATGTTGTCTGTTTTTTTCATCAAAATAGCCAGGTTGCGGCCCACCAGCGAAATGGTCAGGCCCTGGATACCCACGCTGTTCAGGCGGTTGGTCGGTACGCTGTAGCCGAGGGTCAACTGGCGCAGTTTGATGAAACTGGCGTCGTACACGAAGAGGGAACTGATGTTGTCGACCGAGCTGTAGTACTGTTGGGCAGAAACGGCTACGGTATTGGCTTCGCCGGTGGCCTGGTCGATGCCTTCGGCCACGATCTGGCCTTCGCGGCCCTCGAGGGTGGCTTTGTGTACCCCAAACTGGTAAGCGTAGGCATTGGTGGCGGAGAAGATTTTGCCGCCGGTTTTGAAGTCGATCAGGGCGCCGAGGCGGATCTGGCCGATGCGGAATTCGTTGTTCCAGCCGCCGGTCAGTTTGTGTACGCCGGAGCCCATGTCGAGCAGGTCGCCTTGTTGCGGCAAGCCATTGTTGAGCAGGATGCGGCCCTGGTCGTCGCGTTTGTAGTCAAAGGCTTTGATGTTGGCAAACGGCAGGCCCACGGTTTGGTGGATGAAAGCGGTTTGCGTGCGCGAGCCGTCTACCTGAAGGGTTTTCAGGCCGCCGGCGAGGTTCACGATTTCGCTGTTGTTGTAGCCGAAGTTGAAGGAGCTGGTCCAACTGAAATTTTTGGCCCGCACGGCTTCCAGGCTGAGCAGTAGTTCAAAGCCGGTGTTTTTGACTTCGCCCAGGTTGAACACAGCGGTACCGAAGCCGGAGGTACCCGAAATGGAGGCGCTAACGATGTCGTTGGTCGTTTTTTTGTTGTACCAGGTCAGGTCCACGCCCAGGCGGTTGTTCAGCAGGCGGAGGTCCACACCGGCTTCCAGTTCCTGGATGCTGAGCGGTTTCAGGTCTTTGTTCGGGATGGAGCCGTTGGCGATGTTGCCCAGCGGGTTGCCGTTGATGGTGCCTCCGATGTTGTAGTACAGTTGCGTTTGGTACGGATTGGCGTCGCCGCCCACGGCTGCATAGGCCAGGCGGAGTTTGCCGTAGTTCAGGAAAGAACTTTGCAGGGCTTCGGAGAATACCCAGGAGGCGCTTACCGAGGGGTAGAAGTAGGACGGATTGACGAGGGTGGAATACCAGTCGTTGCGGCCGGTAATGTTCAGGTAAAACTGGTGTGCCAGGTCGAATTCGGCAAAGCCAAACACCGAGTTGGTGCGCCAGCGGTCGAGGGTGTAGGAGAAGTTGCGGCTGGTGGTGTTGCCCAGGGCGTAGAGATACGGGATGACGAAGGTGCCGCCATTGGCTTCGATGTTTTCGGAACGGCGGTCCATGCGGTTGCCACCCACACCGAGGTTGATGCCGAAGTTTTCGCTAAACGAGTGGTTGATGCCCAGCAGGCCTTCCAGGTTGCGCTCGGCGAAACGCCGGCTCCGCTCGGCCATGTTGCCGGCCGGGTTGTATTCGGTGCCGGACGGCGTCACGGTGGTGATGCGGTTGCTGTAAAAATCCTGCCCGATGCGGCCTTGCACGTAGAGCCAGTCGGCGAGCTTGTAGCGGATGGTGGCGGCGCCGAGAATACGGTCTTTGGCGGAGTTGTTGATAAACTTATAGGCGGCGAAATACGGGTTGGTGGTAAAGCCGTTGTCATTGAATTCTTGTTCGCTGCCGTCGCGCTCGGAGCCTTCGCCGTCGACGCCGGCCAGCAGGCTTTGGTCTACGTTGGCGGGCAGGAAGGTGATGGCAAAGTTCGGGTTGCCGGGCGAATCGCTCAGGTTGTTGCGGTCGGCGCGTTCGCGGGTGTAGTTGGCTTTCAGTTCAGCGCTCAGGCGGCCTTGTTTGATGGTGATGCCGGCGTTGAAATTTTGCCGCTGCAACTCGCTCGCGGGCACAACGCCCTTGTTGCCAAGGTGCGAGATGGAGAAGCGGGCGCCCAGGTTTTCGTTGCCGCCGTCGATGGCCAGCGTATTGATGTGGGTGAGGCCGGTCTGGTAGAAATCTTTGGCGGCGATGCCTTTGGCCGTGTAGGGGCGCTGCACGCCGTCAAATTCGTAGGCTGGCTGGCCGGTCAGTTTGGCGCCCCAGCTACTCAGGCCGGTGTTCAGGCCTTCCGAAACCGTGGCCGGTGCGGCGCCAAGGGTGCCCTGGCCGTATTCCTGTTGCCAGTCGCTGAGGATCATCGGCTGATCCAACTGGATGTTGCTGCTCCATTCCACGCCGAGGCCTTTGCGGGCGCTGCCGGTTTTGGTGGTGATGAGGATAACGCCGTTTTTGGCGCGGGAGCCATAGAGGGCTGCTGCGGTGGCGCCTTTCAGCACGGTAAGGGTTTCGATATCGTCGGCGTTGAGGCTGGAGATGCCGTCGCCAAAGTCGGCGCCACCCCAGAGACCAGCGCTACCGAGGTTGCTGTTGTCCATAGGAATGCCGTTGATGACGAACAGCGGCTGGTTGTCGCCCGAGATCGAGGTATTGCCCCGGAGCGTGATCCGGCTGGAGCCACCCGGCCCCGAAACGGTGCTGGAGACGTTGAGGCCGGCTACCCGACCCGACAGCGAGTTGATTACATTGGCTTCCCGGGCCTGTGTCAGGCTGTTGCCATCGATTTGGGTGACGGAGTACCCGACTTTTTTGGCGTCTTTGCGGATGCCCAGGGCCGTCACGACCACTTCGTCGATCCGGGCGCCGCCTTCAAGCATCACGTCGACCTGCGTGCGTCCGGCTACTGCCACGGATTGGGTGCCGTATCCAACCAGTGAAAAATTGAGTGTCGCCATGGCATTGGTGAGGCGTAGGTTGTAGGTGCCGTCGATATCGGAGACGGTGCCGTTCCGGGTGCCGGTTTCGGAAATCGTGACGCCTACCAAGGCTTCTCCGGTGCCGGCGTCCGTAATTTTTCCCGAAATGGTTTGAGCCAGCAAAGGAGAACTGAACCAGGCGCTCAGGATAAATAGGCCCAGGCTCAGCCACCCGTTCTGGCAGCGTTGCGAATATTGTTGCTTCATAATCAATGGGTTTAGTGAATAAATGAAAAAAAATGCCCCCTGCTTCTCACGGAGCAGAGCAAAGATAAAAGAATTATATGTGCTTAATTGCCGATTTTGTTTAATAATTTATTTCCGTGTACGAGCACGGAACGATTAAAATACGGAAAATAAAGGTAAATGGCTGGCTGCCGGCAGCGGTGTTTTTCCGACAAAAACAGCCTGGATACGGGCTGATGGCAGGCTATTCCTGCGGTTTGGCTTGCCAGTTGCCAGCCAGTGTCGGGCCAAGGCCGGCCTTGGTGTGGGACCAGTTCGTCTGGAAAATTCGGCCGTTGGCCTGTTAAAATCCGGCATCGATCCGTCTTTGGCTAATTCCGGCAAAATGGCTTGCAACCTGCTCCTGCGTTCAGGTGTCTATTGTGGTATCTTTTTTAAAACAGTCACCAACTGTTTTGCGCTGGCTCACCGCCGGCGAATCCTTCTCCAAATCAACTTTCCGTTCAGCTAGTACTGTAATACGCACCCTTATGAAAAACATGCTTTTGTGGGCAGGTTTGGCCACTGTGTTGATGTGTGTCCTTTTGCTTTGGATCGACCGGATCGCAACGATAGAACTGGAAAAACGGATACTACCCGAACGCGAACAGGTGCCCCTTGTGCAACCCCTGAAAACACTGCCGGCCCATGTGGCGCCGACACCGGTGTTGCCCCTGGAGCAAACCAGCAAAACGGCCCGGCCGCGGAAATGCGCCGGCGCCTGATGCACCCTTGACGAATACATACTTTAGATCATACCATAGCAGAGCAATAACACGGAGGTTTTCGGGCGCCCGACGTAAGTCAGGCGCCCGTTTTTGTTCACCTATGGGGCTGCAAAAAAACGCCCCAGGGCTTCCACCATCAACGCAGGCTCTTCCTCCTGGGCAAAATGCCCGGCCTGCTCCAGCCGTATCACCTGAGCGTCCGGCAAGGCCTTTTGCCATTTTTCCAATTCGTACGCGGGCACAAAACTGTCTTTCATGCCCCAAAAAATAAGGCAGGGCTTGGTTGCCAGCACCGACACCTGCTGCCACAAGGCCGCCCAAAAAGGGCCGGCCGCCAGCAACTCAGCCGAAAAAGCATAGGCTGCCCGGCGCTGGGGCGGGCTGG
>JADLDL010000334.1 GCA_020846655.1 Saprospiraceae bacterium | reverse complement strand
TGCGACAGCCGCCAACCCCAGCGCCGGTTGATGCGGCCGATGCTCAGGTTGAGGCGGTTGCCCTGGTAGGTATTGGTGTCTATCTGCTCCCGGCTGAGGTAGAGCGTTCCGGCGCACTCGTAGCCGTTGCTGCGGTCGCGCACCCGGAAATCCAACGAAGGTTCAAACGTGTTCATGCCCGGTCCGGCCTGGTGGCTGGCGTTGGCCAGGTGGATATAGCCGTTGTTGGGCAGCAGGTACTCGGCAGCCAGGTAGTTGTAGTTGGTGGCCGACTGTAGCCTTTCCTCCCGCACAAGGCTGGTGGCGGTGCTAAACAATTCGGCTTTCAATGGTCCTGTCACCGCATTGTACACCCCAAAACGAAAATTTCCCTTGCTGCGGGTGCTGAGTTTCAGGGTGTTCAACAAGTCCGTCTCATCGGTAGAGACCAGATATGTTACGGGTGGCAAGGGCCCCAACCGCCACAACATTTGGTAATTATACAGGATCGGGTTTTCTTGCAAATAGGTGCCGCGCTCAAACAGGGTCTGGTCTTCGGCAATCAGTTGCCGGGGAGTAGGCAACTGGGCGTTGGCTTTTATCTTATTGAACGTTTCAGAATAAACAATCGCGTCAAAATTGCTGCGGTAGGACAGCGGCGGCAGTAGCGAAAGGTCAAGGGTCGTGCTTTCATTCAGGCCCAGGCGCGCATCAATGCCCAGGGTTTGCTCTGCATAATTGTACGACGTAAAGTCTTCACCCTTGAGATACTTGGTCCCGGTATAGATGCCCAGTTGGTGGCGCCGGGTTTGGTGAATATCCTGCAATCCGGTCAAGGTGCCATACTGCAGCACAACATCTTTAATCAGCGGGTCTTGCGGGCTCCAGGTGGAGAGTTCGCCGGTACTGCGGTCGAAACGACTCAACTGCATGCCCCAGGTATGCGAGGCCCGGTTGGCTGGATAGCGCAAGGCCGAAAACGGGATGCGGATTTCGGCCACCCAGCCCTCGGCAGTGCGTTGCACGGCGCTTTCCCAACGGTTGTTCAGGTTGCTGCGCGCTTCGCGGCTGTCCGATTGTACGCCGGCGGCAGATACGGTGAAATCGAAGGCCAGTTGGTCGTCGTTCCAGGTGTCGAGGCTGACCTGAAACCAGTCGCCCGTCATCTGCCCGTCGCGAAAACTGCGGTCGGCTCGCACGCCGCCGGCATCAGGGTCGATGCAACGGGCCGACACGTACAGGGCAATATCGGTGTAAAACAGGCGGACCTCCGTCGGGCAATGTGGCGCAGCGCCAAAAACGGGTGTCGACGTTGTAAAGCCCTCCAATTGGGGCGCCTGCTGCCAACAGGCATCGCTCAGATCGCCGTCTATGGTGGCCTCGGCCTGGAGTTGAGTGGCTTGAAAGGTTTTGCCCGACTGGCTCCATAAGGGCGCCAGGCTTAGCATAAAAAAAGCAAGCAGGGTAAATTTGTACATAGGGCTGCGGGTTATACGGGTGGGTAAAAGTTGTTCAGGTTTTCATCAAACGTTTGTGTGCTAAAATCTGCTGTTTTATTTCCAACGGCAAGATCTTTTTGAACGAGATGTTCGTACTTATTCCAGATACCAGATAGACGGCGCGCGTTGCTTCCGGCGCGTATTTTTTGTGTTTTAAACATGCAGTCGCCGCTGCTTGTCGTAATGTTGCAGCAAAATGCCGGCAATGTTTTTTGTAAAAAACAGCCGGCCCAAATCACCCACGTATGTCGCACACATTGCTCATTTTCACCAAAAACCCGCGTTTAGGCAAGGTAAAAACCCGGCTCGCGGCCACAAGCGGCGATGCGGAAGCGCTGCGAATTTATCGTATTTTATTGGAAAAAACCCGAGAAGCGGCGTTGGGCGTGGTGGCTGGCCGCTGGTTGTTTTATTCGGACGAACTGGAACCCAACGATGCCTGGGCAGCCGCAGATTTTGAAAAAAAAGTACAATGCGCCGGCGACCTGGGCGCCCGCATGGAAGATGCGTTTCGGCAGGCCTTTGCCGCCGGTGCAACGCGGGTGCTGATCATCGGCAGCGATTGTCCGGTCCTCGACGGGACGATGCTCCAACAGGCCTTCGAACAGCTGACAGACTCGGATTTTGTGCTCGGCCCGACGCCCGACGGCGGGTATTACCTCCTCGGCATGCGCCACTTCGAGCCTTCTGTGTTTCGGAACATGGCCTGGAGCACGGAACAGGTGCGCGCCAGCACCCTGGCGGCCATTCGGGCCGGCGGCTGGACCTGCGCGGAACTGCCTATCCTATCCGACATCGATACCGAAGCCGATTGGCGGGCGTATCTGGAGTCGGTTTGATGGGGCAACTGATCAAAAATGTCAGACTAGCGGGAGTCATCCCAAATTTCAGAGGATGTAAAAGGCGAGCCTACGGCTACACATTTGTAGTGGTGGCCCGCGCATTGGATAACAAACGGGTGGTTTCTCATGCGAAAAACCACCCGTTTGTTATCCAATGCGCGGGCCACCACTAACAGGACCTCGTTCTACCGGTAAAACAACCACTTGCTGATTTCCTTGAACGTCACTTTTTTGCCGTAGAGCAAGATGCCTACCCGGTAGATCCGGCCGGCCAGCCATACAAAAAAGAACGCGGCGGCCACTACCAGGATCAGCGACAAGGCAACTTGCCAGACGGGTGGACTAAACGCCATTCGGAAAGGCATCACAATGGGTGAAAAGAGTGGAAACAGGGAGGCAAACACCATGAGGCCACTGTCGGGGTTGCGGATGCCCACAAAAGCCACGATATAAAACGCCAGGATAATCGGGATCGTCACCGGCAGCACCAGGGCCTGGCCCTCGCCGTAGTCGTCGCCCATAGCCGAACCAATGGCTGCAAACATAGACGAGTAGATAAAATAGCCGCCGAGGAAGAAGACGACAAAGGAGCCCACGATCAGGTACCAGTTTTGTTTGCCCAGTTCGGCAAAGATCCGGAAGGCTTCGCCCTGTGCCATTTCAGGGTCGATCGTTGGCTGGCCAGGAGCGGCTATCGGCGGCTGCATTTGTTGCGGGTCAATATCCACGATAAACGGCAGCAGGAACATGACGCCGCCGCTGAGCACGATCCAGGCTACTACCTGCGTGAGGCCCACCGCGCCGGCGCCGATAATTTTGCCAAGCATCAGATCGAAAGGCCGCACGCTCGACATCATCACCTCCACGATGCGGTTGGTTTTTTCTTCCATCACCGAGCGCATCACCATTTGGCCGTACATCATCACCATAAAAAACATGATAAAAGCCATGATCCCGCCGATGGCCAGGCCCACGCCGATGGTGTATTTGCTCTCGTCTTCGCCTTCGCCGTTGATGCTTTCGGGGTCGATAGACACGTCGGTATCCAGGTTTTCAACGCTGGCTCGTTCGAGATGCAGCGAGTCGATTTTAAAATCGCGCACCTTGCCAGCAATACGCCGCTCGATCAGTTGTCGCTTTTCAGGCGCCAGTTTTTCGTCGGAGTAGTAATACACCGTCAGGTCCTTTTGTTTGAGCGAGGTCAGGGCCGGGATGCGCAGCACACCGTCGTACTGGCCATCGGTGACGGCGGTTTTGAGTTGATCGAGGGTTTTGTTGGCAGCCGGGATGTAGCGCACGCCTTTTTCATCGGGGATGCTGCCCACTACCTTGGCTTCGTCGAGCACGGCCACTTTCACCTCGGTGCCACCCTGGTATTTGGACAAGCCGACGATGACGAGGAAATAGACCAGCAGCCCTACCGGCGCCAGCAAGGTGCCGATGATGAATGATTTTTTGCGCACCCGGGTGAGGTATTCGCGCTGTATAATGAGTTTAAGTTTACGCATGACGTCAGGGAGTTAGAGGGTTTCCGTTTCGCCGACCCGGCGGATGAAAATTTCATTGAACGTGGGCAAAATCTCCTCGTAGCGGGTGATGCGCACGTTGTGCTGGAGCAGGTACCGGAGCAGGTCGTTGCTGCGGCTGTCGTCTTCCAGTTGGACGGTCACGGCGCCTTCGGGGCGGCTCACGACCTGAAAATGCTGGTCAAAATCGGCGGGCATGGGCGTGGCCGCTTCGATGCGAAACAGGTTTTGTTTGAATTCGTTTTTGATGGCCTGCACTTCGCCGTACAGCACGTTGCGGCCCCGGTTGATGAGCACGATGTGGTCACACATTTCCTCCACCTGCTCCATGCGGTGGGTACTGAAAATGATGCTGGTACCGGCTTCGTTCAGTTGGCGGATTTCGTCTTTGATCAGGGTGGTGTTGATCGGGTAGAGGCCGCTGAAGGGTTCGTCGAGGATGAGCAGTTTGGGTTTGTGCACCACTGTGGCGATAAACTGAATCTTCTGCTGCATGCCCTTGGAGAGCTCGTCCACCTTTTTGTTCCACCAATCCATAATTCCGAATTTGGTGAACCAGTGTTTCATCTCCTTGTTGGCATCTGCTTCCGACAGGCCTTTGAGTTGGGCGAGGTAGAGCAGGTGTTCGCCGACCTTCATTTTTTTGTACAAGCCGCGTTCCTCGGGCATGTAGCCGATGTGCTCGGGCGTTTTTTCATTCAATTTTTCACCATCGAGGAAAATGGCGCCCTCGTCGGGGCCGGTGATGGTGGTGATCATGCGGATCAGGGAGGTTTTGCCGGCGCCGTTGGGGCCGAGCAAACCGAACACACAGCCTTTGGGCACATCGAAACTCACATGGTCCACCGCCGTGTATTTGTCGTACCGTTTTACTACATTCTGAATAGAAAGAATCATGAGCGGTTCATTTCGTTTAGTGGACGGCAATTTCGGTACGAATCGCCGGCAATTCCGGATTTTATCGGCGAAAGCCGGAAAAAACTATTTTTGATGGGGGAAATCGTCGGCCAACGGTTGTGTGACCCGGACAAAGGCTGAAATTCGCGGCATGGGCAAAAGGCCCGCGCACTGTATCTTCGCCCGCCAAACACGGCTCTACCATGGTCATTCTGCAAAATTTCATCAACGGCCAGTTTGTCGCTCCGGCCGGCGGCCAGTACCTCGACAACTACAACCCCGCCACCGGCCAGGTCTACGGCAAAATTCCGGATTCGGGCCCCGAAGATGTGGAAGCCGCTGTGGCTGCCGCCACCGCCGCTTTTCCTGCCTGGGCCGCTATGCCGCTGGAGCAGCGCCACGATATTTTGCGCGGCATCTCCGACGGCATCCTCGCCAAGCTCGACCACCTGGCTGAAGCAGAGAGCCTCGATTCGGGCAAAACCATCAGCACGGCCCGCAGTGTCGATATTCCGCGCGCCGCGCTCAATTTCAAGTTTTTCGCCACGGCCTTGCTGCATTTCGCCTCCGAAAGCCACCAGATGCCCGGCGCCCTGAGCTATACCCTGCGCCAGCCCCTGGGCGTGGTGGGCGGCATTTCGCCCTGGAACCTGCCGCTGTACCTGTTTACCTGGAAAATAGCGCCGGCCCTCGCCGCCGGCAATTGTGTGGTGGGCAAGCCCTCCGAGGTGACGCCTTACACGGCCTACCTGCTCGGCGAAATTTGTAACGCCGCCGGCCTGCCCCCGGGGGTGCTCAACATCGTGCACGGCCTGGGGCCCTGCGCAGGAGAGGCCATCGTGCGGCACCCGCAGATCAAAGCCGTGTCGTTTACCGGCAGCACCCGCGCCGGCGCCGAAATTGCCCGGATCGCCGCCCCGATGTTCAAAAAACTATCGCTCGAACTCGGCGGCAAAAACCCCAACCTGATTTTTGCCGACTGCGACTACGAGCAGATGCTCCAGACCACCGTGGCTTCTTCCTTCAACAACCAGGGCCAAATTTGCCTCTGCGGGTCGCGGATCTATGTGGAGCGGTCGATCTAC
Organism: Saprospiraceae bacterium; assembly: GCA_020846655.1. GTDB lineage: Bacteria > Bacteroidota > Bacteroidia > Chitinophagales > Saprospiraceae > M3007. Next base: position 9,270 of record JADLDL010000334.1, on the reverse strand, counting down.
GATCGCTTCAAAAAAGATTTTGTCGAATGCGTACAGGCTATGCGCGTAGGCGACCCCGCCGACCCCGGCAGCCGCCTGGGCGCCGTGGTATCGAAACTGCATTTTGACAAAGTACTGTCCTACATCGATCTGGCCCGCGAAGAAGGCGGCACCATCCTCTGTGGCGGCACCGCGTTAAGCCTGCCCGGCCCGCTGGCCGGCGGCTGGTACATCGCACCCACGGTGGTGGAAGGCTTGCCCATCGGGTGCCGCAGCAACCAGGAAGAAATCTTCGGGCCGGTGGTCACCATCCAGCCCTTCGATACCGACGACGAAGCCCTGGCCCTGGCCAACGGCGTGCCCTACGGCCTCAGCAGCACCCTCTGGACCAACAACCTGCGCCGCACCCAGCGCTTTGCCGCCGAATTGCAGGCCGGTATCGTGTGGGTCAATTGCTGGCTCCTGCGCGACCTGCGCACGCCCTTTGGCGGCGTCAAACAATCGGGCGTGGGCCGCGAAGGCGGCTGGGAGGCGATGCGGTTTTTTATGGAAACGAAAAATGTGACGCTGGCGGGGTAATCTGCAATTTTATACAGCATGCTAACATTTAATGCGAAAGGATTTCTCGTGCCCGACAGGGTAATATCATCCTCATTGGAGGAATTGAAGTCCGTGTTTGTCCATGTACAACCCGAGCAGGAACTCAGGTCACAACTTTGGGATAACTTTGTTCTGTTCTTCCGCAAACTCTTGGCGGACCTGGGCTTGCCCGAGATCATGGCCTGGATAAATGGCAGTTATACTACCCGAAAACGAAACCCGAATGACATGGATATTGTTATCTTCTTGCCATTTGATGTACTGATTCGCCATGAGACGCAGTTGAGATCCGTTTATGACCACCAAACACTGCTTGCAACTTTGCACTTAGACGTTTATTTTGTGGCACTTTTCCCAAATGAGCACCCCAATTCTTTCCTAACTATTGCCGATCGGGCCTATTGGATCGAGAAGTTTACCAGGACCAGGCCCGATCATCGTGGACTGGTGCACAAAAAAGGAGTACTGGAATTAAATATCAATGCGAATGAAATCTGCTAAATCCGAGCAAGTACAAGTCGAATGGTTGATTGGAGAAATCCGAGAACTCGACAGCATGATCGATATGCATCGAACTGCCGGTAGCGATTATATGGCTGACCAGTATGAAGTTAGAAGGTTAAATTTTCTAAAAGAATTGATCAGCCTGCTAGCCACATCAAAATATAACTCCAGCACACTGGAAACATTCCCGCTGATCAATGCGCTGACGCGAAACAGTTTTGCCAGAGGCTTAAAACAAGGAAAATCTGTGCGACAAGTAACAGACCCGTTTCAACGCACCATTGATTTTTACCGGCGCAAGGCAGAGACAGTATACAAACAGGCGGTACCGGCAATCAAATCTGTTCAAGAAGAGCCTCCGGTTTATAAGGTCAAAAAAGTGCGGGAGAAGTAGCGGGAGCCGGATTATATTTTTGGCGGGGTAGCCTCTCCCGTCATTGTTTCACCACCACCCCACTCCAGCGCAACACCCCATCTGCATACAAACGGACGCTGTACAAGCCGGGCGGTAGTCCCGTCGTATACACCCGGGTGCGCTCCCCTGTGGACTCAAAGGCCGGCAAAACCTCCTTTCCCAAGGGGTCGCTGAGCCGGATTTGGCTGCGCGTGCCGGCTGCCGGCTGCGGAAGATGCAGGTCAAAATAATCCGAACAAGGGTTGGGAAAAAGACGCGTTTCCTGTGCATAGGCTCCCTCTGAAACAGCAACAAGCATGGGCACCGTGACCTCGAACGATTGCGAGCAGAGATCGGCATCCGTGATGGTGACCGTGTACGTCCCGGCAGCCAACAATGGAGCCGCTGGGCTGGTGCTACCGGTACTCCAGAGGTAGGTGTACGGTGCTATGCCGCCACTAGCCTCGACCTCAATAGCACCGTTGCCGGATCCATTGTCGCCTAGTATCGTGGTGTCGGAGAGCACCACCGGGCTACCCGGGCTGACCGATAGGTTGTAAAACGTCAGCATCCCGATGCCGTTGGCGTTTTTTACCGGCGCTGCACTCCCGCCCGGATGGGCGGTATAACTCAGCCCCGTGAACCCGGTGCCGGGGGTGCCCGATAGCGATAGAGTCAGTATGTTGCCATGGATAGCGCCCGCCGTTACGGAAATATGGGTAGCGCCTTCCAGTCGAAAATCACTTTCCCAACCGGGCGTCCATTGGTAGAAATCGTCCGGATGCTGCAATTGCAGAAGGATTTTTGTAGGGTCGCACCAGGAGGAGCGCAGCAACCCGGGTGCCGGCGGGTAAATATTGGGCAGCTCCGGCGCACCGTACAGATCCTTCGCGACCAGTCGGAAAATATCGTGCCCCGCCCGTTCATAACCATTTTGATAAAAATAATGTGTGCTGTCGTGGTTCATCCCCGTCGAAGACATGATTTGCCAGCCCGGCAAATATTCGGCAACCCGGCGCTGCGCTTCCGATACCTGCAAGCAGGTCAGCAAGGTGGCGCCAATCCAATAGCCGCCAGGGCGAATCTGGAACAGGTACCGCTGTTGCAGCGCCGGAAAAGCCAGTTTCCAGGCATTGTCCAGCGTTTCAAATTTCTGGTAATAATCGGCAGCGCCGTCCCAAAAAGCGGCGCCTGCGTTGGTTTCGCCCTGAAACATGAGTATCCCGCGCAGCTGGTCGCGCAGACCGGATCGTTCGACCCGTTGCCAAAAACGGCCGAAGCGGGTGCCGGGGTCGGCGGGGTTGACTGGATCGGGCATCATGCTGTCGATTGCAATGCCGCTAATAGCGCCATTGAAGATCGCCACCGGTACGCCGTAGGTTTCGGCAATGTTTTTACCGAGAATCAAGCCCCACTGACCGCTGATGTTGTCGGCATAGTCGCCGCCTTCGCCAGATTCTTTGCGCCAGGTCCACAAGGTATCCTTGGCGAATTTGAGGCCGAAGTTGCGAACGAAAGGCGTTTTGTGATGCCGGTAGGCATGGTCGATTGTATTCTCCGGGTCGTACGGAAGACCGGCTACGGCGTTGGATTGTCCCTGGATCAGGTAGGCGTCGCCGGCCACTAGTTCACAGGCCTCTGCCTCGATATGCGCCGTCTGGTTGTTCAAGCCAGACAACCGGAAACTGAATTCTGCGAGTTCGGCCGGTATTTCCGGTTTAAACTCGAAGGTCTGCGGGCTGTCGTCCGTCAGCACCAGGTAGGGCGCACCATTGCGCAGCACTTCCAGTTGCATGGCATCGTACACACCGGCCACTGGCATGGCGCCCGAAACAACAACAGTTCCTTTGTTGGTGGCCAGGTTTCGTGGCACCAGTTGATAGTGTTGAGGCGCCCGGCTGAGTACTGCGCGATCTCCCGGAAAAGTTCTTTTAAAAAACAAGGTGGAATGGTTGGTGAAAAAAGCCAGCCGGGAGAGGTAGGCAAAAGATCGTCCATCGGAAGACAAGGGGAGTGCGTTCACCAAAAGATGACCGAACAAATACCCGTCGCGAAGGTATTCCTCCACGATGTTGAATTGATCGTCCAGGCGCAATACCCAATCCCGCATCCCATAGCCTTGTTGGGCGGGCTGGCCGAATATGGCGCCCCCCAGGTAACCGCCTTCTATTTTTTCCAGCGATTTGCCGGTATCGTCGGCGGGGCTGCCGTAGGTTTTTTCACTGAGCAGCGCGCCGGAATGTTGGTCAAAAACAGCCAGATACAGATCGTTCCCGGACAAATCGTCCACCTTCCGGTTGCCGAATGCGATCAGGCGCCCATCGGTAGCCTGCACGATATCTTCGAATCTACTGTTCAGGTGTGGGGCCGTGTATTTCCACAAGAGATTCCCTCCGGCGTCCAGCCGAAACACCTGGGCCTGAGGGGGTGCCAAAAAGACTGGTACGGAATAGCCTGCCACGACGAATCCGCCGTCAGCAGTGGGCGTCAATGCGGCGCCAAAATCCAGGTAAAACTGATGCAAGGGTGTCCACAGTTGCAGCGCCAATTGGTGGTCCAGCACGGCAAGTACGGCATCCGCAGGGGTGAGGAAGCCGGCGAAAGTGGTTTGTATACTCAGGGCGATTTTGTCGGAGCCAGCCAGTACCAGGTCGGTTGCCACGGCATTATAATTGGTGTTGCCAAACGTCGTATCGAGCAACAGCAGGCCAGCGGCATCGGTTTTCAGCAGCAGGGCTTTTTGTGCGGTATCGGCGGGGGCGCAGTTGCGGCAACTCCCGGTGGCGACAATTTCGCCGGAAGGCAATTCGGCCAATGCATCCAGGTCCGTTTCGTCGCCCAACAGGTATTGTTTGGTCCAGAGGACTCTGCCACAACTATTGATTTTACTCAGGTACCCATGTACGCCGTCGGAGCCGGCCTGGAGGAAATTGCCGTCGCGGGTCGAGATAAGCCGGCGCGGCACCAGCCCTCCGTTGCTGCTGTCTTTCGCGGTAAGGACGATATCGGAAGGCGTAGTTAGGGGTTGACCGGTAGCGATACCGGCGAACACAAGCAGGCAGGACAGCAACGTATTTCTTTTGGTCATGGCAGAAGATCGTTCGTAAAACGTGTGAAAAGCACGCTGCAAAGTATCTGCCCTTTTGAACAGGAAACTACACCGGGACCAGTGATTTATGCAAAGGGAAGTGAGTAGTGGTAATCCGGTATAGGCTGGGCTGGAGGGGCCTGGCAACCGTGATCTTGGCGAGGTAAGGCACGGCTCAGCAGATACCAAAACAACCCCACTAGTTACCGAACAAATTGAAGCCCAGCGACAACAAAAACGGCTGCGTCCCAAATTCCGGATCGCCCACCGACCCCTGTCCCGGGCTCCAGGCGCTCCCCAGGGCCGCAGAAAATCGCTGTTTTTTGCCCCAGCGCAAATACATCAGGGCCGCCATATACAGGGGCAATGAAAATTTTCGGTTGTAAAATCTGCTGTAGCAATTCCCGGTGGTGCACACCCCGTTGCCAGTACCCTGGAGCGTGGCTACCTGCGTCAACACCCCGAAAATTCCCTTTTTGAACGGATGTTGGTGGTTCCAACTGAGCGAGGCCTTATGGCAGTGGCCGTAGTAGTAATATATGGAGTTGCTGGTGCTGCCGAGCGGGAACCCCAGCCACAGGTCAAATTTTCCGTGCCCGAAAGCAGCCGTCAGCAGGTCCCTTTCACCAGGCAACACGGCCCCCAGGCGCAGTTCGCCATATTGGACCGGCCCAGGGCCAAAAGAGTATTGGTAGGCGCCGCCAACGACCCAGCGGCGAGATACAGCATACTGCACATCGGCCTGTGCACCGACGTAGCCAATCGACAGGCTGCCGTCGAAGTCGCGTGCGTGTTTCGGAATGATAAGAGAGGGCAGCGAGGTACTCACGCAGCCGACGCAACAGCAAAGCAGCAACAACAGCGGATAAAGGTGTTTCATATGAACTATTTTTTATTCAGGAGAAACGAGAGTACCAGTTGTGGCGCTGCTACCGCGAAAAGCCGAACCGGAATGTTCACAATCGGGCGCAAACGGGCATTTTGTTAAAAATACTGCAACTTCCAGCATTTTTACCGCGTCCAACGCCACCTTTGCGGACCACAAGGCCTTTTGTCAAAATGTTACATTTGCCATGAAAACCACCTTGCTCCGGCTGTTGCGGATCAAGCGACAAAAAACCTCTTTTTTGACCATGACAGATAAAAAAATGTATTCCGGCAGCCGGCGCGCGCGCAAAGCCTATTGGACGGCTCTGGTGGTAATGTTCAGCTACGGCGGCCTGATGTTGGGCCGCAAATTGTTTGGCGCAGCCTATTATGAAAAGCGCATCATGGGCCTGCACCTGCGGAACGCCGAGCGGGTAAAAAAAGCCATCCTGGAACTCAACGGCTTGTTTATCAAAATCGGCCAGATGCTGTCCATCCTGGGCAATTTTTTGCCGGAAGAATTTCAAAAACCGCTGGAAGAACTGCAAGACCGGATTCCGCCGCGGCCGGTGGCGCAAGTACGCGACCGGATCGTGCGCGAGTTTGGCAAACCCCTGGAGCAGGTATTTGCCCGTTTTGACGAAAACCCGCTGGCAGCGGCGTCCATCGGGCAAGCCCACCGCGCCCAGTTGCCGGATGGCACCGAAGTGGTCGTGAAGGTGCAGCACGCCGACATTGAGGCCATTGCCCGGGTGGACCTGGAGGTGATTCGGCGTTTGACGCGACTGATTTCCTATTTTTTCCACATCCGGGGCATGGATTTTTTGTACACCCAGATCCGCCAAATGATCGAGGAGGAACTGGATTTTACCCGAGAAGCGGCTTCTATGCGCCGGATTGCCGAGAATTTGAAAAATGAAAACCTCCTGTTGGTGCCGGAAGTGCACCCGGGCTGGTCCACCCAGCGCGTGCTGACCACCACCTGGTACGATGGCGTCAAAATTTCAAACCTGGCGCAAATCGATCAGTGGCAGCTCGACCGCCGCGAGCTGGCCTCGCGCATCCTGAAGGCCTATTGCCACATGTTGTTCAAAGACGGTTTTTACCACGCCGACCCGCACCCGGGCAATATTTTGGTGCGGCAGGACGGGGCCATTGTGCTGCTCGATTTCGGCGCTACCGGGCAGTTGAGCCAGGCCATGCGCGAAGGCATCCCGCAACTCATCGAGGCCGCCGTCAAAAACGACACGCATGGCATGGTGGAGGCCTGCCGGATGATGGGTTTTCTGGCCGAGGGGCGCGAAGCCGAGCAAATGGCGGAAAAAATGATCGCCGCGCTGCGCAATTTCCTCCAAAATGAAATCCAACTCGAAGGTTTGAATTTCAAAGACATCAAAGTCAAGCCTTTTGACAACAGCCTGTTCCACCTGATCCGCGATATTGGGTTCAGCGGCATCAGCGGCACGGTGCAGGTACCCAAAGACTACGTGTTGCTCAACCGCATGCTCACCTTGCTGCTGGGCTTGTGCAACTCGCTGGATACCAAACTAAATCCCCTGGATGTGGTTCGGCCGTATGTGCAGGATTTTGTGTTGGGTCAGCGCGGCGACCTGATTTCGTTTGTGCGCAACCTTCTGCAAAACACCCTGACCAGCGCCCTGGCCTTGCCCGATGAACTGCGGCAGACCCTGCAAAAAACGCGCCGCGGCCAGTTGGAAATGCTCAACCCGGATGTGCGGGACGGCGCCCGCCTGCTTTACCTGGCGGTACAGCAGGTGTTGTTTGCCGGCCTGGCGTTGGTGGGGCTAGCCGGGGGCTATTGGTTCGGGCAACAGGGCGACTCCGGACTGAGCCGGGGAGGCTATGGCATGGCGGTTTTGTTTGGTTTTTTGTTGTTGCGCGCCTTGCGCAATGGCGGGCGGCTGTGGCGGCGTTTGGGATAGATCGGCCCACAACTTGGGAAAACTGTACCCGTGGCAAATTGTCGTAAAAAACGAACCTTATGCAACAGGATTACAGTGTATCGATACGGGCAAACCTGGCCGCCTGGCTAAAATGGTTGGTGCTCGTCGCTTTTTTATATGCCACCAATCCTTCCGGCGAGCGGGCCTTGCGCGGGCATATCCGCAAGCAGGAGGGTTTTCTGACGGTAATTCAGGAGATCAAGGCCTTCAATCTGTTGGTTTTGTCAGTTGACCTGGCCCAAGTTGGGCTTTTTAGGCCTTCTCGACGGGTATACCTGGGGGTATGCGGCACCTTTATCGAGCTCGGTCGTTGGTAAATTGGTCGTTTGCCGAATTTCCGGTATGTTAGTGGCAGCGACGACGAAGCCTGGGAAAACCCGGGAAAACTCTGTCGTGGGCAATTTGCAGCACATCCAATTTTAGATCCATTCGTAAGATGAACCACCCACCGGAAATCAGTTTCCTGACGTATAAATTGTTGTTTATTGATAGTGACAATATAATGAACGAGCGGGTACTGAAGGCATTTTTAGAGCGATTCGGCATTAAAAACAACCTCAAAAAGACACAACTCCCGGGATTTAAGCCTCTCATCAACCACACTAATATTGAAATCCCGCACTACCGCATCCGAATTGAGGCTTTCTATTTTTCCTATAATTTTCTTCAATTGGAGCACGAAGAGCAAATCAGCGCGTTGTGTAAATTGGTCGAAGACTATGGGATTGATTATATTTTCAGCGATTACGAATTAAATCGCCTGAGCGTGCCCAACGATGCAAAGGAGCCTTCCTTTTATTATTCGATAAAGCCTGGCGAATTTATCCCCCTGCACGGCAATCTATTGACCGGAAATGCCGGCATTTATGCCCGGCTTGGGCACCGCATTCGGGGCAAAATACACGGAATTGTGCTGTATGGCTACATGGATAACAAACTGAGTTATGACATAAAAAAAATGAAAGGCGAGATAGAGGCTGACATTCAGCGTTTTGCCCCTGCTTTTGCACCTCCCGAAGTTATAATCATTGACACCTCTACCTATTTCACCAAAGCCAACGAGGAGGAATTTTATATAGACCGGCCCAATCTGCGCATCAAAGCCTCGGCGCGTATCCGACAGGAGTACAGCGACTTGGTCGGATACCTGACCTTCGAATGGTTTGAGACCTTGCGGCAAAAGAAAGATAAAATCAAAACGAATGAAGGGCTTATATTGGAAAAACTGTTCAAGCCTCAGGACTATTTCAATACCAATAATTTGGAAGTGGCATACTATATTAAAACAGTGAACGCCCTCAATACTTCAGAATGGCAGATAGGTTCCGCTTCATTTTTCATCAATAATTTTGACAATAAAAAAGAACGCTTCTTAGTCGATGTTCCATTCCGCGACTATGACCCGTTTATTGATTTATACATAGAAGATAAAAAACTGACTTCCTTTTTTTATGATGGGTTCGACCCTAAAAAAGGGAACCTGGTACAAAACCGTTATTTTTATTTTGAATACACATACGACTACAAAGCCATTCAAATCAACCTGCTCAAGCCGCCAGTCAGCAATTTTGAAGAAAATGCCAATAAAAACCAGGTAGATTTTAACAAATTAATCTTGGAGTATATTCCCCTGGCCCACAGCGTTGTGTTTTATGAGCCTGAGGCCGGAAAAAATCTGAAAGGTTGCAAAGTAGTCTCCCAGCCCCATAAACACCATCCTGCGCCGAAGCATATTCAAATGTTGTGCTTATTCAATGGTTCGTGAAGAAATCAAGCGGCCATATTGACATAACTAGTTGAGAATAAAAGTTCTTTGATTTTAGGGTTGTTTTTAATTTCGGTTGGGTTGAGATTCAAGGCGATCGAAAATCGTT
>JADLDL010000333.1 GCA_020846655.1 Saprospiraceae bacterium | reverse complement strand
GTGCGGTGGTGGTGCGCGTGTTTGATCCGGTAGAGATACGGATCGCGCATGTGCATATTTGGCGAACTCAGGTCGATTTTAGCGCGCAACACGCAATGCCCGTCCGGAAACTCGCCGTTTTTCATTTTGGTAAAAAGGGCAAGGTTTTCCTCCGGAGTTGTGTCGCGGTATGCCGTGGGCGTACCCGGCGTCGTGGGCGTACCCTTTTTCGCAGCAATTTCTTCCGGGTTGGAAAAATCCACGTAAGCCTTGCCTGCCCGGATGAGTTCAATGGCCCAGTCGTACAATTGCTGAAAATAATCGGACGCATAAAAAATCTGATCGGGCTCAAAGCCCAGCCAGCGTACGTCCGACAGGATACTATCGACGTACTCCTGTTCTTCTTTGGTGGGATTCGTATCGTCGTAACGCAGGTTGCACTTACCCTTGTATTTCAAAGCCAGGCCAAAATTCAGGCAAATACTTTTGGCGTGCCCAATGTGCAGGTAACCATTCGGCTCAGGCGGAAAACGCGTTTGCACCGCGTTCTGCCGACCCGAACGGAGGTCCTCCTCAATTATTTCTTCGATAAAATTGAGCGAATCGTTACCAGAATTTTCTTTCTCGGCGTTCATAAGCATACATATAAAATTGAAAGGCGCAAAGAAACAAACGTTTATCCAAGTCTGAAGGTTTCCATTGTACTTTTGGCGCCTCATTTTTTGACTCCTATGAAAAAAACACTCCTTTTTTTACTCTGTTTTAGCGCAAGCGCTGCCCTTTTGGCGCAGCACCAAAACATCCAGATCAGCTCCGATTTTAACCCAAACGAGCCCTCGATCTGCCTCGATCCCAAAAACCCTGCTCGCCTGGTGGCCGGCGCCAACCTGAGCAATGTGTATTTTTCCAGCGATACCGGCCGCAGCTGGACCAGCAACCTGCTCTCCTCCACGCACGGCGTTTGGGGCGACCCCGTCGTGAGCGCCGACAACAACGGCGACTTTTTGTTTTTGCACCTCTCCAACCCGGCCAGCGGCGGCAGTTGGATCGACCGGATTGTTTGTCAAAAATCATCCGACGGTGGCCAAACCTGGTCCGACGGCACCTATACCGGGCTCAACGGCGCCAAAAACCAGGACAAACACTGGATTGCCATTGACCCAAGCACCAACCGCTACTACGTCACCTGGACGGAATTTGATGCCTACGATAGCCAAAATCCGACCGACAGTACCCGCATCCTGTTCTCCCGAAGCACCGACGCCGGCGCGACCTGGTCTGCTCCCCAACGCATCAATGCCGTCAGCGGCGACTGCCGCGACAGCGATGCAACAGTAGAAGGCGCGGTGCCTTGCGTTGGCCCCAATGGCGAATTATACGTCGCTTGGGCAGGGCCAGCCGGTCTCGTGTTCGACCGCTCGCTCGACAAGGGTACTACCTGGCTTAACGCCGATATCAAAATCGACAATTTCCCCGGCGGCTGGGATTATACCGTCGGTGGCCTGTACCGCTGCAATGGCTTGCCGGTGACGGCCTGCGACCGCAGCAACGGCCCCCACAAGGGCACGATATATGTCAATTGGACCGACCAGCGCAACGGCCCGGACGATACGGACGTGTGGCTGTCCAAAAGCCAGGACGGCGGCCAAACCTGGAGCCCGGCAACCCGCGTAAACAACGACCCGCCCGGCCGCCAGCAGTTTCTCACTTGGATGACTGTCGACCAAAGCAACGGCTGGCTTTGGTTTGTGTTTTATGACCGGCGGCAATACCCCGACGATCGCACCGACGTGTACATGGCTGTTTCGCGCGATGGAGGACAAACCTTTCAGAATTTCAAGGTCAGCGAGGAACCGTTTATTCCCACCACGAGCCAGTTTATGGGCGATTACAACAATATCTGCGCGCACCAAAACATCGTCCGCCCGATGTGGACGCGAATGGATGGTGTAAATACCAGCGTTTGGACGGCCCTGGTTGACACTGCTTTCCTCAACACAACGAGTACGAAGGGGGGCAACCAAGATGCTGCGATCGACCTGCAGGCCAACTACCCCAACCCGGCTGCCTCGGATATCTGGGTGCCGTTCAAAATTCGGCGAACCAGCAAGGTGACCATGCAAATCACCAACACCGAGAGCCAGGTGCTGCACACGGTGTTTGAAAATAAAACCTTTGAATACGGCAAATACACCGAGCACGTGCCCTTGCAGCAATTGCATTTGCCGGCCGGCCAATACTGGATCATCCTCTCCGCCGAAGGCAAGGTGATCGCCAAAAAAATGGTGGTGCAACCCTAGCCGATTTCAGGCTTCCGGTAGGCAAACAAAACAAGGGGGTGTTTTTCGCGCGAAAAACACCCCCTTGTTTTGTTTGCCCTGGTCGATACGGTCTTCAAAACAAACCTACCACCTTGCCTTCTTCATCGATATCGATCTTTTCGGCCGAGGGCAGTTTGGGCAAGCCGGGCATGGTCATAATATCGCCGCAAATCATGACGATAAACTCCGCACCGGCGGCCAGGCGTACCTCGCGGATGTTCACCACGTGGTTGGAGGGCGCGCCGCGCAATTTTGGATCTGTAGAAAAAGAATACTGCGTTTTGGCTACGCAAACGGGGTAATGCCCGTATTCTTCCTGCAATTTTTTGATCCGGGTCCGCACGTCGGTGTCAGCCGTGATGGCGGTGGCGCCGTATATTTTGGTGGCAATAGCGCTCATTTTATCCCAAAGGCTCATTTCATTATCGTACACAAAATGGAAATCAGATTTGCCGTTTTCCGTTTGTGCGACCACAGCCCGGGCTAAGTCTTCGGCGCCCTGGCCACCCGCTGCCCAGTGTTTGGAAACTACCACCGGCACCTCGTAGGGCGCCAGTTTTTGGCGAAGCAAGTCGATTTCTGCCTCGGTGTCGAACGTGAAATGGTTGATGGCCACCACACAAGGCAAACCGTAGTGTTGCCGGATGTTGTTGACGTGGCGTTCCAGGTTGGGAAATCCTTTTTCCAGCGCGGGCAAGTTTTCCTGGTTGAGTTCCTTCAGGTCGGCGCCACCGTGGTATTTCAAGGCGCGCAACGTAGCCACCAACACGACCGCATCGGGGCGCAAACCGGCTTTCCGGCATTTGATGTCGATAAATTTTTCGGCGCCGAGGTCGGCGCCGAAACCGGCTTCCGTAACCACATAGTCGGCCAGTTTGAGGGCATTTTTGGTAGCGATAACTGAGTTGCAGCCGTGGGCGATATTGGCAAAAGGGCCGCCGTGGATAAACGCCGGGGTGTGTTCCAGGGTTTGCACCAGATTGGGCTTGATGGCCTCCTTGAGCAACACCGTCATGGCGCCGTGGGCATTGAGTTGGCGAGCCCGGACGGGCTGTCGCTCGTAGTTGAACCCAATCACGATATTGCCAAGGCGTTCTTTCAGGTCGGCCAGCGAGGTAGCCAGGCAAAAAATCGCCATCACCTCCGAAGCCACCACGATGTCGAATCCATCCTCCCGGGGGTAGCCGTTGGAAATACCGCCCAGGCTTACACTTACCTCGCGGAGGGCGCGGTCGTTCATGTCCATCACGCGTTTCCAGGTAACCCGGCGCACATCAATTCCGAGCGCATTACCTTGGTGAATATGGTTGTCGACGAGAGCCGCCAGCAGGTTGTTGGCCAAGGCGATCGCGTTAAAATCGCCGGTGAAGTGCAGGTTGATGTCTTCCATCGGGATCACCTGAGCGAACCCACCGCCTGCTGCGCCACCTTTCATGCCAAACACCGGCCCCAGGCTGGGTTCGCGCAGGCAGATCATGGTTTTTTTACCGATCCGGCTGAGCGCATCGCCCAGGCCTACGGTGGTGGTGGTTTTCCCTTCGCCGGCGGGCGTGGGGCTGACGGCCGTCACCAAAATCAATTTGCTGCCGGCGCGTTCGGGCAATTGATTCAGGTACGAGAGCGACACTTTGGCTTTGAAATGGCCGTAGGGTTCGAGGGCGTCATCCGGGATGCCGAGTTTTTCGGCGGCAAGAGGTACAATTCGTTGGGGCGTCGCTTGTTGGGCGATTTCGATGTCCGAGAGCATAAGTTGATTTTAGATGTTAAAGGCGGGGCCAATATACAGCGACACCGTTGCACATCAAACAACTTTTAAACACAGGCCTACATGCGCGCCGGTATCTCGATCCCCAGCAAACCCATGCCCGATTGCAGCACCTGCCCGACGGCCCGGCTGAGTTGCAGGCGAAAGGCTTTGTCGGCCGGTGCGGCGGCGTTGAATATGGTCACATCGTGCCAGAACCGGTGGTAGTTTTTAGCCAGTTCGTAGCAGAAATTGGCCAGGTGCGAAGGGTCGAATTCTGCCGCAGCGGTCAGCAACACACCCGGGTAGGCATGCAAGGCTTTCAGCAGTTCCTTTTCTGCGGGTTGATAATCGAGGTATTCAGTGGCCGGGCTCAGGTCCACGGCTTCTTTTTCAGCCCGCTGCAACACACTGTTGATCCGCACGCAGGAATACTGAATATACGGCCCTGTTTGGCCTTGCAGGTCCACTGACTCTTCCGGATTGAAGATCATTTTCCGCTTGGGATTCACCTTGATCATAAAAAACTTGAGCGCGCCCAAGCCTATTTTCCGGCTCGCTTCTTCCAGTTCTTCGGGTTGGAGGTCCGATACCTGAACCATTTGTTCGCGGGCCAGTGCCGTTACTTCGGTCACCAGATCGTCGGCATCCACCACGGTACCTTCCCGGGTTTTCATCCGGCCGGTGGGCAGTTCCACCAGGCCGTACGAGAGGTGGTGCAAGCCGGCGGCATACGGCTCGCCGAGTCGCTTGAGCACCTCAAACAGCACAGCAAAGTGGTAGTTTTGCTCGTCGGCTACCACATACACCATCCGGTCGCAATGAAAATCATGGTAGCGCATCCGGGCCGTCCCAAGGTCCTGCGTGATGTACACTGAGGTGCCGTCGGCGCGCAACACGACCTTTTGATCGTAGCCGACATCGCTGAGGTCCACCCACACGGAGCCGTCGTCTTTCCGGAAAAAAACGCCTTTGGCCAGGCCATCGTCCACAATATCCTTGCCCAGCAGGTAGGTGTCGCTTTCGTAGTACAATTTGTCGAACGCCACGCCCAAACTGGCGTAGGTCTTTTCAAAACCCTCGTACACCCAGCCGTTCATCTGGCGCCAAAGGGCCAGGGTATCGGCGTCGCCGGCTTCCCATTTCAACAACATATCGCGCACCTCGGCGCCAAGAGCGGAATAGTCGTTGAACCATTTGTTTTTATAATCCTTAAAAAAATCCTTTTCGGATTGCTCAGGTTTGTGTTTCTCGGCAAAAAGGGCTTGGCCTTCGGTGCTCTGTTGCCAGACTTCGTATTCCGTCCTGGATTTGTTTTCAAACAGCACATAATAATCGCCCACCAGGTGATCGCCTTTGATGCCCGAGGACTCGGGGGTTTGGCCGTTGCCAAACTTTTGCCAGGCCAGCATGCTTTTGCAAATGGCCACCCCCCGGTCGTTGACGATTTGCGCCCGCACCACATCATAGCCGGCAGCATCCAGGATCTGGCTGCTGGACCAGCCCAGGAGGCAGTTGCGCACGTGGCCCAGGTGCAGTGGCTTGTTGGTGTTGGGCGAAGAATATTCCACCATCACCTTGTGGCCGTTGCGCGGTTGGCGGCCGTACTGGCCATCCGTCAGCACCGATTGCAGGAACGCCTGCCAGTAGGCGCTACTCAGTTCCAGATTCAGAAAACCTTTGATGACGTTGAAGGCCTGAATTCCGGGTATGTTTTTTTCCAAAAAAGCGCCGATTTCGGCGCCGGCAACATCCGGCGCTTTGCGGGCCAGGCGGACGTATGGGAAAATGACAACTGTATAGTCGCCAGTAAAATCGGCCGGCGTAGCGTTTACCTGAACGGAGGAAGCCTCTACGCGTTCGCCGTATAATTGTTCTACGGCCTGAGCAACAGCGTTTTGGAGGGTTTCGAGAATGGTCATGTGCATAAAATTTGAGCGCGCAAAGGTATAACGAACTGTGGTATATGCTAGGCCCGTGCTACCTTGCAGGCATAAAATATGATGTAGAACGATGCGAATCTTCCTCTGGCTTTGCCTCTTGTTGCTCCCAGTTTTGCTCCCGGCACAGGAACACTCCTTTCCCATGCAGCGGGTGTTAAACTCCGCCAAACTCAGCGACATTTTTACGAACGTCCCGGCCAATTGGCAACAAGCCGGCGGCGTTCAATTCCCTTTTGAAACCGACGAAAGACCTGTGGTACAGTCAGGAATGGGTTTTCTGGTCAACCTGCCCAGTCCGGAACACCACGACAACCTCGTTTTTGGTTTTGAACACGGCGACCTCGACCTGGAATGCGACGTGTACATGGCCCGGCACTCCAATTCAGGTATTTACTTGCAAGGCCGGTATGAGATTCAACTGCTCGACAGTTGGGGCAAGCCCCACGCTTCGTTTGGGGATATCGGCGGCGTGTACGAGCGCTGGGATAACAACAAGCCCGAAGGGCAAAAAGGTTTCCAGGGTATCGCACCGCTGTCCAATGCCGCCCGGGCGCCCGGCCTTCGGCAACACCTGCGCATTGAATTTCAGGCGCCCCGTTTTGATGCGGCCGGTAAAAAAACATCCAATGCCCGGCTCATCCGGGTACAGTTGAACGGCGTCACCATCCAGGAAAATGTAGAACTCAGCGGCCCCACCCGTGGCGCTGCGTTGCCAGGCGAAGCCCCCACCGGCCCCATCGTGCTGCAAGGTGACCACGGTGCGGTGGCCTTTTCCGATCTCCGGTCCCGCACGTATGGCGGTGCGCCGGCGCAATTGCGCGATCTGCAATACCGGTACTTTTCCGGCGAGCACGAATACCTGCCGGATTTCAGCAAACTGAAAGCCGACGCCGCCGGCCCGGCTGAAGCACTAACTTGGGAATACGCCAAAGGCGACAATGATTTTGCCCTGCAATTCAAGGGCCTGTTGGTGGTGCCTGACAGCGGCAACTATGTTTTTTCCCTCCAGTCCAACGCCAACAGTATGCTCCAGATCAATGGCGACACCCTGATTGGCCAGGGTTGGTGGACGCGGACGGCATCGGTGTCGTTGCCCGCCGGAAACATCCCGATTGAAGTGACCTATTGCAAGGCTGCGGAATGGCTGGAACCCGCGTTGGGGCTTTTTGTCGAAGGCCCGCACATCCGGCCCAGCCCACTGCACCTGCCCAGTTCGTACACCCTCTCCAAGCCCACCGCGCCGATCCTGATTGAAGTAGGCCGCGAGCCCGAACTGTTGCGCAGTTTTATAGATATAACTGGCGAAAACGGTCAAAAACGACGGCTCACACACGCCATCTCTGTAGGCTACCCTGAGGCGCTCAACTACACGTATGACCTCGACAATGGCGCCCTGGTGCAAGTTTGGCGCGGCGGTTTTCTGGACGCTACGCCCATGTGGCACGAGCGCGGCGACGGACACGCCGAACCCCTGGGAGGCGTGGTCTTGCTGAACAGTGCCGCACCTTTGGCACCCGAAGCAGCCGGCTTGGCTATCGAGTACCGTTTGCTCGGGTACCAACTCGACGACTCCGGCAACCCGACGTATCGCTACCAGGCCTATGGGCAAACGGTAAGCGACCGCTTGAGCCCGCTGGAAAACGGCAAAAAACTGGCCCGGGAAATACGTTTTGAGGAGCCGGTAGTGGCCGGTTTACACGTTTGTCTGGCCAAGGCAAATATCATTGAACCGGTGGGCGCGAACATTTGGGCCATCAATTTCCATGAATATTACATCCAGGTGCCGGCCGGCCAGTCCGTAGAATTGTATAAAACAGAAACCGGATCGGAACTGCGGCTGCCGGCCAAGGGAGTTGTTCAATATCAAATCATTTGGTAAACTGCACACAAGCGCCTGAAATACAAGACTAAATTTAAAAAATATGCTTCGCAAACTATACCTGCTTGGGATGATCGGGTTGCACACGGCAGCCTTAGCCCAGGCGCCGGCCGTGGAAAATGATTTTTACAAAATCGTCACCCTGCCGGTGCCAGAGGGCATCGAACTGGAAGTCGGCGGCCTGACGGCTCTGCCTACCGGCAACCTGGCTGCCGCTACCCGACGTGGCGAAGTCTGGCTGATCGCCAACCCAAACATGGCCGGCAATACCCCACCCCGTTTTTCCCGCTTTGCCCATGGCTTGCACGAAGCCCTGGGCCTGGCCTATGTGGATGGAGCCTTGTACAGCGCCCAGCGCGGTGAACTCACGCGCCTAAAAGACAACAACGGCGACGGACGCGCCGATGCCTACGAAGCGGTGTACAGCATTCCGCTCAGCGGGCACTACCACGAGTACAGTTTTGGCCCCAAGGTGGCGCCCGACGGCAGCATGTTTGTGACCGGCAACGTCGCATTCGGCGACCAGGAATGGTGGCGGGGCGAAAGCCGGGTACCCTGGCGGGGCTGGACCCTGCACATCTGGCCCGACGGCCGCATGGAACCCTGGGCCACCGGCATGCGCTCGCCTTGCGGGATCGGCATGGTGGGCGGCGAGTTTTTTTACGCCGACAACCAGGGCGACTGGATGGGCAGCGGCGGGGTCGTGCAGGTTTCCAAAGGCGACTTTACGGGTCATCCGGCCGGTCTGCGCTGGGCCGACCGGCCCGAATCGCCGGTACAGGTGCGGCTCAACGATATTTATTACCGCGCCAGTCCGCGCTTCAGCGCACCCGGCAAAGCCGTTAAGCCGGAAAATATCCCCGACGAAAAACCGCTGCCGCTGTTTGCCATTGCGCAGGAGGTGCCGGGCGTAAAAACGCCGGCCGTTTGGCTGCCGCACAGCATCCTCGGTATTTCGACCTCTGAAATCATCGTAGACACGACCAAGGGCAGTTTCGGGCCGTTTGCCGGCCAGTTGTTTGTAGGCGACCAGGGCCAAAGCAAAATCGACCGGGTCTTTTTGGAAAAAGTGAAAGGTGTGTGGCAAGGCGCCGCGTTCCCGTTCCGGGAAGGGTTCCAATCGGGCGTGTTGCGGATGTGCTGGGGCAACGACGGCTCCATGTTTGTAGGGCAAACCAACCGGGGCTGGGGCTCGACGGGCAAAGAACCCTGGGGGTTGCAGCGGCTGGTTTGGACCGGGAAGATGCCGTTTGAAATGCAGCAGGTACACGCTATGCCCGATGGGTTTGATATTACATTTACACAGCCGGTCGACAAAGCCAGTGCCGGCAACCCCGACAATTACCAGATCACCGGTTTTATTTACAAATACCACCCGGTGTACGGCAGTCCGGTGGTGAACGAACGAACGCATCTCGTGCAGGCGGCGATTGTATCGGCCGATGGACTCAGCGTGCGACTCGTGGCCGATAGCCTGCGCGAAAACTACATCCATGAGATCAAAATCGAGGGCCTGCGCTCCTACCGCGATGGCTTGCCGCTGCTGCACAACAATGCTTACTACACGCTGAACCGCATCCCGGATGGCGACAAACTGGATGTGCCACGCCGGAAAGCCCCCATGAATATGCACCAAGGGCACCACATGACCAACATGGCGACAGACACGCCCGACCAACCCAAAAGTAAAACACCCAAACCAGCGGCAAGCGCCCTGGGCAAACGGACCACCCGCAAACCGACGGATTGGACAACGGTGGATCAAACCGTTACCATCGGGACGCAGCCCGGGCTGAAATACAACCGGACTTTCGTCAGCCTGAAAGCCGGCAGCCGGGTAAAATGGACCTTTAGCAACAACGACGACATGCCGCACAACCTGGTGATTGTGAAGCCCGGCACGGCCGACGCCGTGGGCGCGGCCGCTGCCAACCTGGGTTTGAAAGGCCAGGAAATGAATTATGTGCCCAAATCGGCCGACATTTTGTTCCATACCCGGCTGACGCCGCCCGGTGCAAGCGATGCGATTTACTTTATCGCACCGCCCCCGGGCGATTACACCTTCGTCTGCACGCTGCCCGGGCATTCGCAGGTGATGCGAGGCTTGCTCCGCATTACAAAGTAAATGAACCATGAACAAAAACATATCCTTTGCCGAGGCCCGCACCATCACGCCGCAAGGCGTGCACAACCACACCGAAGCGTTGGTGGTGGAAGAGCCGCTGGAAATCAGGATAGGATTTGGCGCCGGGGACGAGCGACAGCGGTTTTCGGTGGCGGTGACCATGCGAACGCCCGGGGAGGACGAAGACCTCGCGGTCGGTTTTTTGTTTACGGAAGGCATCCTCTCCGATTTTCGGCAGGTGATGGCCTTGAAATGGCAGGATGATAATACCCTGCTGGTGGAGTTGCAGCCCGGCATCGCGGTGGATACCGAACGCTTGAGCCGGCATTTGTTTACGAGTTCCAGTTGTGGGGTATGCGGCAAGGCCTCGCTCGATGCGGTGCAAACCCTGAGTTGTTATTACCCCTTGCCCGGTCAGCCGGAGTTGGATGCGCAGGTGTTGTATGGTTTGCCGGAAGCGTTGCGCCGGGCCCAGGCTGCTTTCGAGGCGACCGGCGGGTTGCATGCGGCCGGGTTATTTGATGCCGCAGGGCAACTATTGTTGCTGCGGGAGGATGTGGGCCGGCACAATGCGGTGGATAAAGTGATAGGCGCCGCGTTGCGCAGCGCCTATCACTTGCCCTTTCGGGAATATGTGTTGTTGGTGAGCGGCCGGGCGGGTTTTGAACTGGTGCAAAAAGCCGCCATGGCCGGGCTACCCTTGCTGGCCGCGGTGGGTGCGCCGTCCAGCCTCTCGGTCCGCCTGGCACAGGAGAGCGGGATGACCCTGGTTGGTTTTTTGCGGGGCGAGCGGTTCAACGTGTACAGCCACCCGGATCGGGTTAGAACCCGTAGGTGAAAGCGACGCGGAACTGGAAAGGCGTTTGCGTCGTATAGACATCGTCGGCCACATAAAAATCGTACAGGACGGCAATTTCCTGACCAAAACCGCCTTCGCCGTTGGCAAAATTGTAGCCGAGGCCCAGGTATTGCGCCGGGCGGGTTTGGCGGGTTTTGACGGGTTGGCCCTGGCTGTTGCCGGTGAGGTATTGGTCGGAGACCGTACCCAATTCCCCTTGAACAAACAGGCCTTTGAACACGCGAACCCGGGCAAAAAGGCTAAGTTCCAGATCAACCATGTTAAAGGCTTTGTAGCCGGCATATTTTTCAGATGTAAATTCCACGGCCAGGCGAGGGCCAATGGACAGGGGGCCTACAATTTTGTATCCGACCATCGGCGAAACGCCGAGGCCGAACACGCTGGCGCCGTTGCTGCCGGCAAAACCCAGGGAGAGGCCCGCGCCATACCAGAGGTGGTCTTTGAGCACGTAGTCGGAGTCCTTTTTCTTCTTCTTTTTCTTCTTTTTGTAGTCCAGGTAATCGTTGGCGCTGGCCATCGAACGGAGTGTGGGGTATTCGTCGGCGCTGGCCAGCAAAAAAGACTCCTGGGCGATGGTTCGGGAAAGCATGGGGCCACCCAGCAGGGCCGCCAGCAAAAACATTACTTTTAATTGTCTCATGAACAGTACGTTAGAATTTTTCGGATAACGAATAATTGGATAACAATGTGAGCGAAAGCGGTAACATTTTTCTTCGCAGCCGCTTGCTTCTGTAAGACAGGCAAATGGGCGCCAAGGTTGAGAATCGTCCGGTTTTTGACGAAATTATCAATTTGAGCAGCTTCGCAAACAGATTTTAATTTTCATATTCTACTTTCGCCCGCTGAAAGATGCTCCCCTTTTCTTTGCCGCAAAGAAACAGTGTTTAGGATTTCCCCAGAGTGATAATCCTGCTAGTATGCGATTCAAAAGCCGATTTATTTCAAATTTTAAGGCAACCCACGGCTGTTTCATTCCGTATTGATAATATTTTGTTTCAAACCAAACCTGACTATGCTTAATTACTTACATCTGTTGTGCCGTTCCCTGCTTTTGTGTGTGACGGCCCTTTTGCCTTTTGGGGTAAACGCACAGATTTTTACCGGAGAACTCCAGAGCAACGTTCATGCGCCTGCTTTGGAAAAGGTATTGACTCATTGGGAAGTATACCAGCTCGATGCGGCCCAAATGAAACAAGTGCTGCTCGAGCGCAACTATTCGGCCACCTTGCAGGTACAACTCGGGGCGCACGATTGGTCCTTAAGCCTGGAGCCCAGTCATATCCTGGCGGCGGGTTACACCTTGCAAATTTCGTCCGACCAGGGGCTGCAAACGCTCCGCAGTTCGTACCAACCGGCATTTAAAGGCCGCGAAACGAAACAAGGCGGCCCGGTCAGGCTGACCATCGATTCGGAATTTATTCAAGGCTCCGTTTGGGAGGGCAACCGGCGGTACTGCCTGGAGCCCCTGCGCCATTTTCAGGCAGATGCCGAACGGAATATGTTTGTTTTATACGCGGAAAGTGATGTCATCCCGAACCCGGACGCCCAGTGTGTCATACTGGCTTCTGAAGAAGCGGATCATTTTGACCTGGATACCAAAAAAACACAAGCCGTGCCCGATGCCGGTTGTTATGAATTGGAAATTGCCGTTGCCTCCGACAAATCCATGTTCAACAAATACGGCTCGGTGGCTGCGGTGCAAAACCACAACATCGGTGTGCTGAACGACGTACAAGGCGACTACACGGGCAATTTCAACCACGACCTGGAATTTGTAATTGTAACGCAGTTTGTGGTGACCGGCACGGACCCCTGGACCTCCTCGACCGATGCCGAAGCGCTGCTGAATTCGTTTACTGCCTGGGGCAACGGCGGCAATTTTGGAACCAGTTATGACAACGCCGAATTGTGGACCAACCGCAATTTCGACGGCGGCACGGTGGGGATTGCCTGGGTAGGCGGCATTTGCAACGGCAGCCGCTACCACTGTATTCAGGATTTCACCTCCAATGCCAACACGATCCGACAGACGGTAACCCACGAACTGGGCCACAATTTCAGCGCCAACCACGATTTGGGCGCCAATGATTGTCCGCCGAACTACATCATGTGTCCGTTCGTAAACGGCAGCTCCACCTGGAGCCCGCTGTCGATCACCAAGATCAACAGCTATATGCAAGTCAGGATCAACAACGGTTGCCTGGGCCCCTGCGGCACCAGTTCGCCGTTGATCGCCGATTTTGACTGGAACCCCGATCCGCCATGCATCAACCAACCGGTGCAATTTACAGATCAATCTACGGGCACGATCACCACCCGTACCTGGTCATTTCCGGGCGGCACACCGCCTACTTCCACGGCCACCAACCCAAGCGTCAGTTGGGCAACACCGGGTGTCAAAAACGTAACGCTGACCCTGGGCGGCGTCGGCGGACCGGCATCCATTTCGAAACAAGTGACGGTAAAAGGCCTGCCAACGGCCAATTTCACCTATTCCTACGACGGCCTGACGTACACGTTTGTGAGCACCTCCACCGGCGCCACGGAGTATACCTGGAATTTTGGCGACAGCCAGATCAGCAACGAGCAAGATCCCGTGCACACGTACAACGAAGCCGGGATTTATACCGTTACCCTGATCGCACAAAACGAGTGCGGCACCGCCACCAAAACGGCTACCATCAATACCGTGCCGACAGCTAATTTTTCTGCC
>JADLDL010000332.1 GCA_020846655.1 Saprospiraceae bacterium | reverse complement strand
TATGTTTGGTGGCGTTTTGCGGCGGGAGTAACCCCACCCCCGGCCCCTCCCCCCAAATGGGGAGGGGAGTTTACCTTCTCAATAACCAAATTGTAAAACGGGTGTACAAGCCTCCCTCCCCCCAAATGGGGAGGGGAGTTTGCCTTCTCAATAACCAAATTGTAAAACGGGTGTACAAGCCCCCCTCCCCATTTGGGGGGAGGGGCCGGGGGTGGGGTTACTCCCGCCGCAAAACGCCACCAAACACACATTACACCCAAAATCGAAAAATGCTAAAAGCCTGTTTCCTCCTGCTCCTCCTCCCCGTGCTCGCCACGGCCCAACACCCACTCCCTGTGGCCGACACGCTGTCCGGCTTCGCCTTTGTACCCGGCGGCACGTTTCAGATGGGCGACACCTACAATGAAGACAACGGAGACGGAAAACCGGTACACGAAGTCGCGGTGTCCGGTTTCTACCTCGGCAAAACCGAAGTGACCTTTGAGGAATACGATGCCTATTGCACCGCCACCGGCAGGGAAAAACCCGACGACGAAGGTTGGGGCCGCGGCCAGCGGCCGGTGATTAACGTAGACTGGTACGATGCCGTGGAATACTGCAACTGGCGCAGCAAGGAAGACAAACTCCAACTCGTGTACACCATCGACAGAACCAGGATAGACCCGAACAATCCCAACCACTACGATAAAAAAGGTGGCTCGTCAGTTCTATGGAACATTTCAACATTGGATATTCGGTGTTCGATATTCGACATTCCTCGACGTTTTTTCCTTTTAAAAATGTCGAATATCGAACACCGAATATCCAATATCGAAGTATAAAAACCCAGAATTGATCGGCCCGGCCCCTTCTGGGGAGGGTAGGGGTTGGGTTGCCGGGCAAGTCCGCTTTGGCAACGGCCAGGACCTGGCTGATCCGGTACAAATGAATTTCTACGCCCTGCTCGAAGACAAGCAGCCGTATTCACGGGTAGGCGAATTCCGTGGGCAAACCGTGCCGGTTGGCAGCCTGAATACCCCCAATGCCTTGGGACTGCACGATATGGCGGGCAACGTCTGGGAATGGTGCCACGATTGGTACGATGCCGGCTACTATGCCCAAAGCGCGGGCGCCACGAATCCTTCCGGGCCTGGTAGCGGACAATTTCGGTGTGTACGCGGCGGTTCCTGGAACTACTATCCACCCTATTGTCAGGCGGCTTTCCGCTTCATCAGGATTCCGTACTTTCGCTCCTTTAGATACGGGTTTCGGCTCCTGCGGCACTAAAATACCCCGCTCCTACACCGCCCATTCCAGCCCGATCCCAGCGTATACCAAGCCGCCGCCAAAACCGATCAGCATGATCTTGTCGCCTTTTTTGACCTTGCCTTCGCGGATGCCGCGGTGCAAAGCCAGGGGGATGGATGCCGAGGAAGTATTGCCGTAAATACTGATGCTTTCGAGTGTTTTTTCGAGCGGAAAGCCCGTTTGGGTACAAAGCGCCTCGATGATGCGCAGGTTGGCGCTGTGGGGGATAAACCAGTCGAAATCGGCGAGGGACAGGCCGCTGCGTTCGGCCAGGATGGGCATTTGGGCAGTGATGGTATTGACGGCCCATTTGAACACGGCTCGGCCGTTCTGGTGAATCTTGTTGTCGGTAATGATGTCCTGCCCGTTGATCTGCTTGCGCATGTTGGACATGTACAGTTCCTTGCCGCCGTCGCCGCTGCTGCCCGTGATGGCGCCCAGGATGTTGCCTTTGGGGGCGGCTTCGATGAGCATGGCCCCGGCGCCGTCGCCAAAGAGGATGCAGGAGCTCCGGTCTTCGTAGTTGGTGAATTTGGTGAGGGTTTCGGCGCCGAACACCAGCACTTTGCGGTGTGTGCCGGCGGCGATGAGGCCCTGGGCCAGGATGAGGCCGTAGGAAAAGCCCGCGCAGGCGGCCGAGATGTCGATGGCGCCGGCGTGGCGCAGGCCGAGTTTGTCCTGCACCTGGGTGGACACGCTGGGCATCGTTTGGTCGGGGGTGACGGTAGCGACGATCACGAAGTCGACATCGTCGAGCATTACGTTGTTTTCTTCCACCAGGTTTTTGGCGGCGCCGAGGCAAAGGTGGCTGGTGTATTCGTATTCGGCAGCGAAGTGCCGGGTGCGGATACCCGTGCGGCTGACGATCCATTCGTCGTTGGTCTCGACGATGTTCTCGAAATAGTGGTTGTCGATAATCCGTTCGGGAACATAGGTGCCGAGGGCGGTAATTTTTGCCTGCATGAGTAGAAGATCAAGAAATGAACTGAAATGGGGCGCCTGATTTGTCACAAAGCAACTCAATAAAATTCAAATTCGGAGGAATCCAGAAAATTTCAGCCGCAGTTTGGAAAATTCCGGTTGCTGCGCGTATCTTTGCGTTCGCTTTTGAAGAAGGCAGCATTTGTTTAGCCTTTTTTGAATTGATTTTGAACGAGTTATAAAAATTTTAGTAAAAACAAGGTATGCCTACCATTAATCAATTGGTGCGCAAGAGTCGCGAAAAAGTGGAGTATACAAGTAAGAGCCGTGCGCTCAACTCCTGCCCGCAACGCCGCGGTGTGTGCACGCGTGTTTACACGACGACGCCGAAGAAGCCGAACTCTGCCCTGCGCAAAGTAGCCAAAGTTCGTATGACGAACGGCATCGAAGTAATTGCTTACATTCCGGGGGAAGGCCACAACCTTCAGGAACACTCCATTGTACTGGTGCGGGGCGGTCGTGTAAAAGACCTTCCGGGTGTACGTTACACCATCGTACGGGGCGCCTTGGATACTGCCGGTGTGAACAACCGCAAGAAAAGCCGCTCCAAATACGGCTCGAAACGGCCGAAGAAATAGTTGTTTAATGTGGTCAATTTTTTTAATGTGGTCAATGTGGTCAATGCGACCAATATGGCCAATGTTAAAAAGTATTCAATTGCATAGAATTGACCACATTACATCACCTTGGCCACATTGACCACATTACATCACCTTGGCCACATTAAAAACATTGGCCACATTCATCAATTGATCACATTTATTTAGAACATGCGTAAACACAAACCGAAACCTCGAGTATTGGCTCCTGACGCGCGGTACAACGATACGATGGTTACTCGTTTCGTTAACCACATGATGTGGGAAGGCAAGAAGAGCGTTGCGTTCACTATTTTTTACGATGCCATGGATATCGTGAAAAATCGCACCAGCGAGGACGAGTTGCAAGTCTGGAAAAAAGCGTTGAACAACGTAATGCCTCAAGTGGAAGTGCGCAGCCGCCGGATCGGTGGCGCTACCTTCCAAATCCCGACGGAATTGCCGGCCAACCGGAAAATCTCCATCGGCATCAAATGGATGATCCGCTATTCGCGTTCGCGTGCCGGCAAAGGCATGGCGGAAAAACTCGCAGCCGAAATTATCGCCGCCAGCAAAGGCGAAGGTAATGCCGTGAAAAAACGCGAAGACACGCATAAAATGGCAGAGTCCAACCGGGCCTTCGCTCACTACAAAGCGTAAGCACGGACAACGAACTCTAGCCCTACCGTTGAAAAAGTCCGGCGTGCGTCTTTCCTTGCCGCCGGCCTTTTTCGACGGTTTTGCCGTTTAAAGAACCAGGAAAAACAGCCACGTGATTTTATTTTTCCGAACATCTGAAAAGCAATATCGCGTTCTGCCAAATTTTTGCAATCCTAGTAGTATATTTTCTTTTTGAAATAGAATTTTTGCAAAATCCGGCTTCCCCGGCAATACACGGCACACACCAGAACTTCTTTTTGACGGCCCCCGAAACCCAGCCCCGCAGACCTTACTCATTTTCACTCAATCACTCAATCACACTCAATCACTCATTGCAATGGCAAAGGACCTCCGGTTCACCCGAAACATTGGTATTGCCGCCCACATCGACGCCGGCAAAACAACTACCACCGAGCGTATCTTGTACTATACCGGCGTAACACATAAAATCGGCGAAGTACACGAAGGCGCTGCTACCATGGACTGGATGGAGCAAGAGCAGGAGCGCGGTATCACCATCACCTCCGCCGCTACCAAATGCGCCTGGACGGTAGACGACCAAAAATTTGACTTCAATATTATCGATACCCCGGGTCACGTCGACTTTACGGTAGAGGTAAACCGTTCGCTTCGTGTGTTGGACGGTCTGGTGTTCCTCTTTTCCGCTGTCGACGGCGTAGAGCCCCAGTCTGAAACCAACTGGCGCCTGGCCGACAACTATAAAGTGCCGCGTATCGCGTTCGTCAATAAAATGGACCGCACCGGCGCCGACTTCTTCATGGTCGTAAAAGACATGCAAACCAAACTGGGCTCCAATGCCGTGCCGCTTCAGGTACCCATCGGCGCTGAAGATGGTTTCAAAGGCGTTGTCGACCTGGTTACCAACCAGGCTATCATCTGGAACGACGCCGACCAGGGCATGACCTTCAGTGAAATCGCAATTCCGGCCGATCTGATCGAAACGGTCAACGAATATCGCCAGAAACTGATCGAGGAAATCGCTACCTACGATGACTCCCTGCTGGAGAAATTTTTCGACGACCCGAACTCCATCACGGTGCCCGAAATGCGTGCCGCTATCCGCGCCGCCGTTTGCGACATGAAAATGACGCCGGTTATGTGTGGCTCGGCGTATAAAAACAAAGGTGTACAGGCTTGCCTCGACGCCGTGTGCTACTTCCTGCCTTCGCCGGTCGACATCGAAGCCGTAAAAGGCATCAACCCGAAAACGGAAGAAGAAACCAGCCGCAAACCCTCGATCGAGGAGCCCTTCAGCGCCCTGGCCTTCAAAATCGCAACCGACCCCTTCGTGGGCCGTCTGTGCTTCATCCGCGTGTACTCCGGCAAACTCGACGCCGGCTCCTACGTACTCAACACCCGCAGCGGTGACAAAGAGCGGATCAGCCGCCTGTACCAGATGCACGCCAACAAGCAACACCCGGTCGATGGTGTGGAAGCTGGCGACATCGCCGCCGCTGTAGGCTTTAAAGATATTCGAACCGGCGATACGCTGTGCGACCTCGACAAGCCGATCGTACTCGAAAGCATGGTGTTCCCCGAGCCGGTAATCGGTTTGGCTATCGAACCCAAAACGCAGAAAGACCTGGACAAACTCGGCATGGCCCTCAACAAACTGGCCGAAGAAGACCCGACCTTCCGCGTACGCTACGACGAAGACACCAACCAGACCGTTATCTCCGGTATGGGTGAGTTGCACCTCGAAATCATCGTTGACCGCCTGCGTCGCGAATTCAAAGTGGAATGCAACCAGGGTGCGCCGCAAGTAAACTACAAAGAGGCATTGACCAAAACCGTCAACCACCGCGAACGCCTGAAAAAACAAACGGGTGGTTCCGGTCTGTTCGCCGATATGGAATTCACACTCGGCCCCGCCGACCAGGAATTCCTCGACAGCGACGACTTCAAAAACGGCAAGAAAAAACTCCAGTTCGAATGGGGTATCGTGGGTGGCGCAATTGATAAAAACTACGCCAAACCCATCGCCGACGGTTTCAACCAGATGATGAACAACGGTATCCTCGCCGGCTACAACATCGACTCGATGAAAGTACGCGTCATCGATGGTGGCATGCACGCTGTCGACTCCAAGCCGATCGCTTTCGAACTTTGTGCCAAAGACGGCTTCCGTGCCGCTGCGCCTTCCACTAAGCCGCAACTCATGGAGCCGATCATGAAATTGGAAGTGATCACGCCGGAAGAATACGTAGGCCCGGTTATCGGCGACTTGAACCGTCGTCGCGGTATGCCCAAAGGCCAGGAAGGCCGCGCCGGTGGCGCTGTCGCCATTCAGGCTGAAGTGCCGCTCGCCGAAATGTTCGGTTACGTAACATCCTTGCGTACCCTGACCTCCGGCCGCGCATCGTCGACCATGGAATTCGCCCACTATGCCGCCGCTCCGGAAAACGTAGCCAAGGCTGTGATCGAGAAAGCCCGCGGCGCCGTCAAAGCCTAAACAGCACTCAACCAGGTTCGTTTACCTGAACATACAAATCCCGTCCCGGACTTCCCGGGGCGGGATTTTTTTTGGGTTCACCCTTCGCTGCACCGGTTGGGGCGCGCTGGCCTTTTGCCAACCACTCGCTTGGGATAAAAAAAACTCCCGCCCCGGAAAACCCGGAGCGGGAGTTGCACATTCTATCAGTGCCTGATGAGGACTACGGTACTTTTTCAAACTTCTCCAGGATCGTCCAGGCACTCGCCTTGTCAATGGCTTCCAGCCAGTATATACCCGGCACCAGCGCGCTCAGGTCGACGCTTTCCTCATCGGCTGCCACGGTGCCGCTGACGAGCAGCGCGCCGGTGCTGGAAAATATCCGGTAACTGAGCTGTCCGACACCCTGTTTGCGGATGCTGAGGGTGCTGCGCACAGGATTGGGCGCCAATACGACTTTTTTTGCACCGGCTTCGTGTACGGCGATGAGCAGGTCGCTGCCATCGCAATCCTCGTCAATGCCGTTGTTCGGAATTTCGGTGGCGTTCGGGTTGATCCCTGCGTTGTTGTCGTTGCAGTCTACGCTGGAATTGAAGCCGTCCTGGTCCACGTCGATCACCAGGGCAATGCCGTCGCAGTTTTCATCGACAGCATTGTTCGGGATTTCGGTGGCGCCGGGGTTGATCGCGGCGTCGGCGTCGTTGCAGTCTACACTGGAGTTGAAGCCGTCCTGGTCCACATCTATGACCAGCGCGATACCGTCGCAGTTTTCATCGACAGCGTTGTTCGGAATTTCAGTGGCGCCGGGGTTGATCGCGGCGTCGGCGTCGTTGCAGTCTACACTGGAGTTGAAACCATCCTGGTCCACGTCGATCACCAGGGCCACGCCATCGCAGTTTTCATCCACGGTGTTGTTCGGGATTTCGGTGGCGCCGGGGTTGATGGCTGCATCGTTGTCGTTGCAATCGACCGTGGCGTTGTAGCCATCGTTGTCGTTGTCGGGCACCAGCGGTGTCGGGTCGTACACGT
This sequence comes from Saprospiraceae bacterium, assembly GCA_020846655.1. Lineage (GTDB taxonomy): Bacteria > Bacteroidota > Bacteroidia > Chitinophagales > Saprospiraceae > M3007. The sequence goes on along the minus strand of JADLDL010000332.1, from coordinate 12,473 downwards.
ATATCTCCCGGCCGTAGGTTTCGTCGGTGGCAAAGAAGAAAATTTTGTTGTTGAAACTCGCAAAGTTGCCGGGCGAGGATTCATCGTTGTTGTGGATATTGGCTAGTTCTTTGGTGCCGGCAGCCGTGCCGTCGGAGATCCAGGGTTCCTGGTTGAAGGCGTTGCCGGCTTTCATGTAAATGTTTTTGCCATCAGAAAAAATAGAACTGGGCAGGTAAAAGGCTGAATTGGAGCCCGAAGAAATGTCTTTCACCAGATTGGTATTGGCTTCGGTACCGTCGCTGGTCCACAACTCGATGCCCTTGCTGCCGTCGTCAAACTTGTAATACAGTTTGCCGTTCAGCACTACCCGGTTTTGCGGCGGGTAGCCCTCGCTGCCGGGGTTGGCGTCTTTGACCATGACGGTGCCGGCAGCCGTGCCGTCGGTGCGCCACAGTTCGCCGCCGTGTGTGCCATCGCTGGCCGGGAAAAAGGCCAGGCCGCCTACACGGGTAAAGCGACTGGAAAATTCATTGAGCGAGCCTGGCGATTCGAGCACTTTCACCTGCATGGTGCCGGCAGCGGTGCCGTTGGTGCGCCAAACTTCATAATCGTGAAAAAACAAGACAAAACCATCCATGGTGACGAGGTCGCTTGGGTCGAGCCCGAAAACATCGGTCGGGTGCGTGTCGGTAATTTTCACCGTGCCGGCTGCGGTGCCGTTGGTTTTCCACAAGCCTTCGCGGCAGGCAAACAGGATTTCGTTGCCCAGCAGGGCGTACGATTCCGGGAAACTGCCCGTGTTGAAGGAACTGAAATCTGTCGAAATATTTTTCAACAGGAAGGTGCCAGCGGCGGTGCCGTCAGAGCGGAAGAGTTCGTAGTTGTTGTCGGCCTCCAGGCCGGTGAAATACAACACGTTGTTGTGGACGAAAAAGCAGTCGTAGGGCCAGTTGCCGCCGTCGTAGACGCCGTCTTTTGCGCCGGCAAAAATATCCTTGACCAGCACTGTGCCGTCGGCCGTGCCATCCGTGCGCCACAACTCAAGGCCGTGATCGGGGTGGATGGCCGTGAACAGCAGGGCATTGCCTACCACGTAAAAATTCTGGCAATCGGAACTGCCCGCTCCCGGGTGGATGTCTTTCAACAGGCTGGTGCCGGCTGGCGTGCCGTCCGACATCCAAAGTTCGGTGCCATTGACGCCGTCATTGGCAGCAAAAAACAGGTGGCCGTTGAACTCCACCAGGTTGTTGACGCTGAACGGATCCGAGCCGTTGGAGCCGGTTCGCAGGTCTTTGAGCAGGGTCACTTGCTGGCTGAAAACGGGCAGGCCGAGCAACAAAAAAAACAGGGAAACCAGGTAAGTTTTTGATGTCATAATCATAAAAAATTAAGGGTGAATTATGGGTGTAAAAAAATTATATTTCTGAATAAGGTGTTGAAAAACATAGACTTATGGCCCTTCATTTCGTATGTAAGTTACGAAAGATGTCCCGTTTTTTCAAGAAAAAAAGCAAATAATTTATAGAAAAAGGAGCGCAAAAAAAGGGTCTTTTCTGCGAGTTTCCGACCGGCACTGGCCTCTTTTTTCCGAAGGAAAATACCCTCGCCGGAGCATGCCGGATGCCGACAAAAACAGAGACAGGCGCCGGAGGCCAAGCCGGCCGGGCTACCCCAAAAAATACCCGCCAGAAAGGGTTGTCGGCCCTTGCTGGCGGGTATATCAGCCTTGTATGCAGGCGTGTTTAGCGCAGAAAAGCCGGGCAGCGGATTTCTCCAAAATAATATTGGATACTGACGCCCAGAAACGCGTACATGTCGCGGTTTTTGCCATCGCCGCGTTGGCGGCCGGGTTCGCCGATCTTGGGTTCTACGGAGCGGTCGGCGAGGTCGGCGGCCAATTGGCCGCGCAGGGAGCGGATGTCGCGCCAGTCGGCATACACGCCGCTCACGTCGTCCAGGTAGTCGGTAAATACTTTGCGGCCACTCAGTTCGACCGATATGCTCCAGCGGTAGGAAAGGTCTACCTTGAAGCCAAAGCCATAGGCCAGCGCGCCTTGGGTGGTGTTGTACTCTTCGCCGCGAAACTGGCCCTCGGTGCCCATTTCAGGCAGGTCGTACCAGGTGCCGTCCAGTTCGGCCTGGGGCTTGTAAAAAAAGATGCTGGGGCCGAGAAACACGTAGGGCGTGTAGTAATAATCGCGGTGGCCGTGCATGTAGGGCATGAAATTGAATTCCAACTGCATGGTGGCATCCACGATGTTGCTGCGAAACGAGAGGTTGCGCCGCAGTTCATACACATTTTTGGAATCGGCGTCGCTGGCGCTGATCTGGCCGTAGTTGGCGCCCAGGCGGAACGCCAGGCGGTCGTTGAAATTGTAGCGGGTACCGATACCGCCGGCCACATGCAATTGGTTGAGCCGGTAGTTGGTGTTCAAGTCGCCGAAATAGTTGGATATGCCCACCCAGCCGCCGAGCTCCCAGCCCTTCATTTGACCAAACAAAGTGGATTGTTGTACCAGGAATACGCTGCTGATGAGCAGGGAGAGTCGAATGTAATTCATGATTTTTGGAACATTAGTCTCCGATCAGTCTTTGCCGTTGGCAAAAAGTTGTAGTTCAGATGAAAGACTTTGTGTTGAAAAAAAGGCATGCAAAGGTAGGCAGGATTTGCCTATACTGTATTGGCGGGATGGATTTTCGGGGGGAAAACGACAGATTGGACTGAAATGGTATGAAGGGAGCCGAATTTATGCCGTCCCGGCCCATTTGGGCACTTGCTGCGCTTCAGAGCAACGCCGGGCGTTGCGACATTTCGTGGTAACAAATGACGTCTTCGGCGTAATAGTGGCACACAAAACTGCGCCGCGTGGCGCCGGGCCGCGTGATCGGGCTGCCGCCGTGTACCAGGTTGGCATGCCACACCAGCACATCGCCCCGTCGGGCCAGGAAGGGCTTTTTCTCCAAGTCCGGATGGGCCTGCAACAGGGCTTCGATTTTGTCTTCGTAGTGGCGGTTGCTGTGCTCGCCAATGGTGTAGCGCGTGTTGCCTGAGGGGTAGTCGGCGCTCATAACGTAGGGGAGCCGGTGGCTGCCGGGGTAATAGAACAAGGGGCCGCCGTCGGGCGTACAGTCTTCGAGGGCCGTCCAGGTGGCAATCAGGTAGCCCGGGGGTTCGGTGGTCATGTGGATCGAGTCGGAATGGGCGCGTTGTTCGCTGCCTTGTACAAAACTGAGCGACTGGAACGGAATCACGGGTTTGCCCAGCAGGAAAGAAAGCAGGGGCAGGAGCCGGGGGTTTCGAAAAAAGTGGGTGTCTGCCACTTGGCTTTGTTCCTGCAGGTTGAAAACTTTCCGGCCGGTGTAGTTAAAACCAGCTTTGCCGGCATCCAGCAGGCGGTCTATTTCGCTGTTGAGCGCGTCGGTGTCGGCCGGCGAATAAAAGTTTTCCAGCACGAAATAGCCCTCGCTCAAAAACTGTCGCGCTTTGGTTTGCAAGCCGGGCTCCAGGGCCAGAAAATCGGGATGCGATTCCAGTTGGCTGGCGGCATCGGGCCGGTCGAGCCAGGGGATGTCGGGGTGGTGCTGTGGAAAGTCGGTGCTGCCGACGGGGCTGAGGATGCTTTTTTGCAACCCGTACCGGCGGTAGAGCGCGCGGTTGTGGCGCAGGCGTTTGATGTTCAATAGGTTATTGAGCACATAAACGGCCTTGAGGCTGCGCAAAAAACCGGTGTATTTTTGAAAAAACCGTTGGAACATATACGCCAGGTGGGGTGGGTGATCAGGACGGCAAAGGTATTCCGGATTTCTGATTTACGGGCTCCGGGCTTGCGTTTTCAACGGCTTGGGACAGAAAAAAAGAAACCCGTGCAGCCGGGGGGACGGCGCACGGGTTTCAGGCTGGGGCGGGTATGCGGACCAGGCCTGCACTTGGCCCCGGGTACTCAGACCATATCTTTCACGAGCAACTGAAATCCGTTGCCGTGGATGTTGACAATTTCAATAGACCCGTCTTTCGCGAGGTATTTGCGCAATTTGGTGACGAACACATCCATCGAACGGGCGGTGAAGTAATTGTCTTCGTGCCAGATCTTGGTGAGGGCTTCGGAACGCGGGGTCACGTCGTTCAGGTATTTGCAAAACATGCGCAGGAGTTCGGCTTCTTTCGGGCTGAGTTTCCATTGGTTTTCTTCGCCCGGGCTGGCATCGTTGTAGGTCAGGATGCGCAGGGGGTAGTTGAAATGGTATTTGCCGATGCTGAACTCGCGCTGATCGTCGCGCGGGTCGGCTAGTTTATTGACGCGTTTGAGCACCGCCTGGATGCGCAACAGGAGTTCCTCCGAATTGAAGGGTTTGGCGATATAGTCGTCGGCGCCGATTTTGAAACCTTGCAGCACGTCGTCTTTCATCGTCTTGGCGGTCAGGAAAATAATCGGCACTTCCTGGTCGCGTTCGCGGATGTCTTTGGCGAGCGTAAAGCCGTCTTTGCGCGGCATCATCACGTCCAGAATACACAAATCAAATTGACCTTTCCGGAAGGTTTCCAGGCCGAGCACACCGTCGGTAGCCAGTGTTACGGCGTAGTCGTGCATTTCCAAATAAGAACGAAGGACATCGCCGAAATTTTGATCGTCCTCTACGAGCAGGATTTTGTAGTTAGCATTTGCCATAAAAATCGGTTCGATTTCGATGTAGTAGTTTTTGAATGACCATGGATCGGATTACTGGTTCAAGGGGAATTTTGATGTTTGGGCTAGCGGCTTTCTGACAGGATGAGGGTATAACGCAAATTCACCGGGCGCAGTATACGCGGAATGCCGGTTTGGAAAATTTGTTAAAATTTGAATCTGAAAAGAGGCAAAAGGCAAAAATGCGTGCCGGGCTATACCGGCATTGGCTCACTCCAGCGCGGCCGAAGGCCCGGAAAAACCATGGTCCGTGCCGCTATATATCGGCGCGGTAGTTGGCCATATCGGGTTACACGGGTCTTTCAAACGCACTGTTTACCCAAACACATCTGGTACCGGTCGATTATTTTTAGACAGATTGCAGCAGCCGCGCAACTTCGATCCGCTGGTTTTGTCTTTGGCGTTCGAGGGTTAAATTCGTGTTAATCTCTGCTTTTCTCTCCCATCCGGTTTTTAAGTACGAATATTTTCGTAGTATCTTTCGCCAAACAAATCCGTCACCTAAACTAAAATACCCGATCCTTCCTGTTTTGAAGGGCAGGGGAAGCTAAACATCTTTTGCTATGAAAACAGTCGGTACCATCCTCGCAGCCGCGTTTGCACTTTTGCCCTGGTGCAGTTCTTCCTTGTTGGCGCAACAATCCACCACCTCTTCATCGGACAAAAAAGTAGTCATCACCAAACGTACCATCGATGCCGATGGCACCGAAACCACCGAAACCATTGTTAAAAAAGGCCAGGCTGCCGAAAATTTTGATGTCGACCAGTACATCAAAGACAACCAGGGCGACAACGTCCAACTGGATGTGCGGGTGCAAGGCACCGACGACGACAAAGCCGTGGTCATCAAACGCAAAAAAGACCATAGTTTCAACTGGTCGCACAGCGACGCCCCGGGGGCTGTTGCGATAGCCTGCGACGACAACCGCGCCTTCCTTGGCGTGGAACAGGATAGCGACGAAGACGGTGATGAAGAAGGCCTGGTCGTAGAGGTCGTACGCGGCGCCGCCGCCGACAAAGCCGGTCTCCGCACCAACGATGTCATCCTGAAACTCAACGGCAAAGCCGTCAACGAGTGGGATGAATTGTCCGAAATCCTGCGCAATGCCAAACCCGGCGAAAAAATGACGGTGACCTACAGCCGGAATGGCAAACTGACAACGGCCGATGCCACCCTGACCAAACGCAGCGAAGTAAAATGCGACCCGGAAGCCTGTCAACGCGGCCTGTTGGGCGTCACCAACGAAGATGAAGATTCGGAAGATAACCAGGACGGCGTGCCCGTCAATGTCGCCGAAAACTCTGGCGCCGCCAAAGCCGGCCTGCAAGACGGCGATGTGCTGCTGCAACTGAATGATACCAAAATTGAAGATTGGGAAGATATTACTGACTTTATGTCGTACACCAAACCCAACGAAAAAGTACGCGTCAGTTACCTCCGCAACGGCAAAACCAACACCACGGAGGTGACCCTGGGCGAGCAAAAAAAATCGCTCGTCACGATGCCCAACATGCAGTGGGATGCAAAAAAATACAACGTTGAGGTGAATATCCGCGAAAAAGAAGCCTGCCTGGGCGTGTACACCTCCGGCTTCGGCAACGGCGACCAGCGCGGCGCCCGCGTTTCGGACTTCACCCAGGAATCGGCTGCCCGCGAGGCTACCATGAGCACCGGCGATGTGATCACCAGCGTTAATGGCATACGGGTTACCGGCCACGACGAATTGTGGGATCAAATTGCCCAATACAAACCCGGCGAAAAAGTAGCAGTAGAATACCTGCGCGACAACCAGTCGCTCAAAGTGGAGGCCACGCTGAAAGCCTGCCGCGACAATTCCAACAAGGTGCTGCTGCACGAAGGCGCCGACAAGGTCCGCGAGTTCACCCTGTGGAACTGGGAGGAAAAAGACCAGAACCCCCTGCGCGAACGCCGGGTCATCACCATCCGCCGGGGTGCAGAAGGCGACGCCTCCAAAGTAGAAACCACGCCGCAGCCCAATATCCAGGCCGTCAATCGGTCCCTTTCCCTCGACGGTTTCCGGGCGTACCCCAACCCCTCGCAAGGCCAGGTGACGGTCGAGTTTCACAGCGATCCGGTACCCACCATCGTGTCGCTGCTCGACGTATCGGGCCGCCAACTGTTCCGCGAAGAACTCAATGCCTTCAACGGCGACTACAACCAGCAGTTCGACCTCTCGGAATACGCCAAAGGCACGATCATCATCCACGTACAACAAAATGAAAAAGTGTTCACCGAGCAAATCATCGTGAACTAAGTTTCTTCCCTGCAACAGGGAAAAGGGATGACACCTCGCCGTGTCATCCCTTTTTTTGTGGCGGCAATCCGTACCGCAACGGCGTTTTTTTCGTTTTGGAAGCCTGACAGTTGTATCACAAACCAAATCTTACCGCTCCATGCTTTCCGTTCAAAAATGGCAGTATTTTGCCTTCCTCTGCGCCTGCTGGCTGTTTGCCGCCTGCCAATCCAATATCGAAACCGTCGAAAACCGCGACGCCTTCAACCGGCTTGAACGGTTTGAGCGCCGAAAAAAAGATTTTGCCAGAGAAGGCCTGTACCAGCGTTTTCATGAAAAAGGATACCTGCTGGAAGAAGCGCATTACCTCAACGACTCCCTCGAAGGCGAGCGCAAATATTTTTACCCCAACGGCAAAACCGAACGGGTGGAGCACTACGCCCGGGGGATTATCCACGGCCCGTTCCTGCAATACTACGACGACGGCCAGCTGCAACTCCAGCAAACCTTCGCCAACGGCGTCTTGCAGGGACTTAGCACCTCCTGGTACCCCAATGGCGCCATCAAGGAAAAAGTTACCTTAGCCGATAATGAAGAGAATGGCCCGTTCACCGAATGGTATGAAAACGGCAAGATCAAAGCCGAAGGAAACTACCTCGACGGCGACAATGAAGACGGCGAATTAAAATTATACGATACCCTCGGGCAACTCGAACGCGTTTTGAAGTGCCAAAGAGGAGCCTGTCAAACCCAATGGACACGCACTGCATCGGACCAAGACAATTAACTGCTTACGCTCATGTACGGAATTCGACACACCCTTTTCTTCCTTGTTGTTTTGCTGGGGGGGCTTTTGCCGCTCCAACTGGGCGCCCAGGTAACCGGCGGCCGCCATGTTTTTCAGTTCCTTACCCTCCCGCCTTCCGCCCGGATCACGGCCCTGGGCGGCGCCCAAATCACCGTGCGCGACGACGATGTCGCCTTTGCAGCCACCAACCCGGCAGCCCTGAATGCCTCCATGGATGGCCAACTGGCCTTCAACCACAATTTTTTCCTGGCCGATATTCAGCACGGCTATGCCTCTTTTGCCACCCATTTGCCGAAGATCAATTTTACGGTGCACGGTGGTTTGCAGTACATGAAATACGGCGACATCCCGCAGACGGATGAATTTGGAAATATCCAGGGGCAGGTGAAAGCAGCAGAAACGGCCTTTACCCTCGGCGGCGCCCGCCAACTCACCCCCCGCCTGTCGCTCGGCCTCAACCTCCGGTTCGGGGTATCCACCCTCGATGTCTACCAGGCCTCTGCCCTGGCAGCCGATGCCGGAATCTTGTATGCCGATACGGCGCGGCGGTTTTCGGCGGCGCTCGTGCTGCGCAATTACGGTGCCATGCTGGCCCGCTACAACGGCCTGCGCGAAGACTTGCCCTCCGATATTCAACTGGGCTTCAGCAAACGCCTTCGCTACCTGCCTTTCCGCCTGAGCGTGATCCTGCACCACCTGAACCAGTGGAAAATCCGGTACGACGATCCGGCCCTGCAACAAGCCGATGTGCTCCTGTTTGGCAGCGACCAATCAACGTCAGACGGCAATCCCGGGCTGGATAATTTTTTCCGGCACTTTATTTTCAACGGCGAATTCCTGTTGGGCCGCAACGAATCCTTCCGGATACGGCTGGGTTACAATCATTTGCGTAAAAAAGAACTGAGCGTGCGCAATTACCGCAGCCTGGCCGGTTTTTCGGGCGGCATCGGCATCAAGGTCCGCCGCTTCCGGATCGATGTGGGCTACGCATCCTATCACCTGGCCGGCGGTGTCGTTCACTTTGGCGTGGGCACCAACCTGAAGGACTTTTTCTAAACGCCTTTCCATAAAAATTCAAGTGCCCTCAGTAGGCTAAGTGGTTTTGAGTTTTTAACCACCTAGCCCGCTGAGGGCACTTGGCGTTTTATGCGCTACTCGCCCAGCAAGCCCAGGGCCAGCGCCCGCTCCGGATCGTTTTGCGCCAGTGCCAACAGTGCCATCTGGTGCAAGGCTTCGCGGGCGTTTTCGCCACGGCGGGCCATTTTTACCGCCTCTTCTTCGGCCAGCAGACGCAGGGCTTCCGGTGCGGGCAGGGCCGTGAGGGCGGCCATCTGGCTCAGGTCATTGCCCGTGAGCAGCGAACTGCTGCGCAGGCCTTCGGGCAAGGCTTCAAAACCAATGCCCAGGTCGGTTACTTTTTGCGCCACTTCGATGACGGCGGGGCCGCTGGCCCGGGCGTAGTAAAAACGCCCCATCCGGCCCATCAGGTCTATTTTGTGCGGATCGATCCGGCCGCCTTCGCTCAGCACCCGCTCGTCGATGTGCATCAGCACGATGCGGCAGATGATGAGATTGCCGGCGCCACCACCATCGCCCAGTGGCAAAATATTTTCCACCTGGCATTCCATGTGCACCGGGCTTTCGGCCACCCGGAAGGGCCGAATTTTTTCAGACGGCAAAGGCGTGAGGCCCGCTTTGACAAACTCGTTCACCTCCGGGCCATACTCGATGCTGCACAGCGCCGCCTGCCGGACGATGGCGTGCGACACCACGTTGATCACCACCTCGCCCGTATCCTCCACATTTTTCAACGTATCCTTTGTGGTGTTGTCGGCCACGCGCCGGTTGGAAGAAAAAATCAGAATCGGCGGGTTGCTGCTGAAGGCATTGAAAAAACTATAGGGCGCGAGGTTGGGGATGCCGTCGGTGCTGATCGTACTGGCAAATGCGATGGGCCGAGGCGCCACGGCGCCCAGAATATACTGGTGCAGGTCTTTGGTCGGGATTTGGCTTGGATCAATCGTTAGCACAGCGTATGATTTTAAAAACGGGTGTTGGGTGGTGTGAACAAAAGCGTGAAAAATGCATTCCTGCATGCTGTAGTGGCCGTCGTTCAGACAGTTGGACCTTGGCCTTGAACAGTTCGTTTCAGGGGCCAAAATAACGGCGAGTAAACCGGATATTTGCAGGTGTAAATTAAAAACAAATGGTTCAAATGAAATTCAACCCCTGGCGGCTGGTCATTGTAGTGGTCGGCATTGTAGCCGCATTTTTGGTATACCAATACCGGCAGCCCCGGTTCATCGCCGGCGAAAAAGCCCCTGCGTTTGAAGCGACCCTGTTGGATGGCACGCCGGCGAAACTGGCCGATTTGCGGGGCAAATACGTGTTGTTGCAGTTTTGGGGGAGCTGGTGCGGCCCTTGCCGGGCTGAAAACCCCTACCTGGCCGAGTTGTACCGGCAGTACCAAGCCCGGGGCTTTGAAATCTTCAGCGTAGCGATCGAGCGCAACCCGGGCAACTGGCAGCGGGCCATTGCAGCCGATGGCATCAACTGGAAATACCATACCGCCGAGTTTGAGCAGTTTACCGGTCCGGTTGCCCGCTTGTTCAACATTCACTCCATCCCGACTACCTTTTTGATCAACCCGGAGGGCGTCATCATGGGCGTCAATTTGCCCCCCGAGCAACTGGAAAAAATGCTGGCGGCTGCACTGGCCAGCCGCTGACAAATTGGCACATATTGGGGCAAGGCATAATAATTGCAGAAAAGCCCGGTGTATCACCCTGATTTTTGAAAAAAATTGCTGCAAAACAGCCCGAATATGAAGCAAAAAAGTGCAGACCCGGCAACGCCGGAAACGCAGGAAAACATGCCAGAACAACCAGAGACGATGGATACTACCGGCTCGCAGGACGAAACCGCCGCCAAACTCAAAGCCGCGCAGGAACAGTTGGAAGATATGCGCAACAAGTACCTCTACCTCTTGTCTGACTTTGAAAACTTCAAACGCCACAGCGCCAAAGAGCGTCTCGACCTGCAACAAACTGCCGGCCGTGACATCGTGACAGCCTTGCTGCCCATTTTGGACGATTTTGACAGGGCCGCTAAAAATGACGGTCTGGGCGAAGGGATGGTCCTGATTCATCAGAAACTGGCCAATACCCTCCAAAACAGGGGCTTGGTGGCGCTCGAAACCCGGGTGGGCGATGATTTTAACCCGGATACCCAGGAAGCAGTGGCTGAAATTCCGGCTGCTTCGGACGAACTCAAAGGCAAAATTGTTGATATTTTGGAACAAGGCTACCAACTGGGCGAACGCATTATTCGCTATGCCAAAGTAGTAGTGGGCCGATAAGCCTTTTTGTTCGCCTTTTTTAAATGATCTGACCCCACAACTTGCACGCAGGTACCATGGCAAAAAGAGATTATTACGAGGTGCTCGGCATCGCTAAAAATGCCAGCGTCGACGACATAAAAAAAGCCTACCGCAAAAAGGCTATCGAGTTTCACCCGGACAAAAACCAGGGCGATAAAGCCGCGGAAGACAAATTTAAAGAAGCAGCCGAAGCCTACGAGGTACTCAGCGACGCCGACAAACGCGCCCGCTACGACCGCTCTGGGCATGCCGGCGTCGACGGCATGGGCGGCGGCGCCAACCATTTCGAAGGGATGACCATGGACGACATCCTGCGCCGTTTTGGCTTCGACAGCGACGATATTTTTTCCGAATTCTTCGGCGGCGGCCGGCGCGGCGGCGGTTTTCGGGGCGGTGGCCGCCCCCGGGGCGAGCGGGGTTCCAACCTGCGCATCAAGGTCAAAATGACCCTGGAGGAAATCGCTACAGGTGTCAACAAAAAAATCAAAGTCCGCAAACAAGTGGCCTGCACGACCTGCAACGGCAGCGGCGCGCGCGACAGCAGCGCTGTGGAAACCTGTAGCACCTGCCGCGGCTCGGGGATGGTCAATCGCATCTCTCAAACCCCGTTTGGGGCCATGCAAACCACCACCACTTGCCCCTCTTGTAGCGGCAGCGGCCAAACCATCCGGGCAGCCTGCAACGTGTGCAAAGGCGACGGCCGGGTGTTCGGAGAAGAAACCCTGGATGTCGATATTCCAGCCGGCGTACACGAGGGCATCCAGTTGTCGATGTCCGGCAAAGGCAACTCGGGCGCTAAAGGTGGCCCGCCGGGCGACCTGATTATCACCATCGAAGAGGTGCCGCACGAGGAATTTACCCGCGAAGGGACCAACATCATGTACGAACTCTTCGTCAACATCGCCGATGCTGCCCTGGGCGCACAACTGGAAGTGCCGACCCTCGACGGGCGAGCCCGGATCAAGGTGCCGCCGGGTACCCAGTCGGGCAAAATTTTCCGCCTGCGCGAAAAAGGCCTGCCAGCGTTGCAGAGCTATAGCCGTGGCGACCAGCTGATCCACGTCAATGTCTGGACCCCCAAAAAAGTGACCGACGAAGAACGGCGCCTGCTCGAAAAACTGCGCGACATGCCCAATTTCAAACCCAGCCCCGGCAAAGAAGACCGCAGTTTTTTTGACAAAGTGCGGGATATTTTTGGGTAATTTAGGTTAGAAGGTTAGAGAGGTTAGAAGGTTAAAAGGTTGCCGTCCGCCATAAAGGTTTGAGATTCACTTCAAATATATGATTATCAGTTACTTAAGCATTTCTTTCGTCTTCTTGGCCAAATTTTATCAAAGTAGAGCCAAACTAAACCATCATTTAGT
>JADLDL010000331.1 GCA_020846655.1 Saprospiraceae bacterium | reverse complement strand
TAGATTTCTGCCCTGACGTATCTTTTTCTCTTCTAAATCTGTTCGCTTGGATTGTATAGTGAATGAAAGGATGAAAACGGTGTTTTAATATTTTTTGAGGATTACTTACATACGTACGTATAAACGGTATTTGCCCATGTTCATACTGGACAGAAAAATGAGTATACTTCTTTAATTTCAACCAATCCTTCATAAAAAAAGAAAAAAGGCGGGCCAACCGCAGCTATCTTTATGGTTATACCATTAGCCTCATGTTAGCGTTAAAACACCTTTAATTGTCAGTCAAAGGCACTGCTTTTGGAACATGATAATTGTTGTCATTGTCAGTAACATACTAAATAAATTCAGCACATTAATGAAAGTCATCAATCACAGTATTGCCTCAATTGTTCTGTTGCTCCTGCTATTGCAGAATGCGGTGAACCAAATTGGCATAACTGTCAAATCCACCATATATCGTGGAAGTTAGTAAAAGCTCTGTACTCGTTAAAACACATGAAACAGACACCCGTTAGCCCGCCAGGAAAGCAAATAGCCTTCCTTTATTTTAATGAACATTATTCTAGTAACTATAAAACTCACGCCAACACCTTCTCCAACCTTTCCTTCCACTTCACCCAATCCACCATCTCCTTCGTCTGCAATTCAAAAAACGCTGCACTGTGGTTGTGGTGAACCAAGTGGCAGAGTTCATGTACGATTACATACTCGATACACCCTTTAGGCGCTTTGATCAACTCGGTGTTCAGAATGATTTTTCCTTTCGGCGTACAGCTTCCCCATCGCATATCCATTTGTTTAATTAGAATTTGCGATGGTTCAACGCCATACTTTTTGAATCGTACAATCCACGGATCGGCTATTTCCCGAAACTTCAGTTCAGCATGTTTTTTATACCAATCTAGTACTAACTCTTTTGCTCTTGACCTATTGTGTGTATGCACTTCCATAAAACCACCTTTCAATTTTACTTTATTCAGCGCGGCGTCGAATATTTTCAAACGATACTGCCGCCCCAGGTACAAATGCGTTTCACCGCTTATATACTTCCTTGCAGGCGTTAAAGGCTCGAAAGATAAAAAATAGCTCTGCTGCTTGAGAATCCAAGGGACTCTTTTTCTAATTAATTCCAGCACACGCTCAAATGGAGATTCTAAAGGGGCTCGCACCGTCACGGTTCTATCGGGATGGACTGTAATGCCCAATGATTTTCGCTCCTGGTAAAGCAGTTCAAAAACAATTTCTTTTGACCTGAACTGGATTTTATGTTCGTTCCGAGTGTTCATTTGTACCTCAATTTTGCGATTTCAATACTCTTGCCTGCAATGTCGTCAATATCTCCAAAAGAAAGGTTCAGATCGTATTTATCCCGGATATGATCCATGAGGAAGTCGCCGATGGCAATTTCCAACTGCCCGATCAGATCGGATTTGTTCTTCCAGTCAACCTTTGGCTTGCCATTGTCCAGGACAATTGATTGCACCAGGTCATCAATACCGATTCCGGCAGCCGAGGCAATGGTACGCGCCATTTGCTCGTCCTGGAGTTTGGCTTTGATGGATTCGAAAGTGATGCCGTAAAAGGCGTGCGCAACCTCCCTGTTTTTCAGACTTTCAGGTATGCCGCTGCCCGTTCGGTTTAAAACGGATTCTTCCACATCTTTGGCAAGCCTCAGGTATTCGGCTTCAGAGATGCGCCGCTCGGCATAAGCCCGGATTGCATCCTTCAACATCTCGGAGAATTTCTTGTAGAAAGCTGGGTCTTCCTCTATTTTCTCGTTGATGTGTTTAGCCGTCCGGTGCGCGATGGTATCGGCCCTGGCCGCATCCCCTACTATTTTTTCCACCTCCTGCTCAAACTTTTCCTTATCGAAAATATTGACCAAATCGGTGATCGGCTTCACTTCGTGGGAGGTCACATGCTTGTCTATCAACTTCTGAATCTGGTTTTCATACGATTTAAAATCCACCACATCCGCAAATCGTTGCCTGACCGACAAACGAAGTTTGGTAAAGAAGCCCAGGTCGTATTTATACCGGTCAATTTCTTTCGGAGGCGTTTTGGTGTTCCACTCGATACTCGACAGGGCGAGCTTCAGCAAACGGGCAAACACACTCAGTTTGTCATAAAACTCAGCCCTGATCGCGTCATCCCGGAGGGCTTCCTCATAAGCCGGATCATCGTATTTGTTGGGAATGGTTTTAAATATATCCCATAGTTCAGAATGCGCTTGCGGGAGTTTTTTAATCTCTTCGATGATGTTTACCAAGGTAAACTCCAGGTCTTCGGCGTCGAAATCCTGAAAACTGGAATAGGTTCGCAACGCTTCATCCAGTTCTTTCAATACGCCGTAATAATCTATGATAAACCCATAATCTTTACCCGGGTGTACCCGGTTTACCCTGGCGATGGCTTGCAAGAGCGTATGCTCTTTCAAACTCCTGGTGATGTACAGGAAGGTGTTTCCGGGCGCATCAAAGCCGGTTAGCAATTTGTCTACCACGATGATAATTTCAGGTTCATCATGGTGTTTGAATCGGTTAATCAGGTGCTTTTCGTATTTTTTGGAACTCCCTCCGAACTCATCCATCGTCTTTTTCCAAAAGCGCTTCACTTCATCATTCGTTTCATCATAAGCACTGTCTTCTCCTTCCCGCATATCCGGAGGAGAAATGAGGATTTCTGAAGTAACCAGACCGATTTCATCCAAGTACTTTTTGTATTTGATGGCCGCAATCTTGCTTTGGCAAACGAGTTGTCCTTTCCAGTCTGTTCCGGCGCTGGCTTCCCGGTAGTGTTTGCTGATATCCCAGGCAATATTTTCGATCTTTTGTTCCGCCACATTGAGTTGGTCTGCCCGGCTGAATTTTCGCTTCAAATCTGCGCGCTGATATTCGCTCAAGGGTTCCGACACTTTGGTAAAATACGCATCGATGGGCCGCTCGTTCACCTCCTGAATGGCATGCCTACCTTCATACAACAGCGGCACCACAGCCTTATCGTGCACCGCCTGATCGACGGTATATTTATCAATCAGCCCGCCGAACTTCTTGGCTGTGTTTTTTTCCTTTTTCCGAAGCGGGGTTCCGGTGAATGCAATAAAACAGGCATTCGGGAAGGTCTTTTCCATGGCAATGTTGAAGATGCCGTGCTGCGAGCGGTGCCCCTCGTCCACCAGGACAAATATGTTCGGAGAGGTGAAAGGCTCCTTGGCCTGGTTGACGGCGGTATCGAACTTGTTGATGATGGTCGTGATCACCGCATCGCTTTTACTGTTCATCAGTTCGATCAAATGTTTTCCCGTGCCGGCTTGCAAAACAGGAATCTGACATTTTTTAAAGGTGCTGTAAATCTGGTCATCCAGGTCTACCCGGTCGGTGACGATAACGACCTTCGGATTGCGTATGGATTTATCGAGCGCGATAGCCTGGGCCAGCATGACCATGGTCAGCGATTTGCCGCTGCCCTGCGTATGCCAGATGACGCCGCCCAGCCGTTTGCCCTGCTCTAGTACCCGGATACGCAGTATCGTTTTTTTGATGGCGAAAAACTGCTGATAGCGGGTTATCTTTTTGATCCCAGAGTCAAAAACAATGAAGTTGAATACGAGGTCTAACAAGCGCTCCGGTCGGCACAAACAATACAGGTATTTGTCTTGCTCCGTCACGGTGCGGGCATATTCAGCGGCTTTTTCGAAATGTTTTTGCACGAATGCAAAGCGCTGTTCAAATACTTTCCGTTTTTGTTCGTCGTCTAAGGGGCGGTTCTTCACTGCATGGAGTTCGGATTTAAATTGTTGTTCCGCCGCATTTTCTTCAAACTTTTCTTCCCACATCGACCAGAATTTCTCCTTGGTGGCCGTGGTAGCGTACTTCGCTGCATTGGTGGTTATCGTCATCAGAATTTGCGAATAGGCAAAAAGCAGCCGAATCCCGTCTTCCTGCTGGTTGCGGATATGCTGGGAGATGGCCTGGCTCAGCGGCTCTTTCATGTCGGGCCGCTTGCACTCGATGACCACAAATGGAATACCATTTACAAAAAGTACGATGTCGGGCCGGTAATGCTCGTGGCTGCCTGCCCGCAGCACGGCGAATTCCTCCGTGACGTGAAACACATTTTGGTCCCAGGCGCCCCAGTTGATATAATGAAGGGTATAACTTTTTTTATCTCCGTCGATGGTCTGCTCCAGCGCCTTACCCATCGTGAGCAGGTTATACATCGTTTCGTTGGCGGCGATGAGCCCTTCCTGCAAGGGCACATCCTTCAGTGCCTGAATGCCGGCCGAGATATTACTTTCCGTGTACGCGTATTGCTGCCCTTTGTACCGGATGCTGTTTATTTTGGGCAATTGTACTTCCAGTACTCCTTCCAGCAACACAGAAGACGTTTTCCCGCCGCGCAGTTGCAAGGCTTCCTCCGGGGTGAGGTAGGTGTAGCCTAAGTTCTGGAGGAACAGGAGGGCGGGAATTTGGGAAATGTGGTCTTCTTGAAAAGATGGAGTAGTCATTCAACGGGCTTTTTTTGAAAAAGTATTGCCAAAACCAAAAACTTCCTTAGTTTTGTAGTTGTTTTAGATTTTATGAATTAAAGTTTCCGGTATTCCCGGATTTTTATAAAGAGAAGTCGACTTGGTCTGATCCACTGATCTTATCGAGCCGCAACAAGTCCCCGGTTTTTTAACCGGGGCATTTTATTTTCGGACAATTCCCAAGCCATCCCCACGTGCGGCTTCTTTCAGTAACACAGGTTCAAAAGCATCAAATAAGCCTTCCAATCCATACTTTTTTAGGCTGCCTTTTGGGTGCTCTTTTCGGTAGAGCATGTGCGCAATTACATCTACTGTTTGTATGAAATAGGAATGTTGGGAGTTTCTTTGCAACAGGTCTTCCAAAATATTATCAGTCGGTGCATTATAGGGCGCGCCAAAATGTGAGGGGACCGGATTATACACCCGCATTTTCCGCATTAATTTCATTATTTTATGTCCGTCGGTATCATCGGAAATGACGATGCTCTTGTCCTTGGCACTCTTTTTTAAAAATGTGTCAAATCGTTGAATCAAACGATTCCATGCTGTTTGCTGCACTTCATCCGGGGAAGCATATTCTGCTTTTTTCAGACAAATATTGATTACTTTAGCAGTATCGAATATTACCGGGATTTGATGGGAATAGGCTTTAAGAATTTTGATTCGATCATCCTTCCTGATTTTCCGGTATGCTTGGATTTTATTGATCCGAATGAGTTCGGCGGCGTGAATCTCTTCCCGAAGCAATAAGCCAAAGCTGTCTTTTACGGACTTGCGAAAAGTCTTC
Source organism: Saprospiraceae bacterium (assembly GCA_020846655.1). GTDB lineage: Bacteria > Bacteroidota > Bacteroidia > Chitinophagales > Saprospiraceae > M3007. The sequence continues at coordinate 17,590 of JADLDL010000331.1, read as the reverse complement.
AGTCGGTCTAAATATTTGGACCACTCATCCTGTGGTACGATTAAACCAGACAGGATATAAAATGGCGAACCATATTGATGAATGCCGGGGTCGCCGCTTTCGTCGACGTACATGATGTGCATAGGGCTTACTTTTGTGCTTAAAGGTGAGTGTTCAATGACCCTGAATAGAAATTTGCTGTAACTCCATCCATTATGTTCTCCTTTCTGAGATCATCCAAACTTCCGCTGAAGGAGGTAGGCAATCTCAATATGCTAATCTTGGTAGTTACACCGAATAGATTGAGGTTTTGGGTCATTTCAGGAGAGAGGTTGGTTGTTCTTCCTTCATAAGCGGCATGGTGAATTATACCGCCTTCAATTTGACCTGTTTTCTTGTCTTCAATAAAAACAAACGCATGTTCATCGATCACAGTATTACTTTTATCAGGCCTGTAACCGATAATACCATAGAAATTTTTATCCGCGCTGCCAGATGAAACGGTCAATGCGGAGTTGAATTTTTGTACTACACCAACCTTCTGAATAAATTCTGGCAATTGGTTTACTTGTTTTACGTCATAAGAATTTAAGGGGATAAACTTTCCCCATTGCTCAGAGGTATATTCACTTGGAATTGGTGAAAAAAATGTCTTTTTAGCCATAATGTTATATTTTTAATCTTTTTTTCCCCGTCAACAACACCTGCATCATCCCCTTCTTCTGCTCCTTTATCTTTTCCACCTTGGCTTTTAGCAGTTGCAGTTCCTGATCGGCGGTTTGGAGAATGTGGGCAATGGCGGTTTGCTCTGGTAAGTTAGGTATAGTGATAACTAGGTTCTCAAGTGTAGATTTGGTCACACTATAAACTGAGGTGCCCGTGGCTTTTTTACGTAATTCATTCCTAACTTTTTCGCTTGCAAATAAGTAGGCTCGAAAACCAGGGACAGTTGCATTGACAAAATCTCTTAACACAATAGTATGAAGCCCGCCAACGGCAATTTTCCTTTCAAGGTTAATAATCTCTACAGCTTCGCCTATGCCTGTATGATCCTCCGATGCATCTGCCATTACGATGTCTCCATTTTTTAAGTAGTCTTTCTTTTGCACCAAGAAATGCTTGTCGATTATCTTTGGAATTTTTTCTTGTGCTGCAAAATCAAGGAAAACTGTTTCGTATTGAGCATGTATGTCACCATAGTGAATACAGTATATATGGTCTTTTATTTCACTTTTAGATAAACCATCTCTTGGGATAGAGTATGATTTAATGAATTGAAAACTGTCTTTCATCCTCACTTCCTTCCACGCACCATCAAACCCCTTCAACCGCTTCTTCCCCGTCAGCAATTGCTGCATCAGCCATTGTTTGTGCAGTTCCTTTTGGGCGATGAGATGGGTGGTTTTCTGGATGGCGCAGTCCCAAGTGGAGAGGCAGGCGGCTATGGCGCGTTGCTCGGGGTGGGGTGGGAGAATACAAGGGGTTAACAGAAATGACTCTTGGGTGATGTTACGCATACTTTTACTTGATCCTGTTGCGTTGCCGGATATTGTTTTTTTGACCACATCCAATTTTAGCAAATAACTAAACCACACTATGTCAAACTTTTCTGATTTGACCTTGATTTGCCATAGTTTATCAGATAAAAATAAATTTGGATAATTTTCGGTAATTAGAACATTTGCCCCGACTAATTCTGGGGTATTGGCTCTGCTCATTATAACTGTGCCAGCCTCTGGGTTAACCTTTGCCTTGACGATCTCCTTCTGATTGATTACTTTATATTCATTCGGATCAAAGAAATCATACGAAACTGAACTTACTTTTAATACGCCAAATTCATTCTCGGTGATTGCCCGCTCTTCTCCATTAACGCTTACCCCTGATATAATTTTTTTAACTACACTTGCCACTGGGCCGATTTCCCACCCCTCAGGAATCTCTCCACCATATAAAGCATTGTCCTTTTTCTTAGTTTCCATCCTTTTTCTTATTTTTAGATTTCACTGGTTTCTCTTCCCCCGGTTTTCCCAATTTCCGGATACTGTCAGCCACCGGCAGATTTTCCGGCATGGTACCGCCGATTTCTTCAATGGTTTTCCGGACTTTTTTACCCACCTCGTAGTGTGCCTGGTTGGCTTTGGTCTTACCTTTTATTTGTTCGCGCCGCAGTTTTTCTTCCGTTTGGGTGGCGCGGAACAGGTTGGCGGCCAGCTCGGTGCTGCCCATGTGGTCGAGGATGTTTTCCTTGGCTTTCAGGCCTTTGCGCCGGTGAATCCCTTTGGCATCGAGGCCGCCGTACAGGCCCATGTAGCCGTGGTTTTGGAATATGGCATAGTCGTAAGGTTCTATTACACCGGCGTCTTTTGCGGCATCGGCCAATTGGGTATTGTGCTTCTTCATCTCATTCCGCAGAAACAGGCGTTTTTCGTTTTCCGTGGCCAGTTGGTTGTATGCTTCCATTTGCCGGATTTCCTGCAAGCGGGTTTGTATGGCAAAATAGGTTTGCCCCAATGCCACCACTTCTTTTGCCGGGTCAGCATTTTGCACGATGAGGTAGCAGGCATAGCGGGAGAGTTTGACATCCTCAATCTGCCTTTCAGCGCCGGAGCCGATGGAGACCATATCGAGGATATCCTCGAAATGGTCGGCGACTTGATTGCCGCTGTTGATGCAAGCCTCTTTCGCCCGTTCAATCACAGGTTTAAAATGCCTGAACTCAGAGTATTCCAAGACTTTGGCCATATCCCTGGCGCTCCAGAAATCATTGCCATTTTCATCCTGCCTTTTTATTTGTTCAAAGACCGTTTGGTGTGGGGTGGAAGGTTTTTCTTTCATGGTTCAGTTCTTTAACAGTTCATCCAAGTATTTTTTGAGTTCGGCCTTCACCCCGGTCAACTCCCCCTCCAACCGTTCAATCTCCCGCTGCACCCCGGCGATATCCACTTCGGCTTCTTCTTCAAAAGTGTCCACATACCGCGGGATATTCAGGTTGAAATCGTTTTCCTGAATGTCCTCGAAGGTGGCCACGTAGGCGTATTTGTCTTCCACAACGCCTGGTTTTAATTTTCCGGCATTGAACTTTCGGTATGTCTCTACAATTTTGTTGATGTCGGCATCGCGCAGGACATTCTGGTTTTTCCCTTGTTCGTATTGTTGGCTGGCATCGATAAACAGCACGTTGTTATTTGCTGCTTTGCCTTTGTTGAAAATCAGAATGGCCGCCGGGATGCCCGTGCCGAAAAAGAGATTGGCGGGTAATCCGATCACCGCTTCGAGGATGTTTTCTTCCATGGTTTTTTGTCGGATTTTTCCTTCTGAACTACCCCTGAACAGCACACCGTGCGGCACCACCACGCCGACTTTCCCTTTGCCTTCATAAGCCGTTTCAATCATGTGCGAGATAAATGCCCAGTCGCCCTTACTCTTTGGTGGCACGCCTCTCCAAAATCGATTGTAGGAATCGGATTCCGGGTCAAAGTCGGTGCCTTTTGCGGCTGCGTCATCTTCGACTTTGCCCCATTTGTCCAAACTAAAAGGCGGATTGGCGACCACGGTATCAAACTTCATCAAAGCATCGCCTTCCCGGAGTTTTGGGTTTCGAATGGTATCGCCCCAGCGAATGGTAGCGTTGTCCATGCCATGCAGGAACATGTTCATTACGGCCAGGGCCCAGGTGCTTCCGTTGGCTTCCTGGCCGTAGAGGGAAAAGTTGTCCGAGCCCACTTCTTTACCCGCTTTGATGAGCAAGGAGCCGGAGCCACAGGTGGGGTCACAAATTCTAGCGCCGGATTGAGATTTTGTCAGTTTAGCGATCAGGGTAGATACTTGGCCCGGCGTGAAAAATTCGCCAGCTTTTTTACCGGCGTCGGAAGCGAAGTTGGCGATCAGGAATTCATAAGCATCGCCGATTACATCGTGGCCTTCGAGTACAGAAGGCCGCAAGTCTAATTTTTCGTTACTGAAATCAATGATTAGGTTTTTCAGGCGGGTGTTTTTATCTTTTGTATCGCCGAGGTTACTGGAATTGAAGTCAATATTTCGGAAAACGCCCGATCCATCTTCGCCGGAGAGTTTGCCGGGGTTTGCTTCTTCCAATGCCTCCAATCCCTGGTTGACCAGTTCTCCGATGTTCACCTCCCCGCGATTTTGGTAGAGGTATTCAAAACGTGTATGCGGTGGCACCACAAATCGCTCCTTCTGCATGGCCCATTCCGCCCGTTCTTTGTCCTGGTTGTATTTTTCAAGGTACTGCTCCATTTTGTCTTTCCATACATCGCTGACGTACTTGATAAACAACATGGTTAGCACATAATCTTTGTACTGGGAGGGATCAATAACACCCCTGAACGTGTCGCAGGCGCGCCATACCACTTTAAAAACATCTTCTTTCGTTGTCTTGCTCATTTTACCAATGTTGATTTAGCCTGGTTGAGTAATAATTTTTGGTACCATGCGTCTTTGAGATTCAGCAAGTCCATTGTCAGGGATTTTTCTTTTTCCCAGACTTGCTGAATTTCAAGAATTTCCTGTTGTTTTTTTAGGGAGGGTACCGGGACTTCAATTTCAGATAATGTCTTTTTGGAAAGGGAAGAAATTTGAGTTCCTCTCGAAAGCCCTGAAAAGGTCTCCTGCATATACCCGGTGTTGAAGTACCATCGTAAAAACTCCGGAAGCACACTGCTCTCCGTCAACCGGATCACAAAAAAAGTGGAAGAGGCCACTGCCTGGCCGATCTCCTTTTGGTACATACCCGCCCTGTTGTTTTCCCCTTTTGCAATCAGCAAAATATCGCCATCCTGGAGCAGGTGCTTTTCCAGGCGTTCTTCTGCCTGAAGCTCGGGGTTTATTATCATATCCTCCCGAAACCTGCCGTGCGCATCAAAGTGTTTTCCCTGAAGGTAAAGAGTGTCACCTGAAGGATGAGTCTTCTCATAAACTCCCGTGGTGATGGACGCTATATATCCTAACTTTTTTTGCATCTGTACTGGTTTTACGACTATCTTTAGCCTATACTGTAAATATTTTGCGCTGTAATTTCATTACAAATATAGGGTGATAATGACAAATGATGCAAATATTTTTGAGTTTTATTTTCAGTAATTGATCTACGAAAACCAGATTGATTGCTCAATCTATTGATAATCAACCTTATAAAAAATAGAATCTAAGTAGGGCAGGTGGGTTTGCGATACCGGTAGGATGGATGCATCACGGTATAAGCCTATGAGCGTACTTAGCCAAGTAGATAGTATTCATCTGTTTGGCATGGCAAGGCAGAACGGTGGAAAAGTTTGCTCTGTTTGAGCAGTGGTCTTCTTAGACTAACGGGTGCAAGTCGCTTGTAGGTTCGAGAAACACTTGGGCGGGCATAAAAGGTAGAGATCTTTTTCTGCTTTGTACTGCTCGGGAGAGCCAGTTGCGCACAAAAAAAGGAGTCGCGCTTGCGCACAACTCCTTGAAAATCAAATGTCGGGATGACAGGATTCGAACCTGCGACCACACGCCCCCCAGACGTGTACTCTACCGGACTGAGCTACATCCCGATTAAAAAACTGTCGGACCAACGGGATTCGAACCTGTGACCTCCACGATGTCAACGTGGCGCTCTAACCAACTGAGCTATGGACCGTAAAAAATGAACTGCACTCCAGCTGCCCGCCGCCCGGCCTGTTCACAAAAACCATCTTACACGGCTTTTGCTCAAAGCGGGCGCAAAGTTACAAATCAAAAAACAATTTCCAAACGAATTCTTCTCTCCCGTTCAGGGACAACTGCACCAGGCGTCCTCCAACGCCACCGCCTGCACCACCAAGGGCCCCGGCGCAGCCCCTGGCGACGTACAAAATGAAAACACCCCGATGTTGTCCGAAAAACTCTGGGTGGTAGCGCCCGTGCTTGAATGGAAATAGGTCAGCGTAAACGGCGCAGTACCCGTAAAGGTCGCCGTGATTTCAGTGCACGCCCCCGCGCACAGGTTCGGGTTCCCTACCGCCAACGCTACCGTAGGGTAGGGGCGCCAAACCACCGGTATAGCGTTTGAAAAATCCAGGCAGGGGTCGCTCAGGTTGACGTTGCCCGCTTGGTTGTTCCCGGCCACCGCACAGATGTAGTACGTGATGTTGGGCTGCAAAAGCGCCGGGTTAAAACCAAAACTCGGCGTATTGCTGGTGGCCAGTATGCTGCCCAAGGTATCGTTCGGGTCCGCAAAAAGGATGTACTGCAACAGGTCGCCGGGCTCCAACAGGGTTTGCGTAGCCGCCGGCACAGTGGCCATGCCCGTGCCACATAGCGTCAGCGGCGCGGCGTTGATCTGCCCGGCATCGGTCTGACAAGACGGCGCCGCACAACACAGGTACAGCGAAAACAAAACCCCCGCCGGCGAGCCGCTCACGTGTATGTCCTCCACTTTCAAGGCATTGATCGGCGTCGTGATCTCTAAATCGTCCCAGGAACTGATACACCCCGTGCAGCCCCGGATCTTGCCCGTCGGCGAAATTTCCGCCTCCGGCAAACAACCATCCGCCACACCAGGGTTGGTGATGGGGTAAAAACTCCCGTTGACGGTAAAGGCAACTTCCTCCAGGTTGTTGATCGCCGGCTGATTGTTGACAGCATACAAACTCACCCGCACGCCCGATACCGCCGGCGAAAACGTGAAGGTGTAACTCCCGGACGACATATTGCCGATAAAATACGGATCCTTGCCGCAAATCGGCAACAGACTGCCCGCCGAACCCGCCGAAGTGACGGTCACATTGGTACAACCCACCTGCTGCGTGCCCGATGTATGACTGACTTTGTCCATGCATTGGCCCCGCAAGGCAAATGGGGCTGCGCAGAGCTGCGCCAACAAGAGGAGGCCGGCAATACGAATCGGGAGCATCGGAACAGGAGCGTTTTTTTCTTGTTCAGCAAGACGGTAACAGCCTGCAAAATGCTGCTTTGGCTTGAAAAAACAACCCTCCCCCCGGCTGATTATGGCGAACATATACACCAGGCGTCCTGCACTTGGGTGGCGTTTATCGCCAAACTACCCAAAGGCCCTCCCAGCGCAGGGCAAACCTGGAAACTCCCGGTGCTGGCTGAAAATACCAAGGTCGAACTCCCCGCACCGGTCGCCGAATAGCTCAGGGTAAACGGTGGCGTACCGCTGAAGATGGCCGTTACCGTAGCGCAGGCGCCTGCACATACATCCGCGTTGGCCACACTGAAACTCACCGCCGGTATCGGCTGCCAGCTCACCGGAATCCCATTGGAAATGTCAAGGCATTCATCCGTCAGGTCTACGTTGCTCCCGATGCCATTGCCGGCAATAGCGGCAATATAGTACGTGAGCCCCGTTTGCATCGTAGCCGGATTGAACGCAAACACAGGCGTGGCGCTGGTCGCCAGAATCGAGCCCAGGGTATCGTTCGGGTCCGAAAAAAGGATGTATTGCAACAGGTCGTCAGGCTCCAAAACGGTTGGTGTGGCCGCCGGCACGCTGGCCGTACCGGTGCCGCAAATGGTCAGCGGCGCGGCGTTGATCTGTCCGGCATCCGTCAGGCAGACAGGACCCACACAGCACAGGTTCAACGAAAATACCACGCCAAACGGCGCACCGCTCAGGTAAATGTCCTCCACTTTTAGGGAACTGATCGTGGTCGTTATTTCCAAATCATCCCAGGCACTGGCGCATTCCACACAGCCCCGAATGGTACCCGTCGGGGAAATTACAGCCTCCGGCAAACAACCATCCGCTACGCCCGGACTGGTAATAGGGTAAAATGTTCCATTGACCGTAAAGGCAACTTCTTCCTGGCTGTCGAACGGTGGCGCAAAATTGTTGATGGCATACAAACTCACCCGTACACCCGATACCGGCGGCGAAAATGTGAATGTGTAACTCCCGGGCGAGGTAGAGCCAATCAAATACGGATCCTTGCCGCAGAGCGGTACGATACTGCCCGCCGAACCCGCCGAACTGACGCTTACATTGGTACAACCCACCTGCTGGGTCCCCGACAAATGGCTGACTTTGTACGTGCATTGTTGGCCCCGCACGACATAAGGGACTGCGAGGACCTGCGCTACCAGGAGGAGGCCGGCAATACGAATCGGGAACACCATAGGTGGACTATTTTTTTGCATGGCAGGTTCGTGCCCAGGAGCAACACCAGCAGATAGACGAGCAAGAACAGACTTCGGGAGCAATTCAGTATACAGGAGGTTTGTACGGGATGCGGCGGGTTGACGTACGTGTGGTTATGTTTTATGTATCCCTTACTGCGGGCAAATACACCAGGCGTCCGCCACCGCCGTCGCCTGCACGCTCAGGCTTCCCGGCGCCGCCCCCGCCGGCGCGCACACCTGAAACGTAGCCGTCGAACTGCCAAATACCTGTGAAAAAAGCGCTTGTATCCCGTTGCTGGTCGTCGTTTGATAACTCAGTGTGAACGGCGGCGTACCCGTAAACGTAGCCGTCAGATCCAGGCAATCCGCTGCACACAGGTTCGGATCGCCTACCGACATCACCACGGCCGGCGCCGGCTGCACCGCTACCACCACTTCGTCGGTGTCCGTGCCACAGCCCGGAGAAGTCACGGTCACGGTATAGGTGGTCGTGCTGGCAGGTTGTACCGCAATACTCGCCGTGGTGGCGCCTGTGCTCCACTGGTACGTGCCGCCGCCGCTCGCCGTGAGCGTTTGCGACTGGTTCGGACAAGCGTTTACATCCGGCCCGGCATCCGCCACCGGCGGCACACCACCCACGTTGAACGTGATCGACCAACTGATCAATTCGCCGATATCTCCAGGTACATAGTCATTGATGTACAAGGTCCAGTTGCCATCGGCATTCAGCCCGTTGTAGGTGTTCGCAAAGGTATGCGTACCCAGCGGCGGCGCATTGGTGTACGGCGCGTTCAGGGTAGTAGCCCGCCCTTCGGGCCGGAAACTGCCCGTATACGGCGGAGCGCCAGCGGTGATAAAATCACCGGCCTGATCCGTAAATACGGTGTTGGTGTAGTTATTGCCAGCAACACCGTTGCCGGTCGAAAGATCCAGTACCTGCCCGCCGGGGCCAATCAATAAAATACCGATGTCGCCCACCCAGGTGTGCGTCAGGTCGATTTCTACATTGTCAATCGTCACACAGCTGCCCAATATCCCCACTCCGCTGACGGCACAAAGCGATTGGGTGATCCCGACCGTTTGCCCGGGCGCACCCGAGGGAATGGGCAGGTTGCCGGTACCCGTGAAAGTGACTTGTTGAGCCCAAGCCGGACCAGCCAACAGTAGCAACGCCGCGTACAAACCTTGTTTTGCCTGCATTTTATACAAAATGATGGTTCAAATGATGTGAAATGAAAAGCCTCACTGCATAATGGTCACGTCTCCGCTGAATACCTCCACGGTCCCGTCGGCCAGGGTTACTTCAAAATAATACACATACACACCCGGTTGCATTGGCTGGTTGCGGAACGAACCGTCCCAGCCCACCGAAGGATCATTCGTCGGCATGTCGCTGCGGCTAAACAACGCATTGCCCCAGCGGTCATATACATTGAAATTGCGCACCACACTGATCTCCGGGCCGGAGTACACCGTGAACGTGCCGTTTTGGCCGGAGCCCGGCAAAAAGGCATTCGGCACATAAATATTGACCTTCTTCCGCACAATCACCTGCACCGCTGCCGAAGCCTGGCAACCGCCGGCATCAAAGGCCGTTACCTGGATAAACCCGGCATCCTGGGCCGTCCAACTTGGGGAAAGGCAATTGCTGCACGAAAGCGTGAATGGCGATTCAAATTCCACTGAGTCTATGGTAAAATTGCCCGTTATGTTCAGGGTAATTTCCTGCCCCAACGCCGCTTCTACCACAGGGGCCAGGTCCAGCGCCAGTCCCGGCAGGGTAGGCTGGTAGGTGGTGACGAGGGTCACCACGCTGTCGCAGCCGTTGGCAGCCGTCAGGATCAGGGTTTCGGTGCCGGCTTCCTGGGGCCGGCAAGTACTCTGCTGGATGGTAATGGCTACCGGCGTGCCGGCCTGCACCGTTTGAGTGGCTGTGGCGGTGCAGCCGTTGGCATCCGTCACGGTCACGGTATAAACGCCCGCTTGGGTGACGACGAGGGGGCTGCCACTGCCGCCATTCGACCAGGCAAAGTCGCCGGTACTCCCGGTGGTGCTCAGCGTTGCGCTGTTGTTGCCACAAAGGGTATTGGCGCTGCCAATGCTGATCGAGGCCGGCGGCACGGCCAGTACCTGCGAGGATGCCGTGCCGGTGCAGCCGTTGGCATCCGTCACGGTCACGGTGTAGGTGCCCACCAGCGACACGGTCAGCGTCGATTGGCTGGAGCCATCAGACCACTGGTACGTCGGGTAATTGCCCACCACAATGATCGTCAGCGAACTGCCCTGGCAGAACACTTCGCTGCTTTGCAAGGCGGGGTTGAGGCTGTTTTCCTGCAAGGTAGCCGATGCCGTGGCGGTGCAGCCATTGCCATCGGTCACGGTCACCGTATAGCTGCCCGCCGCGCCGAGGGTTGCCGTTGGCAAATTGCTGCCGCTGCTCCAGGCATAGGTGGTAAAGCCGCTGTTGGCCGTCAGTGTGGTGGTATTGCCTTTGCAAAACGCCAGGGCGCCGGCAATACTCGCCACCGGATTGGGTTGCGCCACAACCGATGCGGTAGCCGTGCCGCTGCAACCGATCGCATCGGTTACCGTGACGGTGTAGGTGCCCGATTGCGTCACCGTTGCCGTTGGCAAATTGCTGCCGCTGCTCCAGGCATAGCTCGAAAAGCCGTTGCCGGCACTCAGCAGCGTGTTGCCTCCGGCACAAAACGACAATACGCCGGTAATGGCGGTCACGGGGTTTTGTGGTACGGTCACGGATAGGGTGGCTGTTCCGCTACAGCCGTTGGCGTCGGTTACGGTGACGGTGTAGGTGCCCGATTGCGTCACATTTGCCGTAGGCAACATACTTCCGTTGCTCCAGGCATACCCGGCAAAACCGGCGCCCGCATCGAGGCTTATTTTGCTGTCGCAAACATAGGGCAGTTGCACGATGCTGGCCGTCAGTGAGCCGCCAGCCTGCACGGCGAGTTGCGCCGTACCGGTGCAACCATCGGCGTCTGTCACCGTGACGGTATACGTGTCGGCCGTGCCCACCGTAATGCCTGCGCTGGTGGCGGTAGTGGACCAGACAAAGCTGGCAAACACACCGCCCGTCACACTCAGGTCAACCGGATTGCTGCCGCAAATGGTAATTGGCCCGTCAATGGCGGGTGTTGGGGCAGCAAGCGCCTGTGCCGTCAGCGTTGCTGTGGCGGTGCAGCCCAGGGCATCGGTGACGGTCACGGTGAAGGTGCCGGCCCCGTTGATATCGGTGCTGGGCAAGGTACTGCCCGTACTCCAGGCATACGCGTCAAAACCCGGGCCGGCGCTCAGGGTAGAATTTTCAGCCGGACACAGTTGGGTGTCGCCGCTCAGGAAAACCTGTGGGGGCGTTGGCAAGGTAATCTGCACGGTAGCCGTACCGCTGCAGCCACCGCCATCGCTGACGGTGACGGTGTAGGTGCCCGAGGCCGGCGCTGCGGCCAGTTGGCCCGTCGTGCTGAACCCATTGGGCCCCGCCCAACTATAGTTGAAACCCGGACCCGCGTCGAGCGTGATCTGGCCGTCGCAGGCGTAGGGTTGCTGCGCAATGCTGGGTGTCAATTGGGTGGAAACAACGACCGACGCCGAGGCGGTGCCGGTGCAACCGTTGGCATCGGTCACAGTCACCGTTGCAGAAAATGGCGGCTGGCTCGTCAGGCTGCTGGCGCCGGAACCATCGCTCCAGGCATAGGCAGTGAAGTTGCCGGTCACACTCAGGGTAGCGGTGTTGCCGGGACACACGGTTTGGGGCCCGGCAATCGCCGGCACAGGCTGCGGAAACAGGCTAAGGACCGCCGTCGCAACGGAGGTACAGCCCAGGGCATCTGTGGCTTTGACGGTGTAGGTGCCTGCCGTGTCGGCCGTGATGCCGGGCAGGGTTTGGCCATTGCTCCAGGCATACCCGGCAAAACCGGCCGAAGCCGTCAGGTCCGCGCTGCCGCCGGGGCAAAACTGCGTCGGACCGCTCAGGGTCACTTGGGTGAGCGCAGGCACGGTGGTGCTCAGAGCGGTAGTGCCGGTGCAGCCGTTGGCGTCGGTCACAGTCAGGGCATAGGTGCCCGTACTGCTCACGACCGCTTGCGATGTTGCAGCGGAAAATCCATTGGGGCCGGCCCATTGATAGGCGTTGAAGCCGGCGCTGGCATTGAGGGTTATTTGTGCGTCGCAGGCGTACGGGGCTTCCGCCGCGCTGGGTACAGGGTTGCTGTTGACCGTGAGCAGGGCATCATCAGTGCCGGTGCAGCCGTTCACGTCGGTGACCGTGACGCTGTAGGCGCCGGTGGTATCCGCCGTGATGCTGGCCCCGGCGCTGCCGGTGCTCCAGGCGTAGTTCACGAAGGCTGGCCCCGGTGTGAGCGTGGCGTTGTTGCCGGCGCAAATGGCCGTTGGTCCGCTGATTTGCGGCTGCGGCAAGGCATTGGCCACGACCACAATGCTTTCGGTATCGGTACAGCCAAAGGCATCCGTCACGGTTACGGTAAACGTATTGCCCACATTGGTGGTAAGGCTGTCGGTGTTGGCGCCGCTGCTCCAGAGGTAGGAGGCAAATCCGGCGCTGGCCAACAGGGTGGTGCTCAGGTTTTGACAAAAACTGGTGTTCCCGGAAATGGATACCTGCGGCGCAGGCGGTATGCTCACCGCAAACGAACCGGTTCCGGTACACCCGGAAGCATCCGTCACGGTTACAGTGAATGTTTCGGCAGTGTTTACACTGATGGTGGCGCCGGTTTGGCCGCCCGACCAAAGGTAGGTGTTGAATCCGGCGCCGGCATCCAGGGTTTGTGTGCCGGTACAGGCATAGGGCAATTGGCTGATGCTGGGCGAAAGGCCGGTAACCTCGGTGACCAATTGGCTGGCGGTGCCGGTGCAGCCATTGGCGTCCGTGACCGTGACGGCGTAGGTATCGGTGGAATCGACCACAATGCTGGCGGTATTGGCGCCGGTATTCCAGGCGTAGGCACTAAAACTACCGTTGAGCGCCAGCGTACCGCTGTTGTTGGTACAAATGACGGAAGGGCCGCTGATCGCCGGTACCGGCGCCGGGTTGATGCCGAGTTGGAAATCATCTGTCACCGTGCAGCCGTAGGCATCGGTCGCCGTCACGGTGAAGGTATTGGCGGTACCCACGCTGATGCTGCTTCCGACCTGTCCGGTGCTCCACACATATGCGTTCAGGCCGGCACTGGCACTGAGCAAGGTAGCGGCGCCGGCGCAAATACTGTTGGCGCCGGAAATACTGACCGCTGGCGGCGTTGGGATGCTGGTGGCGGCGATTGCGGTGCCGGTGCAGCCACTGGCGTCGCTTACGGTCACCGTGTAGGTGTCATCCGCTGTGACCGTGATGCTTTGCGTGTTTTGGCCAACGCTCCAGGCATAGCTGCTGAAGCCGTTACCGGCATCGAGGCTGATCTGGCCATTGCAGGCGTAGGGAAGTTCTGTGATTTGTGGCTGAAGGTTGTTGGCAACAACCAGGGTTTGGGTATCCGTACCGGTACAGCCGTTGGCGGCTGTCACCGTGACGGTGTAGGTATTGGCGGTGTTCACGGTGATGGTCGGCGTACTGACGCCGGTGCTCCAACTGAAGGCAGTAAAACTACCGGGCACTGAAAAGGTGGCGTTGCTGGTGGCGCAAATTTGCGCCGGCCCGCTGATGTTGGGGTTGGGCGCCGCCAACAGGCTGACACTGAACACATCGGTGGCCGTACATCCAAAATCGTCCGTCACCGTGACGGTAAAATTGCCGGCGGCAGACACCGAGATGCTCGGGTTGCCCGAAGCCGTCGACCATTGGTACATATTAAAACCGGCTGACGCATTCAGCGTCGTGCTGCTGCCCGGGCAGATGGTGTTGGCCCCAGTAATATTGACAAACGGCGTCGCCGGAATACTGGCCACATAGGTGTCGGTGCCGGTGCAGCCCTGTGCGTTGCTGACGGTGACGGTATAGGCGCCGCCGGTGGCAACGGTGATGCTCGGCCCACTACCGCTGATACTCCAGGCGTAGGTGCTGAAGCCGCCCGGCACGCTGAGTGTGATTTGTTCGTCGCACAAATACGTGCCTTCAGAAATGACCGGATTGGGGGCTGGCAGTACCGCCAGGACCTGGGTGTCGGTGCCGGTGCAGCCGTTGGCTGCCGTAACGGTCACAGTATAGGTGTTGGCGGTGCTGACGGTAATACTCGGGTCACTTTGGTTGGTACTCCAGCTGTAACTCGGAAAGGGGAGGGTAGTGCTCAGGGTCGCGGTGTTGCCGGCACAAATGCTGGCCGCGCCCGTGATGACAGGCGCCGGCGATGGAAATTGGGCGACACTGATGTTGTCGGTGGCTGTGCAGCCAAAATTGTCGGTGGCTGTTACGGTAAAAGTGCCGGCTGTCGACACGCTGATGTTTGGGCCGTTTTGGCCGCTGTTCCATGCGTAGTTTACCAGGCCGGGACTGGCATTCAGGTTGGCGGACTGGCCGCTGCAAAAACTGATGTCGCCCGAAATGGACACGGCCGGTGGCGATGGAATATCGGCCGTGAAGGTATCTGTCGCGCTGCAACCTTGCGGATTGGTTACCGTCACGGTATAGGTCGACGAGTTGCTGACTGTGATGCTGCTGGTGCCCTGGCTGGTGCTCCAGGCGTACGACGAGAAGCCAGCGCCGGCGTTTAGCGTAAGTTGTCCGTTGCAGGCATAGGGCAAGGCGGTAATCACTGGGTTGGGCACGGGCAAGGGATTAACAGCCGCTGTTGTGGTGCCGGTACAGCCATTGGCTGCCGTGACCGTGACGGTGTAGTTGCCGACGCCCGCCGTGGTGCTGCTTCCGCTGCCGCTGTTGCTCCAGGCATACGATTGGAAGGGGCCGTTGGTGACGTTGAGGGTAATGGTATTGCCCGGGCAGGCGGAGCCGCTGCTGGCCAGCGGCGTGGGGGAGGGTAGGCTGGTAACGGTGGCTGTTTCGGTGTCTGTACAACCAAAGTTATCCGTTACCGTCACAGTATAGGTATTGGGCGTGCTGACGGTTATGCTGGCGGAATTGCCGCCACCGCCGCTCCAGGCATATTGGGTAAAACCCGGCGTGGCGTTCAGGGTGGTGTTGAGGCCGGTGCAAAAATTCAATACCCCACTGATGGTCACCTGGGGTGGGGTAGGGATGGTAACGGTAAAATTATCCGTGCCGGTACAGCCGGCAGCGTTGGTGACGGTGACGGTGTAGGTGCCGCTGCTGGTATAGGTGGCCGTTGGGCCGCTGCCGCCGCCATTGCTCCAGGCATAGCTCGTTCCTGTAGCGCCGGCATTCAGGGTAGCCTGACCATTGCAGGCATAGGGAAGTTGCGTGATACTGGGCGTGGGAGCCGGTGCTGTCGATACGGTGACCGAGGCTGTGCCGGTGCAGCCGCCGGCGTTGGATACGGTGACGGTGTAGGTGGTCGGCGCGGACACCTGGATGGACTGTGTGCCGTCGCCCGTGCTCCAGGAGTAGGACGGAAAGGTTTGGGTTACAGTGAGGGTGGTAACGGCGCCGGCACACAATTGCGGGGGCTGGGGAATGGTCGGCTGAGGTGTAGGCAGAACGTTAAGCGTGATGCTACCCAATCCCTGGCAAGCCTGCGAAAAAAGCAAATTGGGCGCCAGGGCAAGGCTCAAAAGGGCCGTTAGAGCCGGATAAATCCAAGTTGTGTTTAACGTTCTGTTCATATGGGCTAATTTTTTTTAAACAAAATACAATTTTAGGCAATGGGTTGTGCCTATTTCTTCGAAATGTTAAAAATAGGCAAAAATTGAAAATTTGCAAGGCTGGCCCCCCTCCTAATAAAAGGGCCTGCTGCCCGCCGCTTTCGATGCTCCAGTTGCCGGCGCTTGCCCGGGGCATGGCCCATTTCCCAACGGGTTGGATCAAGTTGCTGCTCACTGCTTTGCCACAGGTTTTAGCCGATTTTCCGCAAACGGCTTAGCCAGTACATTTTTCTTCGGGTACTGTTAATTCTATCTGGCTATGAAACAAAACGTCCTCGTTATCGGGGCCGGGCTAAGCGGTTTAGTCACGGCCAAAACCCTCCTTGAATATGGGCATGCGGTCACTGTTTTTGAAAAAGAACAGGACATCGGCGGCGTTTGGACGCCCAGCCGGCGCTACCCCGGCCTCAGCACCCAAAACACCCGCGACACCTACGCGTTCTCCGATTTTCCCATGCCTGCCGATTATCCCGAATTCCCGTCGGGCGAACAAATGCTGGCCTACCTCAATGCCTACTCCGCCCGCTTTGGCCTCGAATCGCACATCCGCCTCGGGCACACAATCCTCAGCGCCACGCCATTTTCCGATGGCGAACACCACAGTTGGACCCTCAGCGGTGTTGCTGCGGGTACTCCCTTCCAGGTGCAGGGCGATTACCTCGTCGTTTGCAACGGCATCTTTTGCGAGCCGGCCATGCCCAACACTTCGGGTATGGCCGATTTTGTCAGCCAGGGCGGCACGGTGCTGCATTCCAGCGCTATTGATTCTCCGGAGCACTACGTCGGCAAACGCGTGGCAGTGGTGGGGTTTGGCAAGTCGGCCTGCGACATCGCCGCCGCAATCGCCGCCGACACCGAGCAGACCTATCTTATTTATCGCCAGGCCAAATGGAAGGTGCCGAAACGGATTCGGGGCATCAACTACAAATATATTATCCTCACCCGGTTTGGCGAAGCGCTCACCAAACTCCGGTACCGGAATACCGCCGAACGCCTGATTCATTTTCTCCGCTTGCCCCGACGCGCCTTTTCCACTTTGCAAAAAACCTTTAGTGCCCAACAACACCTGGAGGCCGCCCGCTTACTGCCCGCTGCCTCTATTGCAGATTTGTTGTTTGGCGAACTCAGCGTGGAGTCTGACGGCTTTTACCAAAAGGTCATCGACGGACAAATTTCCGCCATCCAGGGTGAAATTAGCGACTTCCTACCGGGTGGCGTCTATGTGCCCGGCACCGGGGAATTGCCGCTTGACACGGTCATTTTTGGCACCGGCTTTCGGCAGACCCTGCCTTTTTTGTCCGACCCCCTCAGCGCCCAATTGGTCGATGCCGACGGCAATTACCTGCTCTACCGAAATATCCTGCCGCTGGGAGTACCCGCCCTTGCTTTTGTGGGCTACAACAGTTCCTTTTTTTGCAACCTGACATCCGAAATCGCCGCACTCTGGCTCTGCGAACACCTGGAAGGCCGGATTGCCTTGCCCAGCACCCGCGAACAAGAAGCCCAGATCCGGGAATACCTGGCCTGGCGAAAACAATACCGGCAAAATGCCCTGTACCACAATGCCAGTGTGTATCCCTTCAACCTCACGTATGTGGATTGGCTGCTAAAAGACATGAACGCCAGCCTGCCCTGGCCTGCTTTGCTTTCAGAATGGCTAAAAGTAGTGGAGCCGGGAAACTACGCACCGGTCAAAGCGAAAATAAAAAAACGATCCTTGGGGCAGTAGCAGTTTGCAGTTTGCAGTTTG
>JADLDL010000330.1 GCA_020846655.1 Saprospiraceae bacterium | reverse complement strand
CAAAGTTACTAACCTTTATTCCACTTAACCAAACTTTTTCTCAATCTTTTTTTCTCCCCAAAACCACACTCCACGCTCCAACTCTATCCCTTTTCTTCCCTTATCCCCGAAGCGGGCGCAAAGGTACTACCTTTTCTTATTTCAGCAAGAGGGAGGCTGAAAATTTTCAAAATATTTTGGCTGGCCCTTATGGATTCGCCCAGCAAGCCGGTTGAAGCGCCCCTGATTCCGCCTCCTCCCGGCTCAATTGCTCCAGAAACCAGCGGGTAGAGCCCGGTTTGGGCGGATGCCGTTTGATCAATGGAACAATTGGCACATCCGCAGGCAAAGGGCAGAGTTTTTTCCCGGCATACCTTTTATATAGGTATACCAGAATTTTTCCCTCTGCATTCTGCCGCACAACGAGCGTCGGGAATTGGTTCAATACAAACTTTAGGGTCTGGAAAATAAGTTGCCGGTTGACTAAAGGGCCGTATTGCGGGTTGGCATGCAACAACCGGATACGGGTCAGTACCGGCGTTTGAAGTCCCAACAGTCGAGCCAGTTCAGACTGGCGCAGTTGGACCACTGAGCGGGACAACAAAAAAACGGATTGGTCCAGTATCCAGGATAACTGAACAGGATCTGAAATGTCATTCAAGTTTACTTTTTTCATGGTTCGGCTGTGTTAATTGGAAGCGAGTCTACTTCCCAGCCGCCATTTCAGACATATGGATCTGATCGAACAACCAGATGATCTGATACTCCTGTCATTTTAAACCATAACTGAGCACTTGCACAACTAACCATTCAAATGCACCTATTTAGGGCGCCTATGCTATCATTGCCCTACACAAGAAACCTGTATGTGCCTGAATATCAAAATTTTAAACTTAGTTTTGCATCATTTTATATTTAAAAAAATAAGAACCGGGCATCGCCGATTCAAGAACCAGGCCGTTATTTTTGACAAAAACTTGGTCATGTTCACGCTTGAAGTCCCCAGTC
This sequence comes from Saprospiraceae bacterium, assembly GCA_020846655.1. GTDB lineage: Bacteria > Bacteroidota > Bacteroidia > Chitinophagales > Saprospiraceae > M3007. The sequence goes on along the minus strand of JADLDL010000330.1, from coordinate 6,873 downwards.
TTAAAGAATTATGCACCGGATTGCTGCACCTGCTTTACCCCAACCTTTGCGTAGGTTGTAATGCCGATTTGCCGGCAGAATTGGATTGTTTTTGCCTGGGATGCCGCCGGCAGCTCCAACTCACCAACATGCATACTGAAGTCGAAAACGCTTTTACCGAGCGCTTTTGGGGGCAGCTGCCGCTGGTAGCCGGCGCCGCGATGTACGCCTTCCAGCGCCGCAGCCCCATCCAACGCGCCTTACACCAGTTGAAATACAAGAATCAGCCAGACATCGGCGTGCGTATTGGCCGCCGCTTTGGTCATGCATTAGCCCGAACACAGGTATTTCAGACGGTGCAAGCCATCGTGCCGGTGCCCCTGCACCCGGAAAAGGAACGCCAACGCGGCTACAACCAGAGCGCGATGTTTGCACAAGGCCTGGCGGAAATCCTGGCCGTACCCGTGCTGACCAACCACCTTGTTCGCCGCAGCCTGGCCAGCTCACAAACCCGTAAAAAAAGGATGGAACGCTTTGATAATGTACGGGAAGGATTTGCTTTACGGCGCCCCGACCAAATCAAGGGCAAACACTTGCTGCTCGTAGACGACGTACTCACCACGGGCGCTACCCTGGAAGCCTGCGGCCAGGTACTGCTGGAAGTGCCGGATGTTCGCCTCAGTATGGCAACTATCGCCATCGCCATGCACTAAATGAGGTTGGAAGGTTAGATGGTTGGAAGGTTAGATGGTTGGAAAGTTGGAAGGTTGCCGTGCGTCATAAAGTTTTAACAAGGGTTGGAAACAGATCAAATAAGTGTACCAAATTTTTAAAAATCCATCCAACTTCTTGATTTTCAATTTTTTACGTTAAGATCAAAATCGCAACCGCTACATTTTGAACACTTTCAACGTTTGAAAAAAGGCAGGACGCAAACCTTAACCCTTCTTAATTATTTGAAAATCAAATAATTGAAACATTTCTACGCTCTGCCCTCCAAACCTTCTGACTCTACAACCTTCCAACTCTCCAACCTTCTAACCCTCCAACCTTCCAACCATAATACTATATAGGTATGAAACGTATCTACCCTGCCCGCATCCAGGATAAGTTTTACCTGGCCCGTTTGCTCAGCCAATTGCTGCAAACCCTGGAAGAATGCCCTTTGCAGGTACAACTCAAAGCCCTGAGTTATGATACCCAAATCCCGGAATCCATTTTCCGCCGCTTGCAAACCCTGCCGGAACATCCGGAAGATGCATCGAATATTACAGCCCAAGATTACCATATTCTGTTTGCCAACATCCTCTTCCGATACCCCACGGTCCGCTTGTATGAAGGCCCCCAACGGACAATTTTTTTCGAAATGTAGGCGGAACCCGAAATTTGTTGAACTCAAATGCTCCACCGTTGTTACTTTCGCGTGGAATTAATCTAAACAATAGAGATTCAAGATATGGAAAGTGTCGCTAAAAGTCCGGTCATGCTCTACACCGAGCAAACGCCCAACCCGGAAGCCCTCAAATATGTGACCAATCGCCTCTTGTACCGGGGGATTGCCGATTGTAAAGAAAAAGACCTGGCTGCCGAGTGGAGCCCGATGGCCAACTCCCTCATGGAGCTGCCCTATGTCAAAAGCATCTATTTCAACAACAACTACGTGACCGTCACGAAAGAAATCAACTACGACTGGGCTGAAATCATGCTCAAGTTGAAGGAATTCATCAAAGATTTCATCGAAAACGGCGGCGAAGTGGTAAAAGAAGGCTTTGCCGAATTTGCCGAACAGCAAATGACCCAAAACAACGCCAGCCAGTTTGCCGGCGAAGACGGCGAAATTGCCAAAAAAGTAAAAGAACTGATCGACACCTACGTCAAACCAGCCGTAGAGATGGACGGCGGCAACATCGAATTCAAAGCCTTCGAAAAAGGCCGCGTATTCGTAACCATGCAAGGCTCTTGCAGCGGCTGCCCCTCCTCCACCGTCACCCTCAAAGCCGGTATCGAAGGCATGCTGAAACGGATGGTGCCGGAAGTGACCGAGGTGGTGCAGGAAATGGAATAAATGGGATTGAAACAGATCCAAACGCCCTTGCTTTTCAGGTTCTGCCGAAAAGTAAGGGCGTTTTTTTATCAGTCAAAACAATTTGTATCTTGCCCGTTGCAAAGATAACCCGCCGCAAGGCGCAGCTGCTGCACCATTCATCACACCGGCAATCCATGCTCCCACACCTCTACAACAGGGTTTCCCTGGCCGTACTCTTGTTTGTTGGCGCCTGCCAACTACAAGCCCAAACACGCCTGCTCGGCATCCGCGCCAACCCAAACGAGCCTGTCCTTTTTTTCGACACCGCCGGCCGTCAAGCCTTTCGCCTGCCGTCCGAATTCTACTTTACCCCCTGGCAACCCGATGTGCCAAACGCCAAGCCCAAAAGCCTGCGTTTTATGGTCTTTGAACAAACACCGATCGTGCTGAAATCGGATGCCATCGGCTACGTTTTGGTCGATGGCCAGGGCCGAATCACCGACACCCTGGGCTATGAATACTCCGATATCGGCCCGTTCAGCGGCAACCTCGCACCAGCCCGGCTCAACCGAGGCGGCTACCAGGGTATGCCGCTCAGCGTTTTTCTCAACACCAAAGGCCAGCCCGCCTTTGGCAAACGCCGGTTCTACCGCATCCAGCCCTTTGTCGACGGCCTGGCAGCAGTACAGGAAGAAAGCCCCCAACAGCCCTTCCAGCTCCTCAACGAAAAAGGCGAAACGGTACTCAGCCTTCCGGAGGCTACCGGAACCAATGTTGCCCGGGTGTTTCCAATGCGCGAGGGGCTGCGCCAAGTCCTGCTCCGCTACCCCAGGGGCTACAACTACGAGGAATGGGTGTACCGCTACCAGTATTACAACCGCGCCGGCCAACTGCAATTCGAACTGAACACCTTGTTTCCGGATACCGAAATCCTCTCCGCAGCGGATGGTTTTGACAACGGGATCAGCAGTATGCTCGTCGCGGCAGATCCGCCGGAGCGCTGCGCCGGCCTGGTTTTCTTCGACACGACAGGTACAACAGTCTATACCCACCCCTGCGTGCTGCAATCCAGCACCTTCCAGCACGGGAAAGCCTTGTTTTCCATACCCGACACCAGCAGCCGTGCGCGCACCCTGGTGCTGGGCCGCGACGGAGCCGCCCGCCCGCTGTTGCCCGACGACACCCTTTTTACCCGAACGCTGGCCACCGATATCGCCGGCGGGCGCTACGAGGAGGTCCAACTGCTGGACGAAAGCACCCAAACCTTTGTTCCTAAACTACTGGACCGCAACGCCGGCCATTTCATTCAACGCGACGAAAATCGGGTAGTTTTTGCCCAGGCAGCAGAGTTTGGACCCTATGTCCAGGTCCGGGAATACCCGGCCGGAGAGGAATATGCCGACAACGTACTGCTCCAGCGCCCCAGCCTGCAGGCAGCCTTCCGCAGTCCCAAACATATCCTGACCGTGTTCGGCAACACCGTTTTGCTGGCCGATCCTACGCTGGATGAAGCACTCCTGCCCAACGAACTGGTGCAGCTCAACGGCAAGTTGCTTTGGAGCAAGGTAAAAAAACACCAGTTCAACCTGGGTATCGACGAAGCGCTGCGCCATGCCCCGGCTGTTCGCAGCCTCAGCCTGAACGACGAAACCGGCCTGCCCGGCATCGCCACCATGCCAAACCTGGAAAGCCTGCACCTGTGGCATGTCCGGGGAGAAACACTGCCGGCCGCCGTTTTTAAGGCTGCGCCAAAATTGAAAACACTCGTGCTGTACGATTGCCGGCGCCTGAAAAAACTGCCGCCAATACCCAGCGTCCAGGCATTGACGATACAGGGCGCCGGACAACTGTCAGGCCTGGAAACCGTCATTTCGGCGGCTAAAAACTTAAAAACACTGATCTTGGCGGACTCTGCGCCACTTGATCCTCTTTTTTTGCAAGCCCTAAAAACCAAGCGGCCGGGCCTTAGTATCCGCTTTTCTACCCTGCAATACGAGGTGCAGGAGGAAGCCCCTACCCTACCGCCAAACAAACATTAAACAACATGCGACACTCCCTATTGCTCCTGCTGGCCCTGCTGGCCGCCGGCGTTTGTCCGGCACAGTCTCTGATTCCCTTCCTGGGCGCCAACGGCCAATATGGCTTTGCCAACCCCGCCGGGAAAGTAGTGACCCCGCCGCAATTCAAAAAAGCCTGGCGGACCAACGAACAAGGCCTGACACTGGCCACCGATGCCGGAGACCTGCTCCGGGTGATCCGGCAAGATGGCGTCGTATTGCCGGCAGCCGTTTCGTTCCGATCCTATTCCGAGCCCGTTGCCGTACCAGCGATCAATTTCCTGGACGACGCCATTACGCAATACGACACCTTGCAAGGCCTCTGGTGTATCCGCAGCGTCGACAGCAGGGAGTTTCTGCTGGTAAAAAACGGGAAAAGCGGCTGGGAAAGCCGCCAATACCTGAGTTATGACCAACTGAAATCCAGCGTTTCCATCTACGGCAACTACCGCCCCGAAAACTACAGCAACGGGCCCTTTACATTTTACAAAGGCCTGCACCGGGTCATCAAAGGCGAACACCGGGTGAATTTTGTAAACACCCGCTTGGAAGAACTTTTCAAAACAGACTACGAAAACGGAACGATTTTGTCCAACGGCTCCATCGCCCTGGCCAATACCAACGGGCGTTTTGCGCTGGCCGACCCAAAGGGCAACATCCTGACCGGTTTTCAGTTTCGACACCTCATCGGCACGCCCCGCAAGGAGTATTGTGTGATCAATTACGCCCCCGGCGGCCATGCCCGCACCCGCGTCGGGCTGCTCCGCACCGACGGCAGCCTGGCCATCGACACCGTCTACGAGGAACTCCGGGGCCTCAACGCCGATTGGGTCCTGGCCAGCCGCGACGCAAAATACGGCGTACTCGACTATGCCGGCCGCGTGTTGCTGCCCCTGGAGTACCTAAGCCTGGAATATGCCCGAGGGAGTTATTTTATCGCGTCGAAAGAAGGGCTGGGCCAAACCATCATCGACATCAGCGGAACAACAAAACTGGACAAATCCTGGCCGGAAATCCACTACCACGACAGTTCAAACCCCAACCGGCCGGCCTATTTTGAACTTTCGCAAAATCGCTACGACAACCGCTACACGGGCATCCTTGACACCAACCTGCGGCAGGTATTTGCCGATTCGTTTCGAATCGTGCCCATGAACGACCGGCGTTTTCAAGCCATCGGAGCCAAAAACAGCCTTAAAGGCGTGGTGGATTACAGCGGAACATCCATCGTACCGGCGCTGTACCAGAGTATCGAGCCGCTGCAAGCGCCCGAAAGCAAGTCGCCCGACATCCTGGGCTATATCGTGGCCAAAGACAGCCTGTTTGGGTTTTACACCTACGACGGGCGCCTGGTACTGCCCTGTCGCTACACCCGCCTCGTGCCCGAACGGAACGGCGGCACCCTGATCCTCTGGGGCAACACCCAGCGCGGCAAAAATCAATTCAGCCCGTTCACCCTGGAGGGCGAACGCCTGCCGTTCGCCGATCAGATCATGCCCACCATGCAGGCCATTACCCTGCAAGACTGCTTTGCCGTGGAAATGGAAAACGGGCAGTGGAAACTCATCCTGCCCGACGGCAGTTGGGTGTATAAATCGCGCGAATACTCCCAGAAAATCATCAACGTGCGCACGCCCGGCGGCTGTTTGCTGGTAGAAAAAGAGGGCGGCAAATGCCAGGTGCTCAATGCCCACCTGAAATCGATTCTGCCAAAAGGATTTTCCCTGCCGGAAAAACTCTACCGGGGGCCGTACCTGCAAATGGGCCTCATCCCGGTGTACAACCAGACGCAGTGCGGCATCATCAATACCCGGGGCGAATGGGTGAAAAAGCCCGCCGAGTTTGGGTACCATATCCTGCGGCCCAACATCTACTCCGAGCACAAGGGCCAGCCCGCCGAACACAACCCGCAGGGCGCCACCATCTACACCATCACGCCGGAGGGCGGCACCCAAAGCCTGGAGGTGCAGTACCTGAACGACAAATTCCGCGACGGCTACCTGGTCATCGGGCGTCAGTTTGAGGACGCGCCGCAGGCCCTGAAGATGCAATCGTACGACGGGAAAGTGACCAAATACGCCATCATGGATACGATGGGCCAGGTGCTGACGCCGTTTGCCCTGGCGCGCTACCCGGAGAAGGTCGCCAGCCGCTGGCTGGCGTCGGTGTACAACGCGGACTATTCGACCCACCAGGTCCTCTTCGACGATCGGGGCCGGCAAATCCGCGATTTCGGGACCGAGCGGGTGGTATACTACGACCCCGAGCGCCATTGGGTGTACTACGACACCCCGGAAGGCCTGAGCGGCATCCGCGACACCCTGGGCCGCGAGATCCTGCCCCTGCAATACCGGGACATCCAGTGGCCGCTGCCCGGCAAACTGTTCAGCAGCAGCCTGTCCGACGGCAAGCGCCAACTCTGCGCCCTCAACGGCAAATGCCTGCTCAGCGGCATCCGCTATGTGAACCGCTGCCGCGAACTGCCGGGTGGCTATTTCCTCGTGCAGACCGAAGACCGCTGCTATGTGTTCGCGCCCGACTACCAGCAGCGCTGCAGCGCCCTGTGCCGGGAAGCGGAGCCGGACCCTGCCGACCCGGATCTATTGATTTTGAAAACGGAAGCGGGCGGTACGCTGTATGTAAATTATAAAAAGGGGGTGGTGTATGGGGAGTAGGGGCTGAGGCCATAGCCATCAACTTAAGGTTTACTTACTTCGACATTCGATATTCTGCGGTTCGATATTCGATATTCCAACGTAGTTGGCTTAAAAAATATCGAATATCGAACCGCAGAATATCGAATGTCGAAGT
>JADLDL010000329.1 GCA_020846655.1 Saprospiraceae bacterium | reverse complement strand
TTTCATGCAAAGGAAGGTTTTATGTAAATGCAATAGCACTCACCCTATAGCGGTTAGCCATAGAGTGAGTGCATGAAGTGTTTCGAAAATTTATCGGTATAGTGCGATCTTTTCCGTGAAGCGAATGCTACCCGAGGCATCTGACAAAATGAGCCAGTAGAGGCCAATGTTTTGCTGGCTCAAGTCAAGTTTTAGTTTAGAAGAGTCCTCAGAAATTGCTTGAGAGAGAATTTGTCGTCCTGAGGCATCCACTACGTTGGCAGAGCCAGTAAACCCTGTCGGAAGTATGACTTCGGTGATGCCGGTTGTTGGGTTTGGCATCACTTTGATGCCGGTTGCTGGGGTTTCCTCCACTTTTGTTGTCCCCTGAGGACGTTCCTCTTCTTCCATGCTTTCGATGCCCAGAAATTGTTCCTGGTCGCAGGGGAACAGCAATAAAACCGCGTCGGATACCGCTTCGCCGTATTCGGTTGCTTCTTGTTCTGCAATGTCCAAAATATCTTCATATGCGGCTTGGGTCACTGGCTGGCCCAGCAGGCGGCGCATGGGAGCATGGGCGGATCGCCGCCAGTTGGAGAAAAGGGAAGATTGTGTCATTGGAGAAAAGGTTGACGGTTTGTGGATAAGAAGCAAATTGGCGCAAAGCCGGATGCAATATATCCGATTTTACGCCGCACAACTGTTAAATTTGCCGCCACAAAGCGTCCATTTTAATCATCCGGCCACCATTCTTCGTTCCGCACATGTCTTTTTTAGCCAATATTCGCCTGCAAAGTATTCTACTTGCCGTTTTCGCAGCCTTGTTGTACGCCAACACCCTCGGACACGGCTGGGTGCTCGACGATACAGCGGTAATCTCCCAGAACCGCTGGGTGCAGAACGGCCTGAGCGGGATTCCAAAATTGTTTTCGGATGATTCGTATTCCGGTTTTTTGCCGGAAGGTGCGTCCCAAAACCTGCTCACCGGAGGGCGCTACCGGCCTTTGTCGCTGGCGTTTTTTGCACTGCTGGTCCAGGTGTTTGGCACCAATCCCCTGGTGTTCCACCTGTTTTCGGTGCTGCTGTACGCGGCCGGCGCGGTGCTGCTGTACCGCTTCCTGTTGCGGGCCTTCCAACCCGCTGAAACCCAGCCGGCTACTACGCTGATCGCCTGGGCAACTACCCTGTTGTTTGTGGCCCACCCGGTGCACACCGAAGTGGTGGCCAATGTGAAAAGTTGCGACGAACAACTGGCCTTGCTGGCCGGCATTGGCGCCTTGTACAGCGTATTCCGGGCGTACGACGGGCGGAGTTGGATCTGGGGTGCGGGTGCGGCCCTGTTGTTCCTGCTGGCATGCCTGGCCAAGGAGAACGCTGCGAGCCTGCTCCTGCTGGCGCCGGCAGCGCTCTGGGTGTTCCGGCGGACTCCCGCCGAAACGACGCCGGAAGTTGCACAAAACGACAAATTGCGCAGCCTGATCTTGCTGGTACCGGCATTTATCGGCTATGTGGTGCTGCGCGGCACGGCACTCGACTGGGATTTCACCAGCCAAAACATGAACGACCCCCTGAACAACCCGTTTCTGAAATCAAATACCCTCCAATGGGTGCCGTTCAGCGGCACCGAGCATGTGGCCACAATTTTCTACACGCTGCTGCAATACGCCCGCCTGCTGGTGTGGCCCGATCCCCTGACCCACGATTATTACCCCTTCCAGATTGCCCCACAATCGCTAAATCAGCCGTCGGTGCTGGCCAGCATCGTCTTGTATTTGGTCCTGGCCCTGAGTATTGTTTGGACCCTGTGGCGCCGCCAAGCCGTCGCCTTTGGCTTGTTGTTGTATGTGCTGCCCTTGCTGATAGTGGCCAACATTGTAGTGCCAGTGGGCACCTTTATGGCCGAACGCTTTCTGTTTTTGCCCTCGGTAGGTTTTTGCCTGCTGCTGGCCCTGACGCTGAGCGGATTGGCGCAGCGGTTTGGGCGTTCGCCGGTCCTGGTCCTGACGACAACGGCCGTGCTGGCCGGCCTCTGGGCCGGCCTGACGGTGTTGCGCAACCCGGCCTGGGCCAGCGACAAAAAACTGTTCGCCACCGATATCGCCACCTCTCCGAACAGCGCCAAACTGCAAAACAACCACGGCACCGTGCTGCTGACCGAAGCCATCAGCATGACCGATACCGCAGCCCGGCGGCAGGCCCTGACCGAAGCAGAGACGCACCTGAAAACCGCCATTGACCTGCATCCGACCTACTTCGACGCCTACCTCGCCTATGGCGCCTGCGCGTTTTATCTGAACAAATACGATATGTCGGTAGCGGCATACCGCGGTGCTACGCGCCTGAACCCGGAAGACGTCAAGGCGCAAACCGGCCTGTTGTATGCCCTGCGCTATGGCGGCGATTTTTTCGGCCGGCAACGGCAGCCCGAACAGGCGATTCAGTATTTCTCGCAGGCCTGGGAAATTATGCCCGATACGGCGATCGCCACGCATTTGGCGCAACAATTGGAACTTCAGCAACAACCTGCCCAAGCGGCAGAATGGCTGGAAAAAGCCGTATCGCTGGCGCCCAACGAACCCCGTCTGCTGGAAGCCCTGAGCCGGGCCTATACGGCAGCCGGCGACCGGGCCAAAGCCGCCGAGGTACTGGCGCGCGCCAAATCGTTTACCACCTTTTCGCCGGCCGGCACCGGCAATCAATAGTTGGCGGTTTGTAGCGCGCAGTAGTGTATTTTCCGGAGGAATAGCCTTTTCTTCGCAGTCCTAAATTTCGGATCGTGAACAAAACCGGCTCTCGCTTGCAACGGTCCCTGACCAAAGTATTCGCCAATCTCCACCACTTTTTCACTCACCGGACGGCCCGGGCGATCGGTTTTGCGTTTGCTGCCGACAGCCTGATGTTTGGCAGTTGGGTGACGCATATCCCCCACGTCAAAACTACCCTGGGCCTCAACGATGCCCAGTTGGGATTGGCCTTGTTTGGCATGCCGCTGGGTTTGTTGCTGATGAATCCCGTGTCGCCCATGCTGTTGCACCGCGCAGGCCTGGTCAACACCACCATTTGGAGCACCCTTGCCATGGCGATTTCGTTTGCCTTGCCCATCTGGATGCCCAGCCAGTGGGCGCTGATGGGGGCTTTGTTTTTGGTGGGCCTCAGCATTGCGGTGCTCAATGTGGCGATCAATACTTGCGCCACGCATGTTGAAAATGCAGAGGGCATTTATATCATGTCATCGTGCCACGGGATGTGGAGCATGGGGGGCATGCTGGGCTCGGGCGCATCCGCTATTCTGATTGCTGCCGGTGTGTCGCCACATTGGCACCTGGGCGTACTGGCGCTGCTGGTGATGGCCGGCGCCTGGTGGGGTATCCGGCCGGCGCTGGCCGGGGTGCCCGAAGCGGAGGATTCGGATGCCGGCGGCTCCAAATTTGTATTGCCCACCCGGGATTTGCTGCTGATGATTTTTATCGGCCTCAGCGTGAGCCTCTGCGAAGGGGTGGCGTTCGATTGGAGCGCGGTGTACCTCCGCGACAGCCTGGGCGCCACGGCGCAGGTAGCCGCCCTGGGTTTCAGTTGTTTTTCCCTGACCATGATGGCGATGCGCTTTACCGGCGATGTGCTGATCCCGCGTTTTGGCGAGCGGGCGCTGCTGTATTTCAGCGCGGTGCTGAGTATCGCGGCGATCCTGGTCATTATTCTTTCGGGTGTGCCGGCAGTAGGGATTTTAGGGTTTTTACTGTTGGGGGCCGGCGTGGCGCTCGGCGCGCCGATTCTGTTCAATGCCGCTGCCCGGGTGCCGGGCCTGGCGCCGGGAGCGGGCTTGGCCACCTACGCGACCTTTAGTTTTGTGGGTTTTCTGGCAGGGCCGCCCGTGATTGGTTTTGTGGGCGAAACCTATGGGTTCGGGGTGGCCTTTGGCGCAGTAGCCATACTCGTCGTGCTGGCTATTCCGGCCATCCGGCGGGTGCGGCTGTGAGCCTGGGAGCGGCGGATTCTTGCCGGAAGCCGGCAATTCCTCGCGCAAGGGCTGCGTTGAATCGTTGGAGGATCGGGAAGCCAACCGCTCCGTTTATCTTTGCGACAAATCGAATTCTTTTGCATGAAAAACATAGCTATCCTGACCGGCGGCGATTCCGCTGAACGCGTCATTTCTTTAAAAAGCGGCAAGGTCGTATTCGACCATTTGCCCAGCGAGCGGTACCGCAGTTTTTTAATCGACATCCAGGGGGCCGACTGGCGCGAGATGACGAGCGGAGCGCCTGTGGATAAAAACGATTTTTCATTGAGCCTGAACGGCGAAAAAATCCGTTTCGATGCCGCCTTTGCGGCCCTGCACGGCAGCCCGCTGGAGGATGGGAAAATGCAGGGCTACCTCGATCTGGTGGGGGTGCCGTATACCTGCTGCGACGGGTACGTGAGCGGCCTCACCATGAACAAACAACACACCAAAACCTTCCTGGCGCCCTATGGTATCCCGATGGCGCAGTCGGTGCTCCTGCACCGGGGTGAGCCGGTGGACGAGGCCCGACTGCTGGCCATGGGATTGCCTTTGTTTGTAAAACCGAACACACACGGCTCCAGTTTTGGGGTGACGAAGGTTAAAACCGCCGAGCAATTGCTGCCAGCCATCGAGGCCGTTTGGCCCTACGACAAGGAGGCTGTGGTGGAGGCGTTTATGCCGGGGCGCGAGTTTTCGAACGGGGCGCTTCGGGTTAATGGCGAGGTGGTGGTGTTGCCTGTCACCGAAATTATCCCGGAAACGGAGTTTTTTGATTTTGCCGCCAAATACGAAGGCAAATCGGAGGAAGTGACGCCAGCCGATTTGCCGGCCGAACTCGAACGCCAGTGCCGCGAACGCAGCCGCTATCTCTACGGGGTGCTCAACTGTCGGGGCGTAGTACGGTTCGACTACATCCTGGTGGGCGATACGTTTCATTTCCTGGAGGCCAATACCATACCCGGTATTTCACCCGCCAGCATCGTGCCGCAGCAAGCCCGGGCGCATGGCTGGGACCTCGGCGCCTTTTTCAGTTTGCTGATTGAAGAAGCCATTCGGTAGGCCAAACCCCGCTCAGGCTTTACTTTGCCGGTAGGCAAAATAAGAGTAGACCGTTGGCACGAGGCATGAACCAACCAATAGTACCAGGATCAGCGGCAGCCGGACTTCGGCCGGCATCAGGAAACTGAGTACCAGGCAGGCCACGCCGGCCCAGAACATCAACCGGCCACCCAGGCGGTGCGTTTTGCGCCACACCTCCTCGCTTTCGAGGGTCCAGGGCGTACGGATGCCCACGAAGTAGTTGGGTTTGGCGGTGCTGATGTAATTGCCGATGCCGGCAAACAAAGCGCTCAGCAATACCGGCAAGATCAGCGCCATATCTATTTTCTGGTAGGCCGCCATGACGATGATGCAGCCAATGGCCGCCATGAAAAGGGTAATGATGAGTCGCAAGCGCTCGTAGTTCTGGCCAAAGTCTTCCGGCTTGCGCTTGGGGTCCAGTTGTGGAATGTATTTGAGCAGGATGAACGGCAGGAGTTGCATAAAAAGCAGGATCCAAACCAGGCTGGATTTGGAACTGTAGTCATCGGCCTCCCCCTGGGCATTAAAATGCGTGGGGACCGATTCGGGCAATTGTGCCCACACGAGGGCCAGGTACACAAATGGCACGGCCAGCAGTACCCAAAGGCTCATTTCAATGACGCTTACTTTTTTCATAAGTCAGGATTTTTGTTTGAACGCCAGTAGCCAAGTCAGTAAATCATCCATCACGGTGGTATTAAGCGCATACCGGATAAATTGACCTTCCCGCACGCTGCTGACCAGCCCGGCCTGGCTCAGCAGGTCCAGGTGGTGCGAGATGGAAGGCTTGGAAATCTCGAAGCGGTCGGCGATTTCGCCGGCTGTCAGGTCGGCATCGCGCAACAACTCCAGGATTTGTCGCCGGGTAGGATCATTGAGTGCTTTGAAAAGGGCGTTCAATTGTTTCGATATTTAGACAAATGTCTAAATGTTAAATATCCTGTGCAAGTAAACTCGAGAAAACGTGTGGTTTTTGTCGACCAGGCTGCGAAAAAGACTGGCAAACCGCCGTTGCCAGAACAACAAAGGCACGCTGCGGTGTCGCAGCGTGCCTTCCCATCCGGGCCTGGCGCCGTAGGCGCGTTCTCCGGAACGATCGGGTTGCCCCGGTTAATACCGGGCTTTCTTTTTCGTTTTATCCCACTTCGGTCCGCTGGGTTTGTGGTCTTTTTCCGGGCGGGGCATAGCGTCGTTTACTTTGACGCGGCGTCCGTTGATGGAAAAATCTTCGAGGCCTTCGCGTACTTCACGAATGAAGGAAGGCTCCAGGTCAAAGTGCATAAACGATTTTTTGATATCGATATCGCCGATGGCGTTTTTCGGTACGCGGAATTCGGTAGACAGCAGGTGCAGGAAGTCCTTTTTGCTGACACCGTCCATCACGCCGATGTTGACAAACAGGCGTTGGAGCGAGCCATTGCCGGCCACGTCGCGGCGGTGGTGGCCTTTTTTGTCGCCTCCTTTTGCATGAATGTTGATATCCGGCGAATTGCGGTAGTACGAGAGGAAGCGGTTGAATTCCACGCTGGCGAAGCGTTTGATCAGTTCTTCTTTCGACAAATCGGCCAGGGCTTCGTAGATACGCGGCAGGAAAGGCTCGATTTCGGCGTGTTGTACTTCCTGGTCGTGGATGTTTTGAATGATGTGAAACAACTGGCTTTCACACACTTCAAAACCGGTCGGAATCGGCATTTTCACAAAAACAGCCTTGGTGCGCCGTTCGATCTGCCGGATCTTCTCTTCAAACTTGGGCGTAATGATGCTGATCGATACGCCCGTCCGGCCGGCGCGGCCGGTACGGCCGCTGCGGTGGGTGTAGATCTCCGGCTCGTCGGGCAGGCCGTAGTTGATCACGTGGGTGATATCGCTCACGTCGATCCCTCGGGCGGCCACGTCGGTCGCGATGAGCAGTTGCAGGTTGCGTTCGCGGAAACGTTGCATGACGCGGTCGCGGTCCGACTGCACCAGGTCGCCGTGGAGGGCGTCGGCATTGTAGCCGTCGCGAATCATTTGCTCGGCCACCTCTTTGGTGTCGTTTTTGGTGCGGCAAAAGATCAGGCCGTAAATACCCGGATGGGCATCAACCACCCGTTTGAGGGCCGCGTACCGGTCTTCCGAACGGCAGAGGTAGTAGTGGTTGACAATATTTGCGTTGGCCTGGTTGCGGTTGCCCACGCTGAGTTCGCGCGGGTTTTTCATGTAAATAGCCGCAATCGTGCGCACTTCTTCCGGCATGGTAGCCGAGAACAGCCAAATCGACTTGCGATTTTCTACGGCTTCGAGGATGATGTCTACGGCTTCTTTGAAACCCATATTCAGCATTTCATCGGCCTCGTCGAGCACCACCTGGGCCACCTTTTCGAGGTGAGCCACCTGGCGCACGAGCAAGTCGACCAAACGGCCGGGAGTGGCCACGATGACCTGTGCGCCGGCTTTGATTTGGCGGATTTGAGTTTCGATACTGGCGCCGCCGTAAACGGCCACCACTTTGTATTGGTGAGCAAATTGGGAGTAATTCACCAGATCGCTGGCTACCTGCACACACAGTTCCCGGGTGGGGCACAATACGAGCGCCTGCACGTTTCGGTTGCTGGGGTCAATGCGTTGGAGTAAAGGCAAGCCAAAGGCTGCGGTTTTTCCGGTGCCCGTTTGGGCTAAGGCGATAAAGTCGTCGTCGGAATTCAGGGCGACAGGAATAACCAGTTCCTGTACGGGAGTGGGGGTCTCGAAGCCCAAGGCTGCAATGCCTTTAAGCAGGGCTTCTTCGAGGCCCAAATCTTGAAATGAAGTCATCAAAAATGTTGCGTCAAATAATAAAAAACCGTTTTGGGGCTGGTCGGACGGTGAGAAACGCCGCAAAGATCGTCTATTTTGTCCATACAAGTATAAAATTTTTTTTACCTGGTTTTTAGACCTTGCCAAAAAGATTTAGTGTGTCGTTTTTTTACAATATTTAGCAGCGATTTGGCGCCGGTCTGAATCTTTCAATTTTCTTCTTTTGTTGACCAAGTAAATTTATACCATGAAAAAAGCCTGTATTCTGTGTTTTGCGCTGTTGCTGAGTGCCCTTTCGCTGTTGGCACAAGCGCCGCCGATTTGTACCCTGCCAAGCACCCCGGGCGCCGATGCCTGTGCCGGGGCTTGCCTGCGCTGCACTCTGGAAGGATATGTTGGGCAAACAGCCGGGTTTACGGCGGGGGCGGCTCCGGGGTTTTGCGGCACGGTGGACAACGATCAATGGTTTAGTTTCCGGGCTGGCAGCGACTCGATCTCGATCACTGTGACGCCTTCCAATTGCCAGCAGGGCAACGGCCTGGAACTTGCCTTGTACCCCGATTGCACTCAATTTCCGGTGGCTTGCACCAGTGGGCAGGCTGGTGGGGGGAACATTAGCCAGACCGTGACGGCATCCGTAGCCGCTGGCCAGGTATATTTTTTAATGATCGACGGATACCAAGGCGACCAGTGTGATTTTGTGATACACACGAGTGCCAATGCCGTTGCCGCTCCTCTACCGGGCAATGCAGGGCCTATTTCGGGCCCAACCCTGTTTTCGGGTCCTAACGGGACCTCCATATATTTCGTTGCCCCCGTAAGCGGAGCCACGAGTTATGTTTGGGGAGGTTCGCCCGATGTCCTCATCAATGGTATGTTGCCGCCCGTACAGTTGCCGGCGCCAGGGGGCAGCCAGGTAACGGTCACATTTGCCAGCGGCAATGGCACACTTTGTGTTACGCCTCAGAATGCCTGCGGGCAAAGCAACACTAGTTGTCTAAACGTTACGTCGAACGCCAACCTGTTGCCGCCTTGTTCTTCTTCATCTGAACCAGCGGCCGATTTATGTCAGGATGCTTGCGTGTATTGTAACTTCAACGACTACTTCGGTAGCACAGTTGGCTACAGCAGCCAAACACCCAATGGTTTTTGTGGCACGATTGAAAATGAGCAATGGATCGGGCTGATTGCCAGTGGGGTGTCGGCTACGTTCACCGCCTCTCCTTCCAATTGTACGAATGGCGATGGCATTCAAATGGCGCTTTATACCAGTTGTGATGACACGGGGCCGATTGCTTGCGACGGTGGCGCTGCAGGAAATGCAGCCAATTCGGCTACGTTTACCGCCTCTTTGGTACCCGGCACAACCTACTTTTTGTTGATCGACGGTTTTGCCGGCGATCAGTGCGATTTTCACCTGTATATTTCGCCACCATCAGCGGTTCAGGCCCCGGGGGTGGGCGCCACCGGCCAGATCATCGGCTCTTCACCGATATGCCCGGGCGCTACGGTGCCTTATACGGTACCGCTGGTAACTGGGGCTGGCGCTTATATTTGGACGGCACCACCGGGTTGGTTGATCAATGGGGTGCCGCCGCCCGTGGCCCTGGCTGGCCCCGGCGCTAATACCGTAGATGTTACCATTGGCACTACTTCGGGAGCCCTATGCGTAAAGCCCCTAAATTCTTGCGCGGAAGGTACAGAGCGCTGTAAAATGATTACGGTTCAACCCATTCCTCCCACGATATTACCCCCGGTGGTGGTTTGTGCAGAAGATATAGCCTATACCTTGCCCTGGGGCGACGATGTTTACACCTCCGGCATCTACAGCACAGTGTTTACGTCTTATTTGGGCTGCGATAGTATTGTGCGCCAGCAGGTAACCATCAAAGCCCCGATTGGCAAACAACTGGCACCCAGTTACCTGTGCCCCGGCGAATCCATCATAATTTGCGGTGAAGAATATTCCAATCCGGGCGTTTATGCACATGTGTGTGAATCCTGGCAAGGCTGCGACTCTGTTATAAGTTTCAGCATTGTACTGCTGGACCCAAAAGCAGAAATTTTGCCGGCGGCAAGTCCTTCCTGCGCTACGCCTCCACTTGTGCTCAACTCTGCGCCATCACTCGGTCAAAAACTTTGGAAACTCAGCACCGGACAAGTGCTGGGCACAGGCAATACCCTGACGATCAATGCTTCCGGCACCTATATCCTGGTGACGACAGTTACCGCCGGCGGGAAATCCTGCACGGCCACCGATACCCTCAGCATTACGTTTAGCACAGAATCGGCCAATGCCAGCGCTGCGGGCGGCACCCTCACCTGCGACCTGACCAGCCTGGCCTTGTCGGGTGTTTCTACCTCTGCTGGCGCTACATTTGCCTGGACCGGGCCGGGCGGGTTCAACTCTACGCTTCAAAATCCGGTCGTCAGTACCCCCGGCGCCTACATACTTACCGTAACAAACCCGGCCTCCGGCTGTACGGCCCAGGCTTTGGCCGAAGTGTTGCTGGATGTTGCAGCACCCAGCCTGAGTGTAAGTGGAGGCACACTGACTTGTGCCATTCCATTTTCTTCGATATCAGGCAGCAGCCCAGACCCCGGTGTAGTGTTTTCCTGGAGCGGGCCAGACGGTTTTTCATCGACACAGCCGCAGCCAAGCGTGTCGATTCCAGGTTGTTACACCGCTGTGGCTACTGCTCCAAACGGGTGTACCAGTACAGCAACGGCCTGTGTGGTAGCCGACACTGTTGCCCCCACCGTTATCTTAAATGCTGACACGCTGACATGTTTTCAGCCTTCGATTGCATTACAACTCACCACCATACCGGATACTGGCCTGATCGTAGAGTGGTCGGGTGGCGTTACCGGGCCAAATCTGCCGGTTGGCGCTGCCGGAACCTACACCGTTACCGTCACCAACCCGGCCAACGGCTGTAGCACGGTGGCCACTACCAGTGTGTGGGCCGATACCGATGCCCCCTCGGTGAGTACGACCGGCGGCGCACTGAGTTGTGCAGAGCCCAGTCTGGAATTGATCTGCTCAACCTCGCTGAATGCCGCTATAGCTGCCTTTACCTGGACGGGGCCGAATAATTTCAGCAGCTCACTCCAAAACCCGACCATATTTCAGCCAGGTACTTACACGGTTACGGTAACCAACACCCGGAATGGGTGTCAGGCCAGTGCGGAAGCCGAAGTATCAGCCAAAGACCAGTTGCCGCCCGTCAGTGTGACAGGGGCTACACTTACCTGCCAGACTACCTCGGTGGCGATCAGTGCCAGTACGCCGGTCAGTCCGGCCGATTTTGCCTGGGCGGGCCCCAATGGGTTTAGTGCCACAGGGCCCAACCCAACCGTTACAGAACCCGGCACTTACACCGTTTCTGTGACTGATTTGAGCAACGGGTGCAGCGGACTGGCTGAAGTGTTGGTCGTACAAGATATTCAGGCGCCCGGCGCTGTGGCGGTAGGCGACACCCTGACTTGCGCGGAACCGACCGGACAACTTCAGGGCAGTTCGGGCACCTTGGGAGGGCAGTTTGCCTGGCTGGGTCCCAACGGTTTTTCTTCTGCGTTACAAAATCCAATCGTTACCGACACCGGCCGGTATATCCTGATCGTGGCCAATCCGACTAATGGCTGCACCAGCACAGCGGAAACGTATGTGTTGGCCAACTTCCAGGCGCCGATGCTTGTGCCGATGGCCCCAGACTTGCTTACCTGCACCATCAAGGCGGTTGCGCTGGGCGTTTCCACGCCGTTGACGCAAGTAACATATGCTTGGTCGGGGCCAAACGGATTTACATCCATGGAGACCCATCCGGTAGTGTCTGAACCCGGGCAATACGTGCTTACTCTAACTGATTTGAGCAGCGGATGTACGCAGGATGCTGCGATAGGGGTTAATCAGGATATTTTGGAGCCCGGCGCCACCCTGGGTGGCGGTATGCTTACCTGTACCCAAACCAGCGTGGAACTTCAGGCTGCTTCGCCTACTGTGCCGGTTGCATTAACCTTGAGCGGCCCAACAGGTGTGTTGACAAGCAACAGTGTTTATATGCCCGGCATATACACCTTGCTGGTGACCAGTTTGTATAATGGTTGCACCAGCACAGCCACGACAGAGGTGCTGGAAAATGTGCAGCCGCCGCTGGTTACGGTGTATGCTGATCCAGTGTATTGCGACACAGACACTTCATTTGTGGGCGTGCCGGACTCGGCGGGTTTGCAATTTTTATGGACCGGGCCAAATGGCTTCCAATCGACGCAGGCCGGTTTTTGGGTCACAAAACCTGGCATCTATACCGTAGTCGTTACCCGGATCGACAATGGTTGTACGCAGGCTTTTACGGCCCCGCTTGTGCAAACATCGGATCCGCTGGTCAGTGTGGAACAAATCACGCACGACCAGAATAATCAGGGGCAGGGCGCTATCGACATATCGATTTTCTTCTCCGGACCGCCCTACACCATTGCCTGGTACCGCGATAGCATTTCGGGGGCTACGTTGGTTTCGACATCGGAGGACCCAAGCGGCTTGTATGCCGGGACGTACATCTGCGTGGTGCAGTACAGCGGGTGTACCCGTCAGTTCACCGCAACCGTTTTAAACATAACGACTTCCACCCACGACGCAGAAGAAGATGCCCGCTGGGAAATTTTTCCCAACCCGACGGCCGACGAAGTGTGGATTCGCTACCAGGGGGCCGATCAGCCGGAGGCCGGTTATTCGATAGCCGATGTTGCCGGGCGGCTGGTGCTGCGTCGGGAAACGCCGGTTCGGCTGCCCATCCGGCTGCAAGTACAAACCCTTCCGGCGGGCACGTATGCCCTTCGAATCCGGACGGAAAAAGGCGAAATCCGGCGTTTGCTGGTGGTACAGCGTTAAAAGGTACAGCACCGTCTGGGCTGCTGCAGCCCAGACGGTGTATTTTTGGAGATTTCCGTTCGGCAGACTGCGGTTTTTGCCCGAAATTTGTTGCCGCTATGCCGTCTTTTTTAAAAAACAAACGCACCCGCGAGGAAGTGCTGACGCCCGATGAGGCGCTGGTCAAACTGGAGCATTTTTGTGCGTACCGCGAGCGTTGCCCGCAGGAAGTGCGCCGCAAACTGGCGGAACTGGGTATGCACGGCGAAACAGCCGAGCAGATCTACCAGGTGTTGGAAAGCGACGGTTTTTTTAATGAAGTGCGCTTTGCAGAAGCCTATGCCGGCGGCAAATTCAGGATCAACCAGTGGGGGCGTGTCCGGATACGGCTGGAGTTGCAACAACGCGCGATTGCGCCAGCAGTGGTGCGCCAGGCTTTGGCAGCCATCGACGAATCGGAATACCTGCAAACCCTGCAACAACTGCTGGAAAAGAAACGGCAGCAAATCGGGGCAGAAGCCGGGCCGCAGGACCGGGCCAAAATTGCCGCCGCGCTGATTCGGTCGGGTTTCGAACCCGAATTGGTTTTTCGGTATCTATAGCCAAATCATCGGCCAACGCAACGATTTTATCGCCCAACATGATTCTTCTAAAACCTGACTTTTCCAAAAACTTGGCAAACACACCTACTGGCAGGGTAGTTATCTTTCGAATATCTTTGAAAGCAAAACTCATTCTGTTCAACTACTACTAAAGCTCCGTATCGTATGGCAAAGGAAAAACTTACACTCCATGAACTCAAAGTTCAAAGTTTCGTGACTACCCTCGACGAGGGTAAGATGAATCAGGTAAAAGGCGGCATTTACATCGTTAGAGGGCGCCAATTCACCTACCGCACCCGTTGGACCTCGGTTGATACCCGTGCTGACCACCAGCATGAGGTCATGGAAAAAACCAAGACCCACCATATTTGATCCCCGGGAGGTTCAGGTGGTCGAAATAGTGCCGGCTTCGACCCATTTCGCCCGAACGGCTTCGGCAAAAGTTTGGTGATTAATTTTTGCATCCAGCCAGGCGATCAGGTCAAAGGTTTGCAACAATACCCGGGCATCGGGCAAGGTGGCAAATTGAGTCAAATCGGTTTTCATCTTTTGGAAAACGCGCTGCTGATCCCGTTGGCTTGGCGCACGCATCAGTTCGGACATGAACTGGAAAAACCGCCGCTCCAGGTCATAGAGGCGGTTTTTCTTTTGCAAAAAGCGGGTAGCCGACCGCAAGAGCGATTCGAGCAACACGGAGTTGCCCATTTCAAAATGAATAATCAGGGAAAGGATACGTGCCAGGCTTTGCAGGTCCTCCCGTTCGACGGTGCGCGGCTGATTGAGCCATTGGTTTAGATAATCCAGGGCGCCGTTGAAATCACCGTAGCCAAAGCAGATACAACAATACTGGAAGTAGAAACTGGCGGTTTCGTATTCGTGCGGATCAAAGGCCAGAATTTCTTGCTGGCAGCGCTCCATTTCCTGCCGGCCTTCTTCAAACGCGCCGGTATAAATGCACAGCACAAATTTGTTGGTATAGTATTGCCGGTGAATTTTCCGGCGGTCGTCTTCCGTGATGGGGCTCAGGATGCGCAATTTTTCAAGCGTAACGCGCACCTCATCGTAGCGGGCCAGCAACCCGCAGGAAAGGATAAAATTGCTGAGCGCGGCAATATAGTCGGCCAGGTTTTCTTTCAAAAAATGCGGCTGAGACTCCAGAAGATCGATCATCTTCAACCCGGATTCATAAAACTGGTTGGGCTCCAGGGCCGCGTAATGAAACAAATTGAGCGTCCGGTAATACAGCACCCGGGCTTTGTACGACAGCGCGAGGTCGGGGTCGCTCAGCAAATCATGCTGCACGATGCTTTGCAGGCGCGCCATCCGTTCTTCGCCCCGGTGCAGGGCTTCGCGTTTGATCGTCGTGTACACCTGAAAAAAAAGGGTTCGGTACGCCGCCAGGTTGCGCAACTGATCCAGTGCACGCGCTTCCAGAAACTGCAATTGATCAAATTGTTTGTGCAGAAAATCCACATCCATGCGGGTGTAGGCCAGGTGTTTTTCCCAGCGAATAACCTCCAACAGGTGCGTGAAACTTTCATATTGCCGGGCCATTTTACCGGCCTTCACCAGCAATTCCTTGCAGGCGTCATAGTGCCCGCGCTGGAACAAGGCAGACACGCTGTGCAGCAAGTGGTTGAGCCGGTTGTCGATCGAGTGCTGTTCATCAAACGATTGCAGGCTTTTCAACACCAAATCATACAAATAGGCTTTCAATTCGGAATACTTCCGGCTTTCCACCGGTTGGTTCCTGTAAATTTTGGCGCACAAGATTTCATCGTCAAAAGCCTCCATATCGTCCACCGCGTCAAACAGTTGCAGGTATTTGCTGTCGCGCTCGGGTTTGCCGCGCACGAACAAGCGGAAATAGCGCTTTTCCGCAGGGGTCAGCGAGCGCACGAGGCGGTATAATTTGTCGGAAGGAGTTTTGGCCATATTGCGGCGCCCGAGTAGCCGGACGCCGACAAAAGTGTCAGTTTTTGATCATATCACCAAAAGCAAATTCTTATCCGGGAACCTGACTTTTAGCCAGAACTTGGGTTGGTACGCCTGTTGTGCCGCCCTACTTTTGTATCGTGGTTTTGGAAATACCCACCACAATTTAAATTGTTCTGCTATGCTACATGCCGTACCGTCTCCCGCTCCCGCCGAATCCACAGAACCCGTTCGTGGCGCCCGCGCCGTCCTCCAGGCGCCCGAATTTTTTATTGCTCCGGAAACGACACACGTGCCCAAGCACATGGAAGGAAAATCCGGAAAAATTGTACTGCCTACGATGGAGGGCCTCTGCTTTGAAAAAGTAAAACAAATTGCCTACCTCGAAGCCAGCGGCAACTACACCGTCCTACATTTCCTGGACGGGCGGCAAATTTTGGTTTGCAAAACCCTGAGAGAAGTGGAGTTGCTCTTACCCGAAACGGCATTTATCCGAATTCACCGTTCGCACACGATTCACCTGCGCCATATCAAAAAATATGTGCGGGGCAAAGGCGGCCATGTCGTGTTGCAAAACAGCGTAACCCTCACCGTATCTGCCGGTCAGAAAGATAGCTTCCTGGATGCTCTGAAACAGTATTTCAATTAAAAAAACCTACCTCACCCAACCTTTTCCCCAAAGGCTGCGTCTTTAAAAACAGATACCCGTGGAGTACCCAAACAAATAAACACAGTAAGGGTTTGGTTTGGCGCCGGGCGTGGAATGACACGACCCGGCGTTACCTTTTTAGGGAAAGCACGTTGGGAATTTTCAGACCAATACGCCGTGGAATCGCAACAAGTGGTTTTCCGCTTTTTCGTTAAAAATACAAAGCGTCAGCGTGTTGCGTTGCCGGGGATCTTCCGAAAACAGAATTTTTATCGGGTTGTGGATATAACCTTGCTCGCCAAACAATTGCAATTGCCGCCGGCGTGGGCGGCGAAACAGCCGTAGTTCTTCGGCACTTTCCGGCAACGGTACATCGCCGTAACCTTCTTCCCGCAGGAATTGTTTCACCATCTCATAGGAGTATGCCAACTTTGCACCGGCAAACACACTGCGGTATTCCCAACCATCGCAGTGCCCGCCCATATAGTCCGAGCCCGAATGCGGAAACTGCTCCCGCATCGGCGTATGTGGCTCGGCTGGCGCCGGTTCGGCCGTTTCCTCAAAACCAAATTCGTCGTATTGCATTGTTTATTGCTAATCGCAGCAAAAATAAAATACTTTTAGTTTTAAATTCAATCTTTTTTTGCCCTAAATTAAAACAATTTACACGCTAACACGGAGCGCCTGGCTTACTCCTGAAGAACAATCTTATGACGGCACATCTTTTGACTATTGGCGACGAGATTTTGATCGGCCAGATTGTAGACACCAATTCGGCCTGGATGAGCCGCCAACTCAACCTGAACGGCATTCGCGTGCATACCAAATCCAGCGTGGGCGATACCCGGGAGGCCATTCTCGCCGGCTTGGAATACGCTGCCCGGGAAGCCGATGTGGTATTGATCACCGGCGGATTGGGCCCTACCAAAGATGATATCACCAAAAAAACCCTGGCCGACTATTTCGACTCCGGGATGGCCTACCACCAGGATGTATACGACCGCATTGCGGCCTATTTCATCAAAATCGGTCGGCCTATCCCGCCCACTATGGAAGACCAGGCGAGCCTGCCGGTAAAAGCCCTGATCCTGCCCAATAAAGTCGGCACGGCACAAGGCATGTGGTTCGAGCGTGACAACAAGATTTTTATCTCCATGCCGGGGGTGCCCTTTGAAATGGAATACCTCATGACCCACGAGGTGATCCCGCGTTTGAAGGAGCGCTTCCCGGGCCGGCCTATTGCACACCGGACCCTCCTCACTGCCGGCGAAGGAGAAAGCAACATTGCCCGCCGGATCGAGGCATTTGAGGACAGCCTCCCCGCCAACATCAAACTGGCCTACCTGCCCAGCCTCGGCCAGGTGCGCCTGCGCCTCACAGGTACCTGGCCGGGCGATATTACGCCGGATGCCGATGCCCAACTTGCCCAAGTCCTCGATACTAAAAAAGCCGAACTGGAAGCCCTGCTGCCCGACCTGGTGTATGGCTACGACGAAGACTCGCTGGAAAAGGTAGTTGGCCAAATCCTCTTGAACCAACAAAAAACGTTCGGCACCGCCGAGAGCTGCACGGGCGGTTACGTGGCGCACCTGATCACCTCGGTACCTGGCTCCTCGGCGTATTTCCCGGGCTCCATTGTGAGCTATTCCTATGAAATGAAAACGCGGCTGCTAAACGTACATCCGGATACCTTGACCCGGCAAGGCGCCGTGAGTGAAGAAACCGTGCGGGAAATGGTCGCCGGCGCACTGGACACGCTCAACGTGGATGTAGCCCTGGCGATTTCCGGGATCGCCGGCCCCGGCGGAGGCACCTCCGACAAGCCGGTAGGCACCGTTTGGATGGCCGTCGGCGACCGGTCGCGCATCCTGGCAGCCAAGCATATTTTTGGCCGGGATCGCCTGAAAAACATTCAATTGACCGGCACCTATGCCCTCAATATGGTGCGGAAATTTTTGCTGCAAACGATTTAGCAGGCTATCTCTACAATAAAAACAGGGGCTTGCCTGATCTATTTTGGCAGACAAGCCCCTGTTTTTTATTACCGAACTCAAAACTTGGTGACCTTGACGGTCCGGACATTGCTTTTGCCCATGCGGATCCGCAACAGGTAAATGCCTTCCGGCAAATCGCCCATTGGCCACTCCAGTGCCTGGTAGGTGCCGGCCGGAATGTTCATGGCCTCCAGCCGGACGCCGTTGGTGCTGAACAATTCCAACTGCGCATCCGAATCGTAGGTCATCAGGTTGCGCACATGCAGCGACTGGCTAACCGGATTGGGGAACACCGCCAACGAGGCCTCCACGTCCATGTGTACTTCAATATCCCGAACTTCAGACATGCTCTCGCCACCACCAGCGCTGCGGCGTTTGATGCGGTAGTAGTTCATGCCGTCTACCGGCGTATGGTCCAACACCGTGTAGGTATTGGGCGCTGTTGCGTTCATTTGCCCCATTTTTTCTTCCACCGTTGTCCACACGATTTGGTCTGCCGAACGCTCCACCACATACAGGAAGGGGTTCAGTTCGGGTTTGGTGGCCCATTGGATCTGTACGGCGGAGCCGCCGCGAAGTGCCGATACAGTAAAATTGCCGGCAAAAGGATCGCAGCCCGGCGACCCGGCTGGTTTTACCGTGATGGTGATGATGTTGGTTTCCAGGAAAACCAGGCAACCCTGCCGGCGCACACAACGCATGAAATAGGCCGTTTGGAACAGCGGGCCAGGCTGGTATGAAATGCCATTGGCGCCGGGAATAGCCACCCAGGCCGGCGGCATATTGCCCACCTGAAGGAATTGCATCCACAGGTATTCGAGCGTACCGGTACCCATCAAAGGCGGTTGAATTTCATATAAAAGGTCCGGCGTTTCGCCTTCGCAAATGGTCTGGTTGCAGCAAATCAATCCGGCGTTCATCACGTTGTTACAAATGATGTGGATACCGGCATCCAGGCAGAGGTTATCGCCTTGCGTTGCGCTGAGGGTAAACGGATCCGTCGCGCCGTCGGGTTTAGCGTCGCTGTCTTTGCAGTCGTTGTTGACTTTATCCTTGCTGGAAAATTCAAACCCAGCGGGCAAGCCACTGAATTTCAGGATATACGTGCCATAGGGAATACAGGCAAACTGGTACTTGCCGTTGGCATTTGTAGCCGTTGCATTGACCAATACATCGTCGGCGGTGCCGAATTTTTGGTCGGGCCCAGCCTGAAACAAACGGACGGTAATGTTGGGCGCTCCTTGTTCCGAGGGATGCTGGAAGCCGTCCTGGTCGTTGTCGAGCCATACAAAATCGCCCACTGTAACTCCGCCGGTACTGCTCTGGCCAATCGTCACGGAGACGGTATCGGTACAGCCGCCGGCATCCGTCACGATCACCGTGTGCGTGCCGGCAGTGAGGTTGTTGGAAACGGCACTGGTATCGCCATTGTCCCAAAGCCAGGTATAGGGCGGTGTCCCACCGGTCGCAGCGGCCGTGGCGCTACCGGGCTGGCCGCAGGACGCATCGGTGCTGGATACAATGCTGACCACCGGTTTGGGGGGCTCGGCCACGGTTGCCGTGCCGACCACGGTGCATCCGGCCAGGTCCGTGACCAAAACGGTATAGCTGCCCGGCGCCAGGCCTGTTGCCTGTGCTGTATTTTGGGTGTTGGACCACAAGAACGTGTAAGGCGGCGTACCGCCGTTGGCAACAGCCAGGGCGCTACCCAAGGTGACGCAGGTGGCTGCGGTGGTGATTGAGGTAGCCACATTGGGCAAGGGTGCTTGCCCAATGCTAACGGTAGTCGTACCGGTGCAACCACTGTTGTCGGTGACGGTCACCGTGAAGGTGCCGGCCGAAAGATTTTGGGCAATTGCCGTCGTATCGCCGTTGCTCCAGGCAAAATGGTAGGGCGCAGTGCCACCGGCGGGCGTAGCCGTGGCTTGGCCGCCGCCACCGGTGCAATTGGCCAGTTTATCCATCTGGGCGGTCACGGTGGGCGAGGGTGCGAGCACGATGCTCACAGTTGCCGTAGCAGTGCAGCCGCCGTTGTCGGTGACCGTTACGGTATAAATCCCTGCCGAAAGGTTGTCCGCTATAGCCGTCGTATCGCTGTTGCTCCAGGCAAAATGATAGGGCGAAGTGCCGCCGGCCGCCGTAGCGGTGGCCTGGCCCCCGCCGCCGGTACAGTTGGCCAGTTTGTCTGCTTGTGTCGACACGGTGGGCATGGGCGGCTGCGCAATATTCACCGTAGCGGTAGCCGTACAGCCTGCATTGTCCGTGACTGTCAGCACGTGCATGCCGGGATTCAGATGGCCAATAGCCGTGTTGTCGCCGTTGTCCCAGGCGTATTTGAAGGGTGCCGTGCCGCCGGTAAGGATCGCCAGGGCACTCGCAGGAGCAAGGCAGGTGGCCGGAACGGTTACTGTTATGGATATGGCCGGGGGCGTAGAGAGCAGGATGGTTACAAAGCCGGTGTCTTTACAACCGACGGCGTCGGTGACCGTGACCGTAAATATGCCGGCTGGCAAATTCGTAGCCGTAGCGGTAGAGTCACCATTGCTCCAGGTAAACAAAAACGGCGAAACACCGCCGTCGACGCTGGCCATGGCGCTGCCGCCACCGCCCAAACAGTCGGCCAGCGATAGCGCCTGTGTGCTCACTACCGGTGGTGTCAATTGAATAATCATCACGGTATCCGTGGCCGTACAACCGGTCGAATCGGTTACCACGACGATATGCGTGCCTGCGCTCAGGTTATTGGCAGTCGCGGTGGTATCGGTGTTGTCCCAAACAAATACAAACGGCGGTACGCCGCCGGCCGCTACTGCGGTAGCCACTCCGCCGCCGGCACAATTGGCCTGGCTGATTACCGTAGCCTCCACACTCAGGGACGGATTGACCGCCGGTATCGTGATAGAGGCCGTGCCGGTGCAGCCAGTAGGCAGATCGGTGACGGTGACGACATAGGTCGAATCGGCCTTCAAATCAGTGGCCAGGGCCGTATTGGCGCCATTGCTCCAGGCAAAACTGTAATTCCCGGAGCCACCGGCGGCCGATGCCCGGGCACTACCGCCGATGAGGCAACCCGCGCTGCTCAACAGTTGGTTGTCAATGTTGAGCACGATAGTACTGCTGGGTATAGTCAGGCTGGCCAGAAAGGTACAGCCGTTGTTGTCGGTGAGGGTCACGGCCACCATACCGGCTGGCGCAGAGATGGTGGCGGTGGTGGAATCGTTGCTCCACAGAATGGTATAGGGTGGGGTACCGCCCGAAGGAATGATCGTTGCGCGGCCGGGCTTGGTGCACGTGGCCGGGATGGTGATGATATCGGCGTCGAGAGGACTGGGCTGTGAAATATCGACCACCCAGGTATTCGAGCAGCCGTTGGCGTCGGTGACGGTGACGGTGTAGGTACCGGCCATCATGTTGACGATATCCTGTGTAGAATCCCCTTGGCTCCAAGCGTAGGTGTATGGCGGCAAGCCCGACATCGGGCTGATGTGCGCAAAGCCGTCGTTGCCCCCAAAACAGCGGACATCCACGGTAGAGTCCATGAGCCACACGCCTTCGTTGGTGTTGACCACCGAACCCTCGGCCGTAGCAGTACACTGGTTGGCATCGGTGACCGTGACGGTGTAGGTGCCTTCACCGAGCCCGTTGATTTCGTCGCCAAAACCGCCGGTACTCCATTGGTAGGTATACGGGAAGGTGCCGCCGCCCGGGTTGGCCACAATGTACCCATCGGGCACCAGGGTGCAGATCTGATCGTGCACCGACAAGGTTACGGTCAGAGCAGCCGGCTCGGTGATGGTGACCGCGCCGGTTCCGGTGCTTTGATTGGCGCTGGTGACCGTTACGGTGTATACCCCGGCGCAAAGTCCCGTGGCGGTGGCGGCGTTTCCACCATTGCTCCAGGCAAACGAATAGGGTGTGGCACCACTCGTTCCGGAGGCTGTTGCCGATCCGTCGCAGGCGCCTTTACAGGTCACGTTGGTTTGTACAAAAGAAACCGAAACTTGTGCAGCGAGCAGCAAAGGCAGGCAAATAGCCGCCCAAACCAGGCTTACACGCGTAGAAAAATTGACAAAAGTGGTAGTCATACGTGTTTGTCCCATGTGTTGCAGGGTGTTTGCATAGGCCGGCAATGCAAGATTGCGCAGTCAATGAAATAAGCCAAGGGTTGCCAAAAATGAGATGGACGGGTACCACTCAGGGGGTAGGATTTAAAAAAACGGGGTAACATTGGCTTGTTGGCTACAAAGTTAGGCTTTTGGGCCTATTGCCGCCGGAGCCGGAAAGCAATTTTCAAGTAAAATACCGGACTTTGACGGCCACACGCCAATTTTATATCCTGAATGGAACGGTTGGAGGCCTTTTGAAACAAAGCGGATTGATTACTAGGGATTTACATGCACCATTTTTAACAAACACCTCTCCGGCACACGCCGGTCCGGCTCTTTTTTTCAAAAATTCTTCCACATCATACTTTCCACCGGTTTGTCGGTGCGTTGGTTGTATTTGGCGCCGGGTTTCCGGTTGTAGTAATTTTCAACAGCGCCATCCACCACGAAGTAAATCAACTGGCCGATAGGCATGCCGGCATACACGCGTACCGGGTGCACGCAGGAAATTTCGAGCGTCCAGGTGTTGGAAAAACCTACGTCGCCTTTGCCCGCCGTGGCGTGGATATCGATACCCAGGCGCCCGACACTGCTTTTTCCTTCCAGAAAAGGCACGGTTTGGTGCGTCTCGGTGTACTCTTCCGTGACGCCGAGGTACAAGGTGCCGGGCTGCAAGACAAAGCCTTCTTCCGGAATTTCCAGCAATTCGATGGCGTTGTGTTTTTTGGCGTCGAGCACCCGGTCCACGTACACACCCAGGTATTTGCCCAGGTGCACATCGTACGAGTTGGTGCCCAGGCATTCGCGGCGAAAAGGCTCGATGACAATTTCACCGACTGCAATGGCTTCCAGGATTTTTTTGTCCGTCAGGATCATGAATGGTACAGGTTGTGGAATGAAAAAGGATGCGGGGGCGCAAAAGTACCGTAGAGTTTCAACATTCGAAGGATATGCTTGTTTTTGCTCCGATGAAAAAGACCCTCGTACTGGGCGCTACCACCGCGCCCAACCGGTATGCCTACCTGGCGGTACATGCACTGTTGCGCCATGCCCACGAAGTAGTGCCTGTTGGCATTCGGGAGGGCGAAGTGGG
This sequence comes from Saprospiraceae bacterium, assembly GCA_020846655.1. Lineage (GTDB taxonomy): Bacteria > Bacteroidota > Bacteroidia > Chitinophagales > Saprospiraceae > M3007. Next base: position 3,088 of record JADLDL010000329.1, on the reverse strand, counting down.
TGGTTTACCCATTTTGTCGGGCATGCCGGCAATTCCGAATGTGGACACGATCACCTTGTACATTGGCCCTCAACGGCAGCCGGCCTACTACGAGTACCTGTTTTCCTTGCAACCCAAACGAATCATTTTCAATCCCGGCACCGAAAATCCCGAACTCATGGACATGGCCGAAGCCCGGGGTGTGGAAGTGGTGGAAGGCTGTACCCTGGTGATGCTCTCGATCGGCGCGTATTGAGCCCTGCGTAAAAATTTCCCGTACTCTCTGAATTCCGCCCCATTTTTGCGGCATGCGGCTTTCCGTCGTCATTGTCAACTACAACGTGCGCGCCTTTCTGGAACAGGCGCTTTTATCGGTGCGCAAGGCTATGCAGGGCATCGATGGCGAGGTATGGGTAGTGGACAATAATTCGGTGGACGACTCGGTACGCATGGTGCAGGAAAAATTCCCCGAAGTGCGGCTCCTGGCCAACAAGGTAAACCCGGGTTTTGCGGTAGCCAACAACCAGGCCATTCGCGAGAGCCGGGGCGAGTTTGTGCTGCTGCTCAACCCCGACACCCTGGTGGAGGAAGATACCTTCCGGCAATGCCTGGCGTTCATGGATGCCCACCCCGACGCCGGCGCCCTGGGCGTGCGGCTGATCGACGGCAGCGGCAAATACCTGCCCGAAAGCAAGCGGGGCTTCCCCTCCCCTTGGGTGGCCTTCTGCAAAACCGTGGGGCTTTCGGCCCTTTTTCCAAAAAGCAAACTGTTCAACGGCTACTACCTGGGCCATTTGCCCGAAACCGAAACCCACCCGGTGGATGTGCTGGCGGGTTGTTTTATGTTTATGCGCCGGACGGCGCTCGACCAAGCCGGCTTGCTCGACGAGGCGTTTTTTATGTACGGCGAAGACATTGACCTCTCCTACCGGATTATTCAGGCCGGCTACCAAAACTACTATTTCCCGGGCACTCAAATTATCCACTACAAAGGCGAAAGCACCAAAAAAGGCAGCCTCAACTACGTCCGCACCTTTTACCAGGCCATGATCATTTTCACCCGCAAGCACTTTCGCGGGCGCCGGGCTGGGCTGTTTATCCGGATGTTGCAAGCGGCGATCTGGCTGCGCGCAGGGCTTACCCTGCTCAAAAATATCGGGCAAAACCTCTGGTTGCCGCTGGCCGACGCGGCGCTGCTTTTCGGCGGACTGGTTTTTCTAAAGGATTTTTGGGCCAACTACTACTACCACGACCCCCACTATTTCAAATCGCCCGTCCTGCGCGTCAATTTCCCCTTGTACACGGCTGTCTGGCTCTTGCTCATCTGGCTGAACGGTGGCTACGACCAGCGCTACGACCTGCGGCGGCTGCTGCGGGGCCTGGGCTTGGGTACCCTGCTGCTGGCAGCGATTTACGGATTTCTCGACATGGAATACCGGCCTTCGCGGGCGGTTTTGCTGCTCGGAGCCGCCTGGGCAGCACTCAGTTTGACGGGGCTCCGCGCGGTGTTGCATTTTGCAGAATTCCGCAATTTCCGCATCGGCCGCGAACGGGTGAAAAACCTGATTATCGTAGGCTCGGCCGACGAAAGCCAGCGGGTGCTGAGCCTGCTCAACCAGGCGGGTGTGGCCAAGAATTTTGTAGGCACCGTGACGCCCGGCGCCGCCGATCCGGAACCGGCCCAAGCGCCGGGTGAGGCCGGCGCAGCCGGCCAACCCACCCTGGGCGATGCCGCATTGGACGAGGTGGTGCGGATTTTTAGAGTAGACGAGATTATTTTTTGTTCGAAAGATATCCGGGCGCAGGATATCCTGGCCTGGATGACCCGTTTAGGCCCCGCCGTGTCGTACAAAATCGTGCCGGAAGAAAGCCTGAGCATCATTGGCAGCAGCAGCAAAAACGAGCCCGGCGAGTTGTATACCATCGATATCCGGTACAACATTGCACAGCCCGGACAACGCCGCAACAAACGCGTGCTCGATGTGGGCGTTTGCCTGCTGTTGCTCCCGACCCTGCCGCTTTGGTTGTTTTTTCCTGAAAAAAGAAAGGCCTTTGCCCGCCATTGGTGGGCTGTGCTGACAGCCCGCCGAACCTGGGTCGGGTATGTGCCCAACAGCCAAAACAACAGCCTGCCGCGCCTGAAACCAGGCGTGCTGTCGCCGTTGTCGAGGCTTCAGGATTTGCAACTGACGGAACAGACCATTGCACGCCTCAATTTTTTGTACGCCAAAGATTGGAACGTGTGGAAAGACCTCGAATTGATCCTTATTTCTGCGCCCGACTCACCAGCCAAAGCGCCACTGCCGTAAAAAAGATGTTGGGAATCCACATGCCCAGGGCTACCGGCACGGTGCCGCTGGCAGCAAAGGACACGGCAAATTTCGAGAGCAAAATATACAGCGCGCCTACCCCGATGCCGATGGCCAGGTGTAGCCCCATGCCGCCCCGCACCTTGCGGCCGGCCACTGCTAGTCCGATGATGGTGAGGATCAGGATGGTAAAGGCGTCGGCGGTGCGGCGGTGTTGTTCGATTTCGTAATTGCGCGAGGTGAGCAAGCCCCGGCTGCGGTCGCGGGCAATGGCATCGCGCAATTCGGGGGTGGTCATTTCTTCGTTTTGGTTGTGGTACCAGATAAAATCCTGCGGCACGAGGTTGATCGCCGTATCCAGTGGGGCTGTAAAGCGCCGGTAAGATTCGCGCATGCCGTTGAAACTGCGGATGGAGTAATTGGTCAGTTCCCAGCGCCGGATAGTATCGCCTTTCCATTTGGCATTTTGCGCGTCTAGAATACTGATGAGCCGGTTGCCCTGAAATTTTTCCAAGCGGAGACCGGTGGCGGTTTGCCGGTTCTTATCATAGCCCTGGATGTAGACTTTTGTATCCGGAGCAATCAAAAAATGGACGTTCGATTTTTTGCCTTTTTCATTTTCGGTCCACACGTAGGTGCGTTCGAATTTGAGGCGCGACTTGTTGCCGAGCGGAATCAGGAAGTGGTTGAGCGACAGGTGAAAAAGGGCTACCAGGCCGCCCGCGATCAAATAGGGCCGCAACAGGCGCTGAAAACTCACGCCCGCGTTCAGGATCGACAGAATTTCAGAATTAAACGCC
>JADLDL010000328.1 GCA_020846655.1 Saprospiraceae bacterium | reverse complement strand
TCGATATTCTGCGGTTCGATATTCGATATTTTTTAAGCCATTTACGTTGGAATATCGAATATCGAACCGCAGAATATCGAATGTCGAAGTAAAAAAGCGCCTTCAAACGTTTAAGTTGATGGCTATGGGGTTGAATGGTTGATCTGTAATATTGTACTGGTACAATGATGCAAAGATTTGCAAAAATCCTTTCCCTTGCAAGGGTTCGCGTAATTTTTATCCTGCGGTTAAAACATATTCCATTTTTTTCGCAATTTCCGGCATGAAACGTACTCCAACTCTCTTTGGCCTTTCGGTACCCTTGTGCCTACAATCGTTCCTCCGACGGCCCCTGCAAACTACCCTCGCAAACTGCCTACTGCACCTGCAAACTGCTACTGTCCCCTGCAAACTGCTACTGCTCCTGCTCCTGCCACTCTTGCTGGCTGCCCAAAAAAAACAAACGGCGGAGATCCGGGTCCTCGACGGCACCCCTACCCTGTTTGTGAATGAGCAGCCGGAATTGCCGTTCTGGTACGCACTCACCCACGTGAGCGGCGGGCGCTGGTCCTGGGAAGAACTGCCGGCCCACAACCTCCGCAACGCCTGCGCCGACGGCATCCGGGTGTTTCAGGTGGACCTTTGGCTTGCCGACATTTGGTCGGCCGGCGAAAAACCCCTCGATATGGCCCTGGCGCGCCGCCAATTGCGCGGCGTGCTCGACGCCTGCGCCGAGGCCGCCATCGTGCTGCGCCTGCACGTGAACGCGCCCATGTGGTGGAACCGCGCGCACCCGGACGAATGCACCCAATTTGCCGACGGCCCTCTCGAAGAATTCCCCGAAGGCCTGCCCTTCAACCACGAAGACGGCGATATCTACCGCAGCCGGCGCGCCAGCCTGGCCTCCGAAAAATGGCGCGCAGCGGCCGGCGAGCGGGTCCGCGAATTTTGCCGAAGGCTACAGCACACGGCCGAAGGCCGGGCTGTCGTGGGACTGCACCTCGCCGGCGGGGTGTACGGCGAGTGGCACCCCTGGGGCTTTTTTCGCTACGAGCCGGATGTCAGCGCCCCCATGCAACAGGCGTTCCGGCACTGGCTGCGCGCCAAATACGGCTCAGACCAGGCCCTGCAAGCCGCCTGGAATGACCCCGCCGCCGCCCTTAGCAGCGCTACCGTGCCCGACACCAATGCCCGGCGCTGCTGTGCCGACGGTTTTTTCCGCGACCCAAGCCGCGAGCAAGCCGTGCTGGATTTTTACCAATGCCAGCAGGACGTCATCGCCACGGATATCGAATTTTTTTGCCGGCTGGTCAAAACCAATTGGAAAAGGCCCCTGATCACCGGAGTGTTTTACGGCTATTTCCACTTTGCCCTGTGCCGGCAGGCGATGGGTGGGCACCTGGAAATAGAGCGTCTGCTCGACAGTCCCTGGATCGACTATTTTGCGGGTCCGCCCAGTTACAACCGGCCCAGCCGGGTTGCCGGCGGCTCGGGCCTGCAACGCAGCCTGGTACAATCGGTGCTGCAACACGGCAAAATGTGGTTCGATGAAGTAGACAACGGTTACCTGCAAAACAAACGGGAAAAAGACTTCGTCCGCTCCAGCCCCTTGGGCGATTCGAGCTACCTGACGGTGTTCCGGCGCAGCCTTTGGCTACCATTGATGCAGGGCTGCGGGCTGTGGCTCTACGATTTCGGGCCGCAGCGCAGCGCGGGCTGGTGGGACGGCGAGATGTACCGGCAGGAAATCCGGCGGACGCGGTCGTTTTTCAGCCGGCCGCTGGCCCAACAAGCCGCCGCCGATGCGCTGGTCGTTTGGGATACCCGAAGTTTTTACCAGGTGGAAAACATCAACTCCAAAACCTGCGAGCAGGGCCTCGACGCGGCGGCGGAAGAATGGCAGCGCTGTGGCGTGGCCTTCGACCAAGCCTACCTGTTTGATCTGCCCAATCTGGACTTGCGGCCCTACAAGGCGGTTGTTTTTATGAATGCCTGGCAGTTGGATGCTGCGCAGCGCCGGTTTATCCGCGATTCGGTAGCCCGCGACGGCCGTACCCTGATCTGGAATTACCTCTCGGGCTACTCCGACGGGCGCCGGACAGCACTCGAACAAGTGGAAGAAATCGTTGGCCTGTCGCTGGAAAAAATTTCGCTGCCCGACACGCTCCGCTGGCGCTGGGGCACAGAGGAAGAGGTGTGGACACCGGAACGCGTTAGCCCCTTGCTCGTGGCGGCGGATACCGCAGCCGAGGGGCTGGCGACCTTGAGCGGCACGAACCGGGTGCTGCTGGCGCGCAAAAAAATGCCGGCCTACGTGAGTGTGTACGCCGGGGCGCCCTTGCACAAGAGTGCTGTGTTTCGCCGCTTGCTGCGGGAAGCCGGCTGCCGGGTACGGCAGGAAAAAAACGATGTACTGTTTTCGGCCGGCGGGTACCTGTTGTTGCACTCGACCGAACCGGGAGCGCGCCGGCTGGTGCTGGACAATGGGACGGAGGTATTGCTTCAGTTGACGGGACCTGCGACGCTGCTGATCGACGCCAAAACCGGGGCCTTGGTGTTGCCCTAGCGAGCGTTCAGCGGCGCCATACGTTGAGCAGTTTTTGGATAGCCGATTTGTTATCGCGGTACACTTTCGCGCCCCGGGTGGCCGTGACGATGCTGCAGGGCACTTCTTTCGACACATCGCGTTGCGAAAGGCCCCTGTCGAGGGCATCGAAGATGCGCCAGCGCTCAATCATCATGGCGCGTTCGTTTTCGGTAAAGGTGAGTTCAAGCAATTCGTTGAACTCGCCTTCGGTACGGGCAGATTGGAACAATTGGTAGAGCATGGGTCGATTACGGTTCGTGTGTCAGATGTCTTATCAAAGGTCCGAAAACCTGGTGATTTTTCCTGCAAAAACCGGACAAGAAAGCCGGAAACCCAAGCAAACCTCTATTTTTGGCCTGCGCAATTGCAAAACGGAAAAAAGCACCATGGCCAAAAAAGGCGTCAAATCAACTCCCCCCCCAAGCAGCCCGAAACGCAACCCGGCACCCGTAGCAACACCCGCCACTGCTGCAGAGCGGCGCTACACCTGGATCAGCGCGGCCTTTGCCGCCCTGGCTTTTTTGTTGTATTTCAATACTCTGGGGCATCAGTATGTGCTGGACGACCCGCTTGCCATAGGCGGCAATGAGTTTGTCAAAAAAGGCATCAGCGGCATTCCCGATTTGCTGTCGCACCACTACCGCGCCGGCACGGAGGCTGCCAACGCTTCGGCGCTGCTGTACCGGCCTTTGTCGGCGGTTACGTTTGCTATCGAGTGGAGCCTGTCGCCGGGCAGCCCGTTTTTGGGGCATTTTATGAACGTGTTGTGGTACGCGCTTACCCTGGCGCTGTTGTTTGCCGCCTTGCGGCGGATTTTCCACCAGTACCATTGGCTCTGGGCGGTGGGCGCCACGTTGTTGTTTGCAGCCCACCCCTTGCACACAGAAGTGGTGGCCAACATCAAAAGCCGCGACGAAATCCTGAACGTCTTTTTCAGCGTGGCCGCGCTGTATGCCTGGGTGCGCTGGCTGGCCGAACCGGCCGGCCGCTGGATGGCGCTGGCCCTGGGCAGTTATTTCCTGGCCTTGCTGTCCAAAGAGAGCGCGGTGAGCCTGTTGCCGGTATTTGCCTTGCTGGGCTGGACGTTTTTTAACAAAACTGCCCGCGAAAGCGCCGGCCATGCGCTGCTGTTTGTAGCGCCGCTGGCCCTGTTTCTGGTGATCCGGGCGCTGGTGCTCGGCAAAACCACCGACAATTTTGTGATCAGTGAAATGGACAACCCCATCGTGGCGGCCGCCGGTTTTGGCGAGCGTTCGGCTACGAGTTTTATGGTGTTGTGGAAATATTTTCAACTGCTGGTGTTTCCGCAGCCTTTGCTGAGCGACTACTCGTACCGGCACCTGCAAGTGGTGGGCTGGGCCAATTGGCAGGCCTGGGCGGGGTTGCTGCTCTATGGCGGCATGGGCGTATTTGCCCTGCGCGGCCTGCTGCGCCGGCAGCCGCTGGCCTTTTGTGTGACGGCGTTTTTGTGCGCGGTAGCCTTGTACAGCCAGTTGTTTCTGGTGATCGGCACCTTGTTTGGCGAACGCCTGATGTACATGCCCTCGCTTTGGCTTTGTGCGGCGGCGGCGCTGGTGTTTTGGCAATTTTGGGAAAAAGCCTTTCCAGCCGATGGCCAGGCGGCACTGCCACAGGGCTGGTGGCGCAGCCTGGCGCTACCGACCCTGGTGGCCGCCTTGTTTGCCATGACGACTCTGGCGCGCAACCCGGATTGGCGCGACAACCTGAGCCTGTTTCGCGCCGACTCTGCCAAAGCCCCGGAGAGCATCCGTCTGCACAACGGCATGGGCAGCGAACTGTACAACCGGTATCTGGCCGGAAAAGAGCTGCCCGAAGCGGAAAAAGAAGCCTTGCTCCAGGAAATGGAACAGCACAGCCGCGCGGCCCTGGCGGTGCGCCCCAACCCCGTGTCGTACCTCAACCTGGGCAACGCTGCGGTGTCGCGCCGGCAATACGCCGAGTCGATCCGGCAATACGAAGAAGCTCTGAAGGAGGCGCCGCAGTACGGCATCGCCCGCATCAACATCGGCCGCACCTACCAGGCCTGGGGCCGCGAAGAAGGCCAGCAGAAAAATAACCCAGCGCGGGCCGCCGAACTGTTTGAAAAAGCCATTGAATACGGCGTCGGCGACGCCGAAATTTTCCTCAACCTCGGCACCGCCTACGGCATGAGTGGGCAAAACGACAAAGCCATCGCCAATTTTGAAAAAGCCCTGGCGCTCAACCCTCAAAACAAAACCATTTTGAAAAACCTGAGCATTGCCTACCGCTCGGCCGGCAAGCTGGCCAAAGCGGAGGAATTTGCGCAGCGGGCGCGCTAGCAGCAGAGGTATGTAGCAACCATCAGCATCTACGAATAGCGTATGATCACTTGTAAAAACTGCGGCTTCGAGTACGAAGGCAAATTTTGTCCGCAATGCGGGCAGAAAGCGAAAACCAAGCGGATCACCAACAAAGCGGTGCTGGGAGAAATCCGGGAACGGCTCCTGCACTTCGACCAGGGCTTTGTGTACACTATCCAGCAGCTATTCCTTCGACCGGGGCAGACCATTCGGGATTACCTGGCCGGCAAACGAGTCAAGTATGCCAAGCCTATCAAATTTATGTTATGGGCGGCAGCGCTCAATTTTTTGGTCTTGTATTACTTCGGCATCTACCAGGAAATCCTTAACCAAATCAGCGCCCAAGCCGGCAAGGATGTAAGCCAGGTGGCCCTGGTGCAGTATATTTTCCGGTACCCCTCGCTCATGCTGCTGCTGCTGATCCCCAACATTGCCTTTTTTTCCTGGCTGTTTTTCCGCAAAACGGGCTACAACTACGCCGAACATATTGTGCTCAATGCCTACTTGATGGGCGAAGTCGCCATTTTAGGCATCGTAGTGAACCCCTTGGTCACGATGATGAGCCCTTTGCCGGCATTGACATATTTGACCTATGCGGCAAAAAGCCTATGGGTACTGTATCTTTTATGGGCTTTTGGCAAGATTTTCCCGCACCAGCGTATCTGGCTGCGTTGGCTACAGGGCTTGTGCATCGTTGCGCTGGGTTATGGGCTGCTCATCGTCGTATTTTCGCTGCTGGCCACGGTGATCATCCTTGCGTTTAAACCCTGGATCATGCCCTATATCCAATAGGCATGATTTTTTACCGCGCCACCACCAGTTTCCGGACCCATTCCTGCCCTCCTGCACGTATCGTCAAAAAATAGAGCCCATTGGCCCAGGCTTCGGTGCTGATGGCCGTCGGGTTTTGATAAACACCCAGCTGCCGCCCGGTGATGTCCCGAACGGCCAAGGTCCAGTCGGCGACATCGTTAGGCATATCGATCCGGAAGGAACTGGTCGCCGGATTGGGGTAAATGGCGATATCGCCAGCGCTAATCGCAGCGGTGCCGGTAGCGGCACAAGTAAGCCGGTTGATTTTTGCCCAGATGTCGTTGCACAACAAATAGGGCACCTCGCCCACGCCCGGCGAATCGCCCATGCGGACAAACAGCAGGTTTTGACTCGGGACAATGCTGATGAACTGCCCGTTTTTGCCGAGGGCGGCAAACATGTCGGCCGGTGCATCGGGAAACAAAGGGCCGGGAAAGGAAACCTGCAAGCCGGGTACGCGATACGAGGCTTTGCCGTTCAGCCACCACAAGTAGCCATACGAGGGGTTGAGGGCCTGGGAGGTATTGACCATTTGTTTGAAATAGGCGCTGTCTTTCAGAATGGGCGTCCCGTTCCAGTTGCCTTTGTTCAGCACCAGCAGCCCGAAGCGGGCCATGCTGCGGGGGGTACTGAACAAGACATTGTTGTAGCCCGAAGGCAGGAACAGGCCGTTCATGCCCGTGGGGTTTCGAATTTTGCTGGCGTAGTAGGCATTCAGGGTTTGCCCGGTGGCCGATTCCAGTACGCCGTCGAGGAGGGTGTAGGGGGCATTGTGGTAGGCCCAGCGGGTGCCGGCGTCGGCTTTGTATTGCAAACAACTGCTCAGGGTGCAATAGGGGTCGGTCACGCCGTCGTCCAGGCCCGAGCTCATGGTCAGTTGGTGCCAGACGGTGATTTTCTCTTCCTGCGCAGGCGTGCAACTGGTCCATTTTTTCCCCAGGTATTCGGATGTCGTATCGCTGAGGCTCAGGTGCCCTTCTTGCTGGGCGATGCCGGTGAGCATGGCTGTCATGGTTTTTCCGGCGGAGGCCCAATACCAGAGGCTGTCTTTCGTAAAGCCGTCAAAATACTTTTCGAGCACGATTTTTCCGTCTTTGAGCAACAGAAAGGCTTTTGAATTGGCCTGGTCCAGAAGTTGGTACAAGGAGTCGATTTCGGCCGGGCAGTAGCCCAGCGATTGGGGGGAAATAGTTTCCCAAACCGTGTTGTTGTTGGGCGGGAAATACAGGGACTGGGCGGGCAACGATGGCGCCAGAAGGCAAAGGAGGAGGCCGGCGAAGAGTTGTTTCATGCTAGGTTTGTTTGGCTCTTAGAACAGCAGAGGGGAAAATAGTTTAAGCGGATGGGTTGTTAAAAAAAGAAACCGGCGCCAAGGATTCCTCCCGGCGCCGGTTGTATCCTGTGCGAATTGAAAATTCGCACTACAGGTCAATAGCGGTAGTATTCCGGCTTGAACGGGCCTTCAACCTGGACGCCGATGTAGGCGGCCTGGTCGGGGCGCAGTTGCTCCAGTTCCACCCCGATTTTGGCGAGGTGCAGGCGGGCTACTTTCTCGTCGAGGTGCTTGGGCAGCAGGTATACTTTGTTTTCGTAATTCTTGTGGTTTTGCCACAGCTCGATCTGGGCCAACACCTGGTTGGTGAAGGAGTTGGACATCACGAACGAGGGGTGCCCCATCGCGCAGCCCAGGTTGACCAGGCGGCCTTCGGCCAGCACGATCACGTCTTTGCCGTCGATGTTGTAGAGGTCCACCTGTGGTTTGATCACCACTTTGGTGTGGCCGTAGGTTTGGTTCAGCCAGGCCATGTCGATTTCGTTGTCGAAGTGGCCGATGTTGCACACGATGGTTTTGTCGTTCATCAGGCGGAAATGTTCTTCCGTCACGATGTTGCAGTTGCCGGTGGCGGTCACCACGATGTTGGCGCGCGGTATGGCGTTTTCCATACGTTTCACCTCGAAACCGTCCATAGCGGCTTGCAGGGCGCAGATCGGGTCGATTTCGGTGACAATCACGCGGGCGCCGGCGCCGCGCAGGCTGGCGGCCGAGCCTTTGCCCACGTCGCCGTAGCCGGCTACTACCGCTACTTTGCCGGCCATCATGAGGTCGGTAGCGCGGCGGATGGCATCCACGAGGCTTTCTTTGCAGCCGTATTTATTGTCGAATTTCGACTTGGTCACCGAGTCATTGATGTTGATGGAGGGCAGGGGCAGGGTGCCTTTGGCCATGCGCTCGTAAAGGCGGTGTACGCCGGTGGTGGTTTCTTCGGAGATCCCGCGGATAGCGGCCACGAGTTCGGGGAATTGGTCCAGCACCATGTTGGTAAGGTCGCCGCCGTCGTCGAGGATCATGTTGAGCGGCTGGCCGTCTTTGAACGCAAACAGGGTCTGCTCGATGCACCAGTCGAATTCTTCGTTGTTCATGCCTTTCCAGGCATATACCGGGATGCCGGCAGCAGCAATGGCCGCAGCAGCGTGGTCTTGTGTGGAAAAAATATTGCAGGAAGACCAGGAAACCTCGGCGCCAAGTTCGACCAGCGTTTCGATCAGCACGGCAGTCTGGATGGTCATGTGCAGGCAGCCGGCAATGCGGGCGCCTTGCAGGGGTTTGCTCGTGCCGAATTCTTCGCGGAGGGCCATCAGGCCTGGCATTTCGGCTTCGGCCAGGATGATCTCCTTGCGGCCCCACTCAGCCAGGGCGATGTCTTTGACTTTGTATTGGGGACGGGATTCGGTTGCTACAGCCATGTATGGGAGTGATGAGTGATGAATGATAAATGTTGAATAAGTTGGGGATTGAGGCACAGACACGAGGTCGATTATTCTGCCTGTCGGCAAATTTTTCGACTCAAACAAAACATCGTTCGGTTTTGTTGCCAAAAAAGCGCTGCAAAGGTAGGGAGTTGTGGGCGGAAAAGGAAGAGGCCGAAAAAGAATGATGAGACGGCCTCAGGGAGCTCTCTTTTTGCGATCCCAACGTTCCATCAAATAAGAATTCCCCGGGTGGATGAACCATACCCGAGGAATTCGACTGAAGCGTGTACCCGGCAATTCCGGAGTTTTTATTAAAAAGTAAATACAATAAATCGTTTGGTGAACACGCCGGTTTCACCGGCCACACTTAGCCAGAATAAGCCGGGTTTCCAAGTATCGGTCCGGCTCTCCAGGGTATGCAGCGCTGCTTCTGCATCAGCCGCACCGGCAAAAACCACCTTGCCTTCGGCATCAAAAACCGTAATGGCATATTCACCCCTGGCAGGCGCCGGAAACGCCACATGCAACACCCCGTTGGTTGGGTTGGGCCAAAGTGTCAATTCCGCGACCGGGGCAGTTGCCGGGGCATTTCGATCGGCCACCTGGCCGGCCTTTGCCTTGTCCGGATCGCAGGGCGTATTGTTGCCGCAATCGGCCCAATACCCATTGATCGCCGCTACGGTAGTCCGTAGTTTTTCACCCAAATCCGAGGGATACGTGACGCCGCTTTCCGTACAAACACTGGTCAGAAAGGTGTTGGCCAGCGCCAACAAATCGCCCACCCGAGGCTGCGCTGGCAAACCCAGTTCAGCCACCGCTTCGGCATCCAGCATGCAGGCGCCGAGGAGCGGCAGGCTGTCGAGACTCAAGCGCCGAAACTGGCGGTTGTAGCGGATGTTCAGTTCCAGGGCGATCAATTCACCGACGAGCGCGTTATCGATTTCACCCGTGCAATCGGGCAACTCCTTGGCTTCAAACGGCACTGCCGGGCCACCGGCGGGCAGGTTTTTGAACACACAGGGCGCCGTGCTGAGCGTCAGCCCACAACCGGCAGTGTTGCCGATGGTGATCCAGCCGGGTACCAGCAACGAGTCAATGAGTTCGGTAGTCGAGAGGCCTTCTATTTTACCGGAAGCCGAACCCCACAAATCCTGGGCCTGGGTACAGTAGCAGCCGCCGCTGAAGCGCAGGGTGCAGGCCGTTTGGTTGCCACAAGGGTCGCCGATGAGTACCCGGACGGAGCGGCCATAACTGAGGTTTTCAGGCGTACAATCCCAGGATTCCAGCACTTTGTCTACCGACACTGACACCGGCGCGCCGGAGTTGTCGCTAAAATCCGCTTGTAATTGCTGGAACAGCGCTTGCCATTTCGGGTCGTCGCTGGCACAGGGAATATCGCCGGCGCAGGCCACGGGCAAGGTTTCCGGGCATTTGCCCTGCGGTGCGCGGCTGTCTTCGACCGTAATTTTCTGCTGGCAAGTGGCTGTGTTGCCACATAGGTCGCTGACCTGATAGACGCGGGTCAGCAAGTATTGGCAACTGATATTCGTGATAAGATCGTAGGCATGGCTTTTTTGTACCGGCCCCGAGCAATTGTCGCTGCCGGCCATAGCGCCGGAAATATCTTCTCCGGGCACTTCTTCGGAGCCCGACACCGTCAGGGCCGGCGGGCAGGTAATACTCGGCGGTTTCACATCGGCCACGGTGATCAACTGGTTGCAGGTATTGGTATTGCCACAGCGGTCAGCCACTTCAAACACCCGGGAAATCGTGTATTGGTTGGCGCAGATCTGGTTGCTTATTTGATCGCCGACAAAACGCCGCGTGACGGAGCCCGAACAGTCGTCGGCCGCCTGGATCGTCAGCGGATTGGGGAACGTAACTTGGTTGGCACAAGTTACCGTGATGGCTGCCGGACAAACGATCGATGGTGGCGTCACATCCCGCACCGTGATGGGCTGCACGCAGCTGGCTTCGTTGCCGCATGCGTCCTTGGCTTTGTAGCTGCGGCTGATCAAGTATTGATTGTTGCAAACGGTATTGCTGACCAGGTCGCTCACGGTTATCGTCGGCTTTGCGCCGCCGCAGAGGTCGGTGGCTACGATCAGGCTGGGTTGGCTGGCCGGCACCTGCTCGGCGCAGGAGACCGTGACCGGGGCGGGGCAGGCGATTGCTGGCGGCGTTTGGTCATTGACCTGGATCTGTTGGGTACAGGTCCCTTTGACGCCGCAGGAATTGGTCGCCTGAAATTTTCGGGTAATCAGGTAGCGGTTGGTGCAGGTTTTGCCCGATACCGCATCGCTGAGCCAGGAAGCCTGCGTGACCGCGCCGCCACAGTTATCCGTCACACCAGACACCGACGCCAAGGCTGCCGGCACTTCTGTGGCGCAGGAAACCGTCAGGTTGGCCGGGCATTTGATCGCCGGCTGCCCGACTCTCGACACCCGGATCCGGTAGCTACAAGTCGCACTTTGCCCACAGGCATCTTCCGCCAGGAAGCTGCGCAGGATCAAATAGGTATTTTGGCAGGCGTTGCCGGTGATGTTGTCCTGGAGATGTTTTTTTGCGGCTACGCCGCAATTGTCGGAGGCGGATACCACATTCAGGTCAATAGCCAGGGCTTGTTCGGTGCAGCTGAGCGTCACGTTGGGTGGACAGCTGATGCTGGGTGGCGTCTCGTCTTTGACCACAATCGTCTGCGCGCAGGTACTTGTGTGGCCGCAAAGATCAGCGACCTGGTACCGACGGGTCAGGGTGAAGCGGCTGACGCAGGTTTGGTTGGACACGACATCCTCAACATGTGTCTTTTTCAGGGTAGCCACGCCACAGTTGTCGCCGACGGCCAGGGCGTCCAAATCCACCGGCGGCACCTGGTCTGTGCAACTGAGGCTCAGGTTGGACGGGCAGCTGATCGTGGGGGCTTCGGCGTCGAGCACGTCAATTTTTTGGATGCAGGTTTCCGAATTCGAGCAGGCATCCGAAGCGCGGTAGGTACGGCTGATCTGGTAGCGGTTTTGGGCCGGGAAGCTGGCAATGGCATCGCCGAGGTGTTCGCGAAGCGGCCAGCCGCCGCAATTGTCCCACACCAGCAAGGCCTGCAGATTGGGTTCCAGGGCATCGTCGGGGCAGCTCAGGGTCAGGTTTGGCGGGCAGGTAATTTCCGGACTGACTTCGTCTTTTACCTCCACGTGTTGCGCGCAGGTGCTGGTGTTGCCGCAGGCGTCGGTAGCCTGGTAGGTACGGGTCACCTGGTCTTGATTGTGGCAAATTTTGTGGTGTACTTCACTGCTCAGGTGCGCCCGGACGACCGTTCCGCCGCAAGCATCCGAAGTCGTCATAGCACTCACGTCTACGGAGGGCAATTGCTCGTTGCAGGAAACGGTAATGTCCTTCGGACAAACCAAGTCTGGGCCTTGTTTATCAGTCACCTGGATCTGTTGTACACAGCTGGCAGTATTTTGGCAGGCATCGGTGGCAAGATAGGTGCGAGCGATCTGAAAGGTGTTGGGACAGGTTTGGTTGGAATAAAAATCATTCACGTGTACCGCCGTCAGGAGGCCGCAGGCATCGCTGAGGGTCAGGGTGTTGATATCCGGCGCCGGGATTTCGCTGGCGCAGGAAAGGCTGAGGGTGGGCGGGCAGGCCAGCGCACTCACCTTGTTGTCGGCTACCCGGATTCGTTGCACACAAGTCGCCCGGTTGCCACAGGCATCCGTAGCCTGGTATTGGCGCAACAGCAGGAATTTGTTGGCGCAGGTTTGGTATTCCACGAGTTCCGAAACAAAGGATTTGGCCGGGGCGCCGCTGCAATTGTCGGAGGCCGTCACTGCCGCCGGGTCAACGGCCGGAATTTGCGCAGCGCATTCCACGGTCAGGTTGGCCGGGCAGGTTATTGCCGGCAGCAGCTGGTCTTTCACCTCGATGCGTTGCACACAGGAGGCCGTTTGGCCGCACTGGTCGGTGGCCTGGTACGTCCGCAACAGCGTGTAGCGGTTGGCACATTCCTGACTGCTGATCACATCACCCATATGCGCTTCCAGAATCGAGCCGGGGCAGCTGGAAGTGGCCGTTACGGCGCTCACATCGATGTCGGGCGTCTGATCGGCGCAAGACACGGCAATGTCATTCGGGCAGGTGATGCTCAGAATTGCTGTTCCTCCATGTGCCGGATCTCCCGATATGGCAGAAAAGGCAGGATAGGAAGCAGTGGCCGCCAGCAGGGCGGGCATGGCCAGGAGATACACTCCGGCCAATAGTTTTTTGAGTACGCAGATATCAAACTTCATTAGACCTAACAACTGTTTAGTTGAACATGACGGGCCCTTGCTGCGGAAGACAGCAAAAGCGTAAACAGTCCCGAGGTGTGTTGCGAAAAGCGGATTAAAAAAAACAGATTTAGCTTGGAAAGGGGAGCGAGACGCTCCGCAGGTCAGCGAGAAAAAAAACCTGCCACCAGGCAAAAAACGTGTAACCGGAGTGGATGCCTGAAAGAAGCCGGAAAAAGAAATAACCGGCTTTAGAAAACCTACAAATCTGGTGCCAAATCAGACCTTCGGCAGCATTAACCTTTTTTAACCTTCCTTCAAGGCTGCTTAACCTGGGCCTCAAAAACCAGTTCCTACCTTTGCCAGACAACTATTTTCCAATAGAATTCGGCTATGAAAACAAAATTATTTTTATCCCTAGCTACCCTGCTTTTCCTACCCTGTTTGCTTTTTTCTCAAAAATACACCCTGAGCGGAACCCTCCAGGACAGTGCGCAGGCGCCGCTCGAAATGGCAACGGTGATGTTGCTCAACCCCCAGGACAGCAGCCTGCTCTTCTTTACCCGTTCGCGCGCCGACGGCAGTTTTGATTTCAAAAACCTGAACGGCGGCGACTACCTGCTGCGCGCCACCTATTTCGGCTACCGCAACCTGCACCGGGCCATCCGGGTCCCCGACACCACAGGAGCGCCCGAACTCCGGCTGGGCATTTTGCAACTGGAAAGCAAAAACACCTTGCTCAATGAAGTCCAGATCACCGGCGAAGCCAACCCCGTCACCATCAAAAACGATACGATCGAATTCAACGCCGGCTCCTTCAAAGTAAAAGAAAACGGCCTGGTGGAAGACCTCCTGAAGAAACTGCCCTCCTTGGAGGTGCAGCGCGACGGCACCATCAAAGCCCAGGGAGAGGTGGTGAAAAACGTGCTCGTGGATGGGAAGAAATTTTTTGGCTCCGACCCCAAACTGGCCACCCAAAACCTGCCCGCCGACGCCGTCGACAAGGTGCAGATCTTTGATAAAAAATCCGAACAAGCCACGTTTAGCGGCATCGACGACGGGCAACGCGAAAAAACCATCAACCTCAACCTGAAAGAAGACAAGAAAAACGGCTGGTTCGGACAGGCCAGCGCCGGCGCTGGCAGCGACCTGCACGAGGCTCCCAACGATTTTCGCTACGAAGGTCGCGCCAACCTCAACCGCTTCAAACCCAAGCAACAACTTTCGCTGCTCGGTATGGCCAACAACACCAACCAGTCCGGCTTTTCCATCGACGATTATATGGCGTTTTCCGGCGCCATGCGGCAAATGATGAGCGGCGGCGGCATGCGCCTGCAATTCAATTCGGACGACGACAGCGGCATACCGCTGGATTTCGGCGGCCAAAACGACGGCTTCCTCAAAACCTGGTCGGGCGGCGTCAATTTCAACCAGGAATACGGCAAAAAATACACCGGCGACCTGAACAGCAGTTATTTCTACAGCCAGTCGGACCGCGACTACCAGCGCCAAATCAACCGCGAGTCGTTTTTGCCCGGCGGCAATTTTGTATCCACCGAAACCTCGGCCGAAAATTCCGTGGCCGACAACCACCGCCTCAACCTGACGCTCGACCAAAAAATCGACTCTTTTAATTCCATTCAGGTTACCTCACTGTTTACCATCAGCCAGCGAAACACCGAATCGGGCGCCAGCACCCAACTCCTGGATGCCGAAGGCAATCTCCAAAACGACGGCCAGCGCCGCTACAACGCCGGGGCCGAGGGCCTCAACTGGAGCGGTGGCCTGCTCTTCCGCCATAAATTTGCCAAAAAAGGGCGCAACATATCCGCCAATTTCACGGCCGGCCTGAACAACAACCAACTCAGCAGCACCAGTTTTTCGGCCAACCGCTTTTACGATGCCGACCCGCAATTTTTCCGCAGCGACACCCTCCAGCAATACCAGGATTTTCAAAACGACGTGCTCAACCTCGGCGCCCGGGCTACCTACACTGAGCCGCTCGGCAAACGCCGCTACCTCGAATTTTCCTACCAATTCAGCCAGGCCGAAAACCGCGCCGACAAGGTGGTGTATGCCCTGCTGGCCGGCGAGCGCAATTTCGACCCCCTGCTCTCCAATGCCTACACCAACCGCTTCGGTTTCCATCGGGCAGGCGCGGGCCTGCGCATCAACCGCAAATCCTGGAATGGCAGCGCCGGCCTCGATGCCCAAACCGCCACGCTCGACGGCGAGGTGACCAGCGGCCAGGGCCAGCCCGTGCGCCAAAATTTCCGGCACCTGCTACCCCGGCTCGATTTTAACTACGATTTCACGCCGTCCAAACACCTGCGGCTGGGCTATACCACCAATATCAACGCGCCCTCGGTCCAGCAATTACAACCCGTGCCCGATGTGAGCGACCCGCTCAACATCACCGAAGGCAATCCCGACCTGAAACCCGAGTACGCCCACAACGCCAACGCCAGTTATGTGCAATTTGACCCTGAAACCATGCGCAGTTTTTTCAGCATGTTGTTTTTCACCTACACCCGCGACCGCATCGTCAATGCCCAATCGGTCGACTCGCTGTTTGTGCGGCACTATCGCCCGGTCAATGTGGCTTCCGACTACCGCCTGGCCGGCAACATGGCCTTCGGGCTCCCCTGGAAAAAAATCAAAAGCCGCTTCAACCTGCGCAGCGAAGGCTCGCTGAGCCGGGGCCTGAATTTGATCGATAACACCCAAAATACCACCACCGGGCTGCTGCTGAGCCAATCCCTCTCCTGGGAATTTACGCCAGCCGAATGGCTGACGCTGAGCGCCGAAGCCCAACTGAGTTGGAACCAGTCGCGCTACTCCATCGACGAGGCCTTCAACCAGGACTACCTGCGCCAAACTTATTCCGGCGAACTGAACATCGAACTGCCACACAACTGGGCCCTGAATACCGCGCTCGACCTCGTGCGCAACACCGGCCTCAGCCAGGGCTACGACCAGGCTATTCCGATTTGGAACGCCAGCGTCTCCAAATTTTTCCTGAAAAACAAACGCGGTCAACTGACCCTGGCCGCACACGACCTGCTCAACCGCAACGTCGGCATCAACCGCACCGCCAACCTGAACTACGTGGAAGATGTGCGGACAGCCTCCTTAGGCCGGTATGCTACCCTTCGTTTTACCTACGCCCTGAATAAAATGGGCGGCCCGGGCGGCGGCGGACCCGGTTTTCGGGTACGGGTGATGCGCTGATCCGTGTTTTTTAGCCAATAAAAAAGGGTGACTTTCCGTACAGAAAGTCACCCTTTTTTATTGGCTAAACAGTAAAAAACAGTTGTGTTTTACTCCAGTATCTCGCCGGAAGTGAACGGAGATTTAGCCCCCGGGCGGCGGTCGCGAACAAATCCAAAACGGGTATCTTCCGGGATTTTAGTGGACGAGCCCGAGCCTTTGAAGCCGTCCTGGCAATCTACCGTAAACGACAGTTCGGTGAGGTGGCCTTGTGCGTCGAACGCCATGTGGGTGTATTCGAGCAGGATTTTTTGCGCTTTCAACTCGCCTTTGATATTCATCAGGTCCGTTTGCGTGTGGTACTGAGTAAAAAACACCTCGGTCCGCCGGGTGTTTTGGGCGTTCAGGGCAGGCAGTGCGAGGCACACGAACGTCAGGAGCAAGAGTATTTTTTGCATGAATAAAAAAGTTTATTTTTCAAAAACAAGTACAATTCGAATCCCAAAAATACGGCAAATGCGTCAGCCTGTAGCGATTAGTTCTTGACGATTGTCCGCACAAACGTGCCGCTTTCCAGGCGGATGCTCAGGTAATATGTACCCGCCGGCACATCCCGTAGATCAATTTTCTGTTCGATTCGCTGCCCGAACTGTTGCACAGAAAAAATTTGTCGCTGGCGGGCATCCTGCAACACCAGGTTCGCGTGTTCCGCCCGCTTCAGATCGAGCAGCAGGATCACGTCGGCGGCTGTCGGATTGGGCGCCAGCGTCAGGCGGGTCACATTGTCCGGCAAGCCGGTTCCCACGAGCACGACCTGCAGGCCCGGCCGGTAGAGGCAGCCATTCGGCGAGCTCAGGATGCATTCGTAGAACCCATTTGCCGAAGGCACAAAAAATACATCCGTGGCGCCTGCTATGGGCGCTCCGTCCTGGTACCATTGGTAAGCGGTCCAGCCATCATTGGACACCCGGAGAGTATCGCTTGCAAAATTCAGGCTCACCGGAATAGCAATTTCTTCTGAAACAGCCACCGGGCTGGCGGTATAGACCGCGCAGGCAGCCGTCCGGTACTCCACGCTGTAGTCGCCGGCTTCCAAGACCAGCAATTGCTGCTCGGTGGCGCCGGCAATGGCCACGCCGTTGCGGTACCACTGTGGGATGAGGCCGGCGGGGGCCGTAGCGGCCACCAGTGTGGTGGAATCGCCGGCACACAACACTGCGCTGCCATTGATGAGGATGGCCGGCTCGGGCACTGTGATGACGGCTTGCTCAACTTGCACAGTCTCCGATTTGGGGGAGTAGCAGGGCACGCCGCTGAACTCCACCACATACGCGCCGGCCTGTGTGGCCGCCAGTTGGCGGTTCGTGGCGCCATTGAGGTACACCCCGTCCTGGTACCACTGGTAGCCCATCATCGTAGGCGCCTCCGAGGCTTCCAGCACAACCGTATCGCCAGGGCACAGCAGGGCGGCCGTGGGCAGGGGCGCCGTCCACGACAACACGGCCGCCGAGGGCAGGGGCACCTGTACGGCGGCATCCACCTCGAACGTATCGCGCCGCACGCAGCCGAGCCCGTCCTGCACCTCTACAGAATAAGTGCCTGGGTTGAGGTAAATGATGGTAGAGTCGGTTTGTGCATTGCTCCAATTGATGGTATAGGGGGCCGTGCCGCCGCTGAGGTTCAGGTCGACGATGCCATCGAAGGAACCGTCGCAAGTGGCCGCTGTGACCGTGCCGGAAATCTGGAACGGCGAGCACAATTCTTTGATTCTATAAATCGTGCCTTGCGCCAGCGCCGCTACGTAGAGTTCGCCGTCGCGGTCTTCGCCAAGCGCGCTGTACTGGCTGTTGGCGAGGTCGGCGATTTGAGCGGTAGGAAATGTGCCATCGGGCAGCCGGCGGGTGGCCCACCAGCGACCGCTGCAATAGTCGGTAAACAGGTACACGCCCGACAAGTCGCTGTAGCGCGCGCCGCGGTAGATAAAGCCGCCGGTGACGGAGCAGCCGACGGAGTTGTTGTCGTAATCAAATACCGGCGGCACGAAGGAAGATATGGGTGGGCAGCCGGAGGTGTTGTGCGCGGATGTGCCTTCGTAGCAACGCCAGCCGTAGTTGCGGCCGCCGAGGCCGGCGGGTTCGAAGTCAATTTCTTCGCGGGTCACCTGGCCGACATCGCCGATCCACATATCACCGGTGAGTCGGTCAAAGGAAAAACGCCAGGGATTGCGCAGGCCCCAGGACCAGACTTCTGGCCGGAAGGCCGGATCTCCGACGAAAGGGTTGTCGGCCGGGATGGCATAGGGCAGGCCTGGAGAGGTACTGCCGACGTCGATGCGGAGTATTTTGCCCAGAAGGGTATTTTTGGTTTGGCCATAGTTCTGGGGATCGCCGCCGGAGCCGCCGTCGCCCAAAGAAATGTAGAGGTAGCCGTCGGGGCCAAATTTGAGGCAACCGCCGTTGTGGTTGTTGTAGGGCTGGTCCTGGGTAAGCAGGATTTCTTCGCTGTTCGGGTCGGCCCGGTTGGGGTTGCCGGGCAGGAGCGAAAAGCGCGAAACGCGGGTGTCGCCGTCGGTTTGGCGGGTATAATCGACATAAAACACGCCGGTTTGGGCGTAATCGGGCGGGAAAGCCAGGCCGAGCAAGCCGCGTTCGTTTTCGGTGGAGCGCACCCGGTTGATGATGTTCAGGAAAGTGTCCTGAAGCCGGTTGCCCAAGCTGTCGAGCATAAAAATCAGGCCGCGTTGTTCGACGATAAACAGGCGGCTGTCGCCACAATGGGCGATATCAACCGGGCGGACAAAGCCGGTGGCGTGCGATTGGAGTTGAATTTTGGGTTGTGCGCCGGCCAAAACTGGCAGGGCCAGCAGCAGGGCTGGCAGCAGGCGGAGTAGTGCATGTTGCATATCGGGCAGTTTTTGGAAAAGAAAACCGGGGCGGAAGGTCGGGGAATTTGGGCAAAAAATCCGGCTTGAAATGCGGGGCTGTCGGGGGTTGGCAAGGTTTTCTGGCCGGCGCCAGGAATTGGCTTTGCACACTTATCAGAAAATCTGCTACAGTTATCAGAAATACCTGCACAAGGGACAAGTACGGCTTGGGCGACTCCTCTGCAACCATTCAAATTGAGGTGGATTTTAGAATCAACCACGTGGCTTTTTTAAAACCTGCTGCGCGGCACCCTCACTTAAGCAGAGGATGAGGGCATCTCATTTTTAGAAAAAACAGAATTTATGCAACAGGAAATGCATGGATTTACAACAGGCCAACACATTCCCTGGACTCGGGAAGACATACGCGCATCTATTCCCGATTTTTTAGGTTTATATGCAACGCGGCCCATCTCCAACAACCAGGGTGGCATGCAAATTCCACACCTTTTTGCGACTTGGTTTATGTTGCAACAACTGCAACCTGCCTATGTGATCGAGAGTGGCATTTGGAAAGGCCAGGGCAGCTGGCTCATCGAAAAAACCTTGCCGGAGGCCACGGTATTTAGCATCGACATCGACCTGAGCAAGCGGGAATATATCTCGCCCAAGGTCCATTATTTCCAACTGGATTTTTCGAAAATAGATTGGTCGATCATCCCGGACAAAGAAAACGCAGTGTTGTTTTTTGATGACCACCAAAACGCGCTGGAGCGGCTGAAACAAGGAATAAACCTGGGGTTCAGGAAGTTTATCTTCGAAGACAACTACCCCAAGGGAAAGGGGGATTGCTATTCGCTAAAAAAAGCCTTTCAGCACGCCGGCCATAAAACACCCCTGTTGAGCAAGGGTTGGCGCGCTGCGCTGGCGCAGATCTGGAGCCCAGGGCAAAGGGCCCGGGCCATTGCACCCAATCGGCAAGATGCCGATTTTTTACATTCAGTGCTCGACTTGTACTATGAATTCCCTCCGGTATTCAAAAATCAAAAAACGCGTTGGGGAGAGGCGTGGACGGATGATCTGTACCCCACACCGGCGCCTTTGTTTACCACACTGGAACACGACTTTTTGAAGCCATTTGAAACACAGGCGATGCAATACACCTGGATTTGTTACTGTGTCGTCAAAGAAAATTTGTTATAGTGCTATCCGCGACTAGCCCCCTGCAAACAACAACACTTCTTCCACAAACTGCCGGTGGTTGGCCAGGCGGGGCACCTTGTTTTGGCTGCCGAATTTGCCGCGCGCTTTCATCCAACGCTGGAAAGTGCCGGGAGGCACGGGGTGCAGCCGCAATTGGTCGAGGGCCAGGCCCCGGTAGCGTTTGGCTTCGTAGTCGGAGTTGATGCGCTGCAGGGTTTCGTCGAGCATCCGGTTGAAGCGTTCGAGGTCGGAAGGGGCTTTTTCAAACTCCACGACCCACTCGTGACCACCCTTGCTGCGTTCGTTGGCAAAATACAGGGGCGCAGCGGTGTATTCGGACACCAGCACGCCGAGTTGGCGGCAGGTTTCGGCCAGCGCCTTGTCGGTATCGCCCACCATCACTTCTTCGCCGAAGGCATTGATAAATTGCTTGGTGCGGCCCGAAATACGGAAGCAGAACGGGTAGCGGCGCGTAAACACGACGGTATCGCCCGGCAAATAGCGCCAGAGGCCGTTGTTGGAGGAAATGAGTACAGCGTAGTCTTTGCCCAGTTCGACGTCGCTGAGCAACACCGTCCGGGGGTGTTCTTTGTCCCATTCTTCGAACGGGATGAACTCGTAGAACACGCCATTGTCGGCCAGTAGCAGCATATCGTCGCGGTCCATATCGCATTGTGCGCCAAAATAGCCTTCGGAGGCATTGTAGATTTCCTGGTACACAAATGAGTCGCTGGGAATCAGTTCGCGAAAGGTTTGCCGGTACGGCTCAAAACCTACCCCGCCGTGCATGTACGCCTGAAGGTGGGGCCATACTTCGAGCATGTTTTGCTTGCCGGTTTTTTCCAGAATCAGCCGGAACAGCACAAGAATCCAGGTCGGCACGCCGCCAAACATGACTACGTCGTCGGTGCGGCTCACCAGTTCGGCAATGCGTTTGATTTTTTCTTCAAAACTCGGCATCAGGGCCGTATCGAAATCGGGAGTATAAAACATCCGGCCGATGGCCGGCATGTGATAGGTCAGGATGGAACTCACGTCGCCCACGCGGGTCTTGGGATAATCAGCCAGGCGTTCGAAACTACCGGGCATGATGAGGTTGCGGCGGCGAAAAATCTCCAGATCGGGCTTGTGGTGGTAGAGCAAGGCTACTGAATCCCAGCTCCCGGCGATATGGCCATGCACCAGGTTGGTACGCGGGACCGGGATGTACTTGCTTTTGTCGCTGGTCGTGCCGCTGCTTTTGCTGTACCAATTGACTTCGCCGGCCCAGAGCACATCGCGTTCGCCGCGCATCATCCGGGCAATATCGCCTTTGAGCGACTCATAGTCGTGTACCGGCACCCGACGGGTATAATCGTCTATGGACCGAATGGATTCGAATTGGTAGCGGCGGCCAAATTCCGTGTGGCGGGCACTGTCGAGCAGTTTAAAAAACCAGCGTTCTTGAGTGGCTTCTGGCTGGTACATATACCGCTCAATGCGCTGCATGCGTAGGCGCAGGTATTGTTTCACCGTTGCGTTGACCAGCCATTTCATAAGCAAATACTTTCTCTGAATGCGAAGATAAAGAATAGGTAAAAACTTGTACCCGGCTCCAATGGTAACTTTGCGGCCTATAACAGGGTTTCTGGGGAATGTTCGCTGCAAATTTCGGTTAAACCTTTTACTTTGTTTCATTTCCCCGTTCCTCGCCACCACAAATCTCGAAGCATGCAATTGTACCGGTTCAAGGATTTTGACACCTTCCACGAAGCCCTGCTCCCGGAAGAGCAGGTCATTTGTAGCCGGCTGCGCCAACTGATCCTCCAAAATTTCCCGGAAGTTCGCGAAAAATTCGGTTACGGTGTGCCCTATTACCACCGCTTCGGCAGGATTTGTTTTCTGTACCCGGCTTCATTCCCCTACAGTGGCCATCCGCAGGGGGTCGCGCTGGGCTTTACCCGCGGCCACCTGCTCTCCAACGAACAAGGTTTGCTCGACATGGGCGCCCGCAAGGAAGTTGGGTACGTGTTGCTCAGGCAGCCCAGCGAGCTGCAGGAGGAGCCTTTGCTGGACATGCTCCACGAAGCTTTCCTCATAGACGAAGATTGGCAGCGCCAAAAAATAAAAAAACCATAGCACTCAACCTAAACTTACCTGCTTATGTCTGTTTTGATTCGTCCGGCCACCGAAGCCGATTTGCCGGCCATCCACGATCTGGTGTACGAGTTGGCGGTGTACGAGAAAGAACCGGAAGCCGTGGAAACAACACCGGAAGAGTACCTCGAAGATTTTCGGAACGGTCTTTTTGAATGTACTGTGGCCGAAATGGACGGCCAGGTCGTCGGCTTGACCCTGTTCTATATGGCGTACTCCACCTGGCGGGGCAAAATGCTGTACCTCGACGATTTTGTGGTCAAAGAATCGCACCGGCGCTTCGGCATCGGCCAGCTACTCTTCGATGCGTTTGTGGCGGAAGGCCGCCGACGGGGCTGTCGCCTCGTCAAATGGCAGGTGCTGGACTGGAACGAGCCTGCCCTCAATTTTTATCGAAAAAACAAGGCCGTGATCGAAACGGGTTGGTGGAACGGGAAGATTCTGTACCGCCGATAAGCCTATTAAAATCGGCCGGGTGCGGCAACCTGTCGCACCCGGCCGGATCTTCAAAACCAAATTTGTGCCCGGCCGCAGCCGGGAAACACCATTTACCCGTTCATCCCTCAGGGATTTCGCAGCACTTTCCGGGTTAACACCTCCTCCTCAGCCTCCAGTTGCACGGTGTATAGTCCGGCCGGGAGCAAGCCGCCGGTATCCGAACGACCGTCCCAACTCCAGGTGTTCAAACCGGATACGATGGACACAGGGGCCCTGAAATGCAGCACACCCAGCATGTCCGTCACGGTGATGTAGCCGGTGCGGCTGTTCCCCGAGTGAAAACGAAGGTTCAGCCGGTCATTGAACGGGTTCGGAAACACCTCGAACTGCGTCACGCCCGGGAGCGGTCCGGAATGGGTTGCCGAAGTTTCCAGCGTAAACGGCATCGGGTTCTGAATGGAACCTTCCTGTCCGTTGGCCGTGAAAACCATCGTTTCATTCAGCCCGAACTCCATCGCCTGGGCACTGTCGAAAAGCCGGAATTGCAGGGCTTCACCGGCAGTATTGGCATAAACGGTCAGGAAAAACATCCACTGCTGCAGCGGCTCGATAAAAATGGCCCGGGTAGTGCCCCGAAGTGTTCCGCCCGCAAAGGCAGCAATTTCGTGATCGCCGGTCGTGGTATTCACATCGTTTGCGGAAAGCATGCCGATCAGCGTCATCGTGAACTCGTACTCCGACGGGTCGACGGTCCAGTGCAGTTGCGCGGGAGCCGGGGCATCGTTCCGGTCAGCCGATACCGGCGGTTGTGTCTGAAAGCCGGGCTTGTCCGGATACGTCAGGATACCCGGATCGGCTACTTTCAGCAAATAGCCCTTGGGCGCTTCCATAAAGTCGAGATTGCCCACCCAGCCGAATCCCGGCAGGTATTGTGCGAACTGCGTTTGGCTTTTCACCACATCGCCGTTGGCAGCCACGACCGAGGCCAGGGCCTTGTTGACCGGCAGCGGCGCTTGCGGCAGGTACCCGATCCAGTTCCAGCCGGACACCAACGGAATGGACACCGCTGCCAGGTCGATCGGATGCCCCAGCATTTCGATCGTGTCTTTCAGCGGCACACTCAGTTGATACATGGGTGTGTTGGCCAAAGCAGTCAGCGAACCGACCCAGCCGAGTGCGGGATCGTAGACGCTGAAGGCCGACTGGCTTTTGATCAGGCCGCCAGGCAGATTGTCCAGGCCGGCCAGTGCGGCGTTCAGGCTGTTGTCGGGAAATTCCAGGTTGAAGGAAATCCAGTTCCAGCCGTTGTTGAGCGGAATGTTGCGCAACAGCAGGTTGTTGGTATGGATCACCTGCGGCATGTTGGGCAAGCCGATCACCTCGTTGGCGCCGAACACAAAGGTTTCGGCCGTGGTACCGAACAGCCGGCAATCCGAGGCGTCCCAAATCTGAAACGTGATGTCGCCGGTGTTCAGGTCGTTGCTGTACACGGTGAGGAAGACGAGGTAACTATCCACCACGGAGTTGTACTGCACCTTGGCTAAGCCGCGCACTTGCCCGTCGATAAAAGCGGCGATGATATCCTCCTCATCCTGTGAGATTTCGCCTTCGATATCGAGTTCGAGCGACATGGTCATGCTGAAATCGTACTTGCCCGGATCGACCTCCCAGTCGGGCGGGCGGCATACCACGCGCGCATCGATGGTCAGCGGCTCGTTGCCGAACGTGCCTTCCATCAGGATGGTTTGTTTGAAATCGCCGGGCACCATATCGTTTTTAAACTCGAAGCTCACCGTTTCCGCGGCGCCGGGCGCCAGTTGGCCCAGTTTGGGGAAGATGCGCACCCAGTTAGGAATATTGCTGAGCGACCAGTTGAGCGTTTGACCGCCCAGGTTTTCGATCTGCCGGGTCAATACCACCGTTTGGTCGGGGTATTTCACCATTTTGATATCGCTGCCCACCCAGTGCAGGGGGTTTCGGTCCACAAAAAACTCCCATTCGATCAGACTGCTCGTGTTATCGGCCAAATCTTTAATACCCAATGTTTTAACGCGCAGCGTTTTGTTCTCGATCGTCTGGATCGGCACATTCGGCACGATGATGATCTTGTCGCCCGAGCAGCTGATCGTGGCGTCCACCAGTTTGCCGGTTTCGGTGTTGTACAGGCCCAGGTTGTTGAGGTTGACCTGGTCGGCCTGGATGATCTGGTTGCAGCGGATCGGCTCGGTGAAGGTGATGGAAATCTCGTCGCCGGGGCTGAGCACGCCGTCGGCCGGCTCGGGGGTGCCGAGCAGTTCCGGCGGCCGGCGTTCTATTTTCCCTTTGATCACGTGTGAGATGCCGGCCGGCAAACTTCCGAAGCATTGCGTCACGGCGCGGATTTCATACAGCCCGTCCTGGAGGCCCGCGTTGTTCCAGGGTACTATTTTAAATACCGGCCCCAGATCGGCTTTCGGCACTTCCGCGATATTGATCCAGGAGCCGTCGCCTTGGGTGCGGCGGTATTGCAGGCGGATCTGTTTCAGGTCGGCGTCGGCTTCGTTGTAGCTGTTGAGCGTCACCTGGAGCTCGTCACCGCCGTCAGGGGTATGTACCCAGTCCTGCAAGGGGAATCCGATATCGACCGGGCTGCAAGGCTCGATGAAATACACATTGAGGAACACCGATTTGAAAAATTTCGGGTCGATGTTGTCGAGGCTAAGCGCTTCGGCGCGGTCGCTTTCGCAGGGCGAATAAATGGCAATTTGCAAATCTTTGTAGGTGTAGGCTACCGGCCCGCGCTCCACCGTCACGGTCACCACCTGCCCTTGTCCAAATGATAGCTGGAAGGGCACATCCTGCAGTGGCATGCCGTTCACTTTGACGACGGCGCCGTCGGGGTTGCTTTCGTTGATGAGCGTAAAATTGTACACGCGGGTTTCTTCCGTTTGGCTGGTGTTGCCAAGCTTGAATACGAAGACGGCGGCATCGTTGGCGGCCACGTTGGCGATAGAGGTGGTATTAACCGTCAGGTCCACCTCTTCGCGGGGTTGGGTGCCGGGTTCGTGCGGGCAGGACGATTCGCCTGCTTTTACGTCGAAAACCGGCGTGCCGTAGCGTTTGTCCATTTTGACATCCAGCGTAAAGTTGTCTCCCGGTTCATTGTCTTTAAGCACATAACCCGTGGTGATCACATTTTGCCGGGTCGTGTCGTAGGTCTTGATGTCTTCTGTATGGATCACCAGGTGGTAACCCAGGGACGCCCCGACATCGTTGACAAAAAGGCCGCCTTGTGCAATAAAGTCCTCATCGAACGTGATTTCCGTGGTAAAGGACGACGCTTTCAGGGTGTCGGCCTCTTCGGAGTATTCGTACACGGCGCCGGCGTCGAAGGAGATATTTTTCTTAAAAACAGCTTCCTTCTTCAACTTGTCGTTGTAGGCAAGGATGTTTTCCCAATTTTTTACCGCCGCGGTTTCTCCCAGGCTTTCCAGATCCGGGATTACGTCATTCCGGATATGGTGTTCAGAATACGAATAGGTGGTGGCAAAACGGTTGGGGCTCATGATGATGCTGGTGTCGCGGTAAAAAATACAGTTCTTTTCGTCAAAAAGCAGTTTATCGGTAACACCGTAGATAATGTTGAGCGCGCCGCCGAGAAATACGTCGCCGCCCATTTCGCCCACGACATTTTCTTCCTCCGATGTTTGCAGCACTTCTTTCGAGGTGAAACACACCTCCTGACTGGTGGAACGGTTTTGTCCTTTTGTCCAGACGAAATCACCTTCCTCCTCGGCTACCACGTCCACGTCGATATCTGTCGAGGTTTCAACAATGAACCCGCCGCCTATTGAGGTGGTGATATTCGGCCCAAGCGATACTTTTTCCACCAAACCGTCGCCCTGGCTCTCTCCGATGTCAAAACTCCAGCTCGTGCAAAAAGACTGCCCTTTCTCCCAGTAGGCATAACTGCCGTCGCCGGGCGGGTCGCGCAGGATCACGAGCGGAATATTCGGCGTGGTGGTGGTAAAGGTACCCACGCGGGGCCGCTCGCCGGTGATGACGGCCTGCGCGGTTTCGGTAGCCAGGCGTCCGTTCACGTCGGCCGTCACGGTCAGCGTTTTCAGGAACGGGTCAACGATGTTCGGCAAGCCCGCCATAAATTTTAGCCTGAACGTGCCGTTGGTCATGGTCGTATCGACTTGCGGATTTCCTTCCGAAAATTCGTTGCTGATCGATAAAATGGCCGTGTCCACGTAACAAACCCCGCCGTCGTAACTTTCCTTTACTTTAATTTCCACCTCGTAGCGGGAATATTGCTCCAGAATTTGCTTGCCGCATGTATTGGTCGGCAGCGGCGCAATTTCAATCTCCGGCAGTGCATAATAGGTAAAATCGATGGTGTCGTTCAGCTCCGTCAAATCGAACGAGGTTCCGCCGGCCACTTGGAAGTAACCGTAAATGAACGGATTGGAATGTTCGACGATCGAAACGGTCATTTTCATGGGTGGCAAACCCGTGAATTTGTACCGGCCGTCGGCGTTATCCTGGTGGTTCAATTCGAGAACTTTTTCGAAACAACCGTCGTCAGAAGCCACTTTTACTTTAACCTTGGCGCCGGCCGGGATAATGGATTGCCGGCAATCGCCGCCGGCGATCTGCCCTTCCAGCGCGCGTTTGGTTTGGTCGCGGAACAGGATGCCCGCCACCGGCGTGGATACGTTTTTGACTTCCCAGAATGCAGGGTAGAACACATGGTCGTGGTATTTCGGCGTAAGCGTCGCCGAGGCGCCCGGTTCCATATCCAACACAAATTTTCCATCGGCATCGGTGAATAGCGGCGGGTTGTGTGTTGCCCCATTCACCAGGATTTCCATGCTGTCGACAAAACAGTCGGTACCCTCGTAGCGCACGTAGCCCGAAACGGGTATGGTGCTTTGGTCGGTGAAATCGACGCCGTCAGTACTGGTGTTGCTGGGGTTGAGGGTCACCAGGCGGGCGTCGGGCGAGAATTCGTGGGGCGCCGTTTGGGGCAGGGCGGCTGTGGGTGCCCAGGTAGCGCCGTGGATGGTTCCGGCCGGGCCGAGCGCGGTGCCCAAATCGGCGACCGCCGTGCCGGAGCCTTCATTGAAGTTGAAGTAGTGCTGCAGGCGTTGGCTGGTCACATCGGTGCCGGTGTTGAAGTAGGTCTGAATTTCAGCCGGCGTGAGGGCCTTGTCGAAAAAGGCGATTTCGTCGATCAGGCCGCTGAAATAATCTTTAAAAACGCCGCTGAAGTCGACGAAAACGCCCACTCGCCAGGGGCTTCCACTCCAGTTGTGGTTCCCGTAAGAATAATTGTGCGTCCCAAGCGATTGTCCATCCATAAAAACTTGTGCGGCTATCGTGCTCCCCACATGGATCATGGTGATCGCCAAATGGTGAAAACCCGGCGGCATGGCGCCGAATTGTTTTGTGGATGATTGCCCAAGTCTCAGTTCAAGCTGCCCCTGGTTCACATTCAAATCAAAAATATTGGTGGAGGCATTTTTGTGTATGATTTGCTGGTAGCTGTTGAAATCAAAACTTTTCAGCCATAAAGTGATGGTAGCCGTATCCGACACATCGAAGTCGGGCAATTCCACGTGTTGTTGATTCACCCCGTTGAACTCCAGCGACTGGTTGAAATAAAACGACTTGCGCGCGCTGGCGCTGAAGGTATTGCCGCTACCGTAATTCACCCCGTCGATCTGGTAAAAACCGCTGGCGTCGGTGATGCCCGCGTTCTTCACGTCGGGGCGGTCGTCGCTCCATTGCGGGCCGCAGAGGTAGCCGATGTTGCGGTTGCCGGCTAAGGAGAAACTTTTAGCGCCGGTACCTTCGTCAAGTTTCCAGTAGGCAACCAGCCCGGGGGCGTTGGAAGGCACGGTTTGGTGCATAAACTGTTGCAATTCGGTTTGCGAGAGCTGCCGGTTGAACAAACGCACCTCGTCGAGGCTGCCGTTGAAAAATTTCGTATCGTCGCTCAGGCTGCCCATGAACAACCGAGAAGTGCCGGCGCCGTACGGCGCCACTTTGGTGGCCACCAGTTCGCCGTCAACGTATAGTAACAGGCTGGCGCTGTTGTGTGTAGCCGCTACGTAGTGCCAGTCGCCGGCGCCGTTATCGGGAAACTCGTAACTCAGTTCGTTGCCGGCAATCCCGACGACCACGCCTTTTTTCTGTCCGGCAGCCGTAGTCAGGAACCACCAGTTTTTATTGACCGCCTTGCCGAAATCGAGGATACCGCTCCGGTCGTTGCCGTTGTCGATTTTTACCCAAAAGGATACGGTCCATTTCGACGACACCAGCCCGGCATCGTATTCAGCAAACAGGTGGTCGTCGCCGTTGAAGGCCAGGGCCGTGCCGAGTGTGGGTGTGAGTTCGACGGTCACGCCGGGTACGGAGTTGCCGGTAGTGGAACGTACTTGCCCGGTGACCACGCCGTTGGGGTTGAGAAAACCTAATGCGCTGCCCTTGGAGCCTTCGCCGTACTGGTTGCTGCCGGATACCTGGTAGGTATAAAATTCGCCGGCGAGGATGTTGAAATCGGTGAAATTCAGGGTGTTTTTGTCCACCGCAGCCAGGTAGGCGCCGTTGCGGTAGATTTTGTATCCGGCCTCAGGCGAGGCGCCGAGCGGGTCGGGCGCCCAGGACACCACGATCCGGTCGGGCAGATCGCCCTCGGTAGCGTGTACGTCGGGCGGCAGGGGCGGCATGAGGTAGCGGCCCCAGTAGCCGAATACGCCGGTGTTGTCCTGCCCGATATAGTCGCCCACGGCTAATTGGCCGACAGAAAGGCTGGCGCGGTTTTGACTGTTGAAGGCATTGGTCAGGTTGCCGTAATTGACGCTGGCGCTGCCTTTAAAATTAGCCGTACTTTTAAGACAGTTGGCCGACTGGGCGGGCGACCTGCCAGGTATGAGCATGGCCAGCCCCGCGGCCAGCAGCAGCCGGAGATGTATATTTTTCATGTGAGAAAGATTTTAGAGAATAAGCAATCGGAAAAAGGTGTACCTAAATCACAGCCCGCTCACTTTTCCACTGTTTTGGCATTGGGCGCTTTTAACTGGTATTGGATACCCTGCTTTTCACTCAGTCCGTATGCTTTTGGATGCAAATAATAACCTTTTTCTTCCGGTGTTTTATCTACTGAATTGGGAATTCGGTTTTGATTTGCATACGGATCTTGCCGGATACCCGTTATTTGCCAGCTGACTTCTATGTTGGGCACACTGGTTTCTATAACAAATCGGTTATTAGAAACTTTTTCTTTAATTATAGCTTGTGCAAAGGCGCCGATAACGGTGAGTTGATAGCGGAAATCGCGGTTGAGTTTCATAAAATAATCCGGCAATTCAACTGTGGCCAATCCTGAATTATCGGTAATAATAT
Organism: Saprospiraceae bacterium; assembly: GCA_020846655.1. Taxonomy (GTDB): domain Bacteria; phylum Bacteroidota; class Bacteroidia; order Chitinophagales; family Saprospiraceae; genus M3007. Next base: position 12,208 of record JADLDL010000328.1, on the reverse strand, counting down.
TCCCGTTGTATACATTCATCATATCCGGAGATTCGACAAAGGAGTGGTATAGGAACTTGTTGGCAGGATCAAGCGGATGATCTATTTTAAAAGAACCGCCGCCTTTGGCCAGAAGTCCGGGCACCTCTACATTGCCATTCTTTCGCACTATCAAACTACCATTGTTATCATTTACGTAAAATCTCAAATCGTGATTGCTTCTCGTGCCGAAATAACCTGCAGTTGTACCTCCAGGATCAACCTGAATGTAAGTGCTAAGCTTGACTCCATCGCTTTCGTGCGCAATACCATACCCGGTATTGTAAACATGTAATTTTTGAGTGGGATCCGGCGTCCCTCCAATCCCCACCCGTCCTTCGATGATCGCGCCGTTCGTTGGTGCGGCCGTCGTGCCAGAGTAGGTAGCGCCTACCGCCAGGCCGCCCTCCACGTCTAATTTGCTTTTCGGCGCGCTCGTACCAATGCCCACATTTCCTTCAATGATCGCGCCATTGGCCGGGGCAGCTGTAGTGCCGGAGTAAGTTGCGCCAACCGCCAGGCTACCCTCTACGTCTAATTTACTTTGAGGCCCACTCGTACCAATGCCCACATTTCCTTCGATAATCGCGCCGTTCGCCGGTGCGGCCGTCGTACCGGAGTAGTTGGCGCCCACCGACAGGCCGCCCTCCACATCCAGTTTGCTTTTCGGTTGTAAGGTGCCCACGCCCACACTTCCGTTGGAAGGAACCACATTCGACTGGCCGCGAATAGCCAGGGTATAGGGCGCCGAACTTAACTGCGCGCGCGGGATCAGCTCCTGGCCGGATCCCACCGTGACGCCGAGGTAATAGCTCTTGTCGAATGGAGCAGTCATGGCCGTTGCAGTACCGAGCAGGGTGCTGTAAATGCCGCCGGTCACCTGCACATTGGTTTGAGTTTCGGTGTGTACGGCCGTGCCGTTGGTGGCGGCGTCCCAAAGCCGGAAGGTGAGGGAATATGTGCCGTCGGACACCGCGGCGCCGTCGGATTTGCGCAAAACGCCCTGTACGCTGAGGGTGGAATTTTGGGCCTGAAGCAGGCTGCCACAAGCGACGGCCAATATGAACAACAGGGTGCAACAGCGGGAAATAGTTTTGTTTTTCATTTGAAAAATGTTTTAACAGGTGAAAAATGTTCGCCCCGGACAGGGGCGTGCATATACGCCCCGCCCTGAACGATATTTCGTTCCGGTTTCGGGAATCTTGTTTTTACAATCCGGTACCGTTTTTTTATGGGTCAAAAGTATGGGGTCGCGGAAACAGGGGAAACTACATGAAGATGTGGGTGACGTAGCCGGGGAATGTTCACGCTTGCGCCGGGTTAATCTTTTGCTATTCCCGGCAGGACAAAAATGCCGTTTCCGGGCTCGCAGCATCTGGACGTAGCTTGCAAAAGGCTGGATTGAGCTTGCATTTTGGCTGAAACGGCCTTTTTTTAGCGGATACAAAGTCCCGATCCCGCGTTGTCGGCAGGACAAAAGTCGGGCCTCAAAGGAGGGCAGGAACTATCCCTTCCGCGCTGCGCTCGGCGCCATGCCGAACATTTCACTAAATACCCTTGAAAAGTAATTCGGGTCGGTGAAGCCCACATCGTAAGCAATTTCCGACACGCTCCGGTCGGTGCCGCGGAGTAGAGTCAGGGCTTTTTGCAGCCGGACATGGCGGATAAAAACAGTGGGATTTTCGCCCGTCAGGGCTTTCATTTTGCGAAAAACCTGGGTGTGGCCCAGGTGTACTGCCGCGCAGAGTTGCGTGATGCCGAGTTCGGGGACGTCGATGTTGGCTTCTATGACTTCCCGGATTTTTTGGATAAATACATCTTCCCGGGATGGTTCGGTTTTCACCGCCGCAAAGACAGCACCCGCGTATCGTTTTTGCAGGTTCCGGCGCAGTTCCTGCAATTTTTCCAGGCGCACAAAGAGTTCTTCCTTGTTGAAGGGTTTCATCAGGTAGGCGTCGGCGCCGGTTTTAAGCCCCTCGATCTTGTCGGATTCGGTTGCCTTTGCCGTGAGCAGTATGATCGGGATATGGCTGCTGCGTTCGTCGTTTTTGAGGGTTTCACACACCTCATAGCCGTCTTTTTCCGGCATCATTACGTCGCTGATGATCAGATCGGGCACCAGTGCAAAAGCCTTTTCGATACCCGTCCGGCCGTCGGGCGCCGTTTCGATCCGGTAGTCGTGTTGAAGCAGGCGTATCATATAGGCTACCACATCGCGGTTGTCTTCGATAATGAGCAGTAGCGGGCGTTCGGGTTCGAACGTTTGGAGGACGGCGTGCTTGTTCGAATCGTCCACCGGCTCCGTGGAGACATGGATATCGGCTGTACCGGTGTGGTTGCCCCGGACCGACGGCGCGTTGTTGGTGACCGGAAGCCGGATCGAGAAGCACGTCCCCTGCCCCGGCTCACTTACGGCGGAGATATTGCCGCCCATGAGCTCGATTAATTCTTTTGACAGGGTGAGCCCGATGCCGGTGCCTTCTCCCGGCATACCCGGGGAAACGGTATTTTTTGCCCGTTCTTTGGACGTTTTTTGTCGCGGCGCCTGATAGAACCGGTCGAACACGTGCGGCAGTTCCTCCGGTGGCATGCCGATGCCGTTGTCCTGAATAGTCAATTGCAGCACCGGTTGCCCGGCGTCGCGGATCAGCCGGGTATGAAAGTCGACTTTTCCCCCGCTGCCCGGCGGGGTGAATTTGATGGCATTCGTCAACAGGTTGTAGACGATATATTGCATTTTCTCCTCGTCGAAATCCATGACGAGTTCCGGTATTTCCGAATGAAAGCTCAGGCGTATTTTTTTCTCCTCGGCCATCGAATAGAAGGACTCGGTGAGGTAATGCAGGTAGGGCACGATATCGTCTTGCTCGAGGTCCAATTGCAATGATCCGTTTTCGAGTTTGGACAGGTCGAGCAATTGATTAATAAGGCGCAGCAGGTTGTCGGCGTTGCGGTGGATGAGGGTTTTGATCTGTTCGTCCTCCTTGATTTCAGCCGACAAGCCTTTTATGATGGTGAGCGGGGTGCGGAATTCGTGGCTGATATTGGCGTAAAACCGGGACTTCGTTTGATCCAGGGCGCGCAACGTTTCCGCCTGCCGGCGGATGGTAGCTGTTTGAACGGCTACTTCCTGTTCCAAACGGATTTGGTTTTGCTTGTACTGCCAGGTTCTCCACTTGTAAAATCCGACGGCCAGGCCAGCCAGGGCAATGCCCAGCAGCAGCAAAAACCAGGTTTGAAAATAAAAGGGTTTGAGCACGCTCACCTGTAGCTCCAGCACATTTTCGGACCAACGCCCATCGGCAGCCTGGCCACGTATTTTCAGGGTATGTTTGCCGTAAGGCAAGCCGCTGATCCGGATGGAGCGCTCCCGCTGATAGACCCAATCGGCATCAACACCCTCCATTTTGTAGGCGTACCGGATTTGGTCGACATCCTCGTAACTAAGCAGAGCAAACGCCAGCTGGAAAAACCGGTCGCCGGGACGCAGCACAATCCGCTGCGTTTGCAGCAGTTCTCCGGTTTTGTCTACCAACCGGTCGGTCGAGCCATCAAATTGTTGAAATCCGGTGATTTGCAAAGGAGCATACCGGTTTGCCGACGTTTCATAAAAATCGTCGGGTTGAAAAGCGGTCACGCCATTCAATCCACCAAACCAGATGCGGCCGTCAGTCGATTGAAAATGGGAGCAACGGTTGAATTCGATGTGCGTGGTGCCATCCTGCGGTAAATATGTTTTCGACTGAAACGTCAGTTTGTCGAATTGAATGATTCCGTAATCGCTGCTCATCCAGAGGTGTTGCCGCTTGTCCTCGTACACCGCGTAAATATTGTTATTCGGCAGGCCGTCCACCCGGGTAAATTGTCGAAACCGGCCGCCGGCTTTGTCCCAACGGACCAGGCCGCCGCCCGCCGTCCCCAGCCAATAGATACCTGCCGAATCCTGATAAATATGCTGTATTTTATCCTGCGGCAGGTAATAGCCGGATGACCCGCCCGGCCAGTACCGGGCCGCGATGCCTTTTTTAATATCCAGGGTGTACAAACCCGTGTTGGCACAAACCCAGACGACGCCTTCCCGGTCCTCGCCGATATATGTGATCCGGGCCCGGGACAATTCGTCAAAACCATTGTACTGTTCAAACGGCGCCACCACGTCTTTCGCCCGGTCCAGGAATTGCAACCCGGTGCCGCGCCCCAGCCATATGTTTCGGTTCCCGTCTTCATACAGGGCCCAGATGACCGTCAGGTCTTCTTTGGTCTGTTCATTTTTGATCACCCGTAAACGGCCGGAGGCCGGGTCGTAGCAGTGCAAGCGGTGTTCGCCGATCCACAAGTTGTTTTCCCTGTCCTCTATCAGGGCGTACGATTTATTCAAATCAGGCGGGGGTATAACCTGTACCGTCTTGACGGGCTTGGGCGGGCCCGGCGAACGCAGATCGAATATTTGTACGCCGTCGCGCTCCGTACTGACAAACAGGAAGTTATCGCGCTGGAAAATACTGCGGCAGCTAATTTTGGCAATAACCCGGCTGGAAACAGTAGCCGGAGACGGGTAGTCGGAGACACCGTACAAATAGCGCTTAAAGCGGCTTTCCCGGATTTTTATCTTATACACACCGAAATCGCCGCCCAGCCAAACCCGTCCGGCGGCATCGTTGGCAAGCGCTCTGAAACCGAAACTCGCATCCTGATTTAATTCGGGATGCTGCTCGAAAAAATTCAACAGCGGGCCTTTTTCAGGATGCACGATCGACAAAAATTTTTTGCCGAACACCCACAGGTTGCGACTGAACGGATTGAAATGCAGGGCCCTTAAAATCCGGTGGAGGCTGTCGACCGGTATCTGAAAATCGCCGGATGCCAGGGGCCGGAAACCCTGCTCCCGACCCACGGCCCTGAATCGCAGGGGCTGTCCATCTTTACTGGCTTCATAGATCACCCGCGTTCCGTCGAGAAAATATTTTTTATGTGTCAGCTCAAAACTGTCGCGGTACGCTTGCCGTATTTTCCCCTCCCTACTCAATTCCAGCCAAACCTGTTTATCGGCCACCCCCCAAATAGTATTGTCAGCACTGATTCCGGCAATTCGAAACGACTGATAGCCGGTCAACGGGAATACCCGGAAGCCGGTGTCGGGATGCCAGGCGAGCATTTTAGCGCGCCGCGTCGTGCCGAAAAAAATCGTTTTTGCAGAATCTGCCACCCAGTAATTGCCGATTTCCCCCAACGGTGCCGGCAGCCGGTCGCCGAATTTTTCCGCTACCGAACGCAGTTTCCCGCTGTAAATATTGAGGAAACAAAGCGTTCGGACGGTAAACAAGCCATTGTCGTTGCCATCGCTGCTGATCCACAAATCCCCCTCGGCATCTTCGATCAGGCCGCTGATATCGTTGTCGGGCAGGCCGTTCTTTTCTTTGGTCCACCAGCGGAATTCGGAACCGTCGAAACGGTTCAACCCAAAGGGCGTGCCGAGCCAGATAAAGCCCCGGCTATCCTGAAAAATGACATTGACTTCGCGATGCGACAAACCCTCTTTAATACCGAATTGCTGTACGTTGGCAATATACTCCTGTGCCTGGCCGGAGCAGGAAAACAGGAGCATGAATGCGGAAAAAGCTACACAGACGGCTATCTTCATATCGCGTATTGCGCACGGATAATTAGATCAAAATTAGCAAAAAAAAACGGATTCGAGGCGCATCAGCACCCCGAATCCGTCAAGTAACGCGGGCTTAACCGCCCGGGTTAAAATTGAATATCATAGTTTCATTACCCGCTGCACATCGCTGCCGCCGGGTGCATCAAGGCGAATGAACAACACGCCTGGCTGAACGGCGCCTTTCAATTCCACTTCGGTAGTGTGGTAGCCGCGGTCCTGGTTCGACTGGATAGATTCCAGCACCTGGCCCGTCGCATCGGTTACCAGCAAGCGGGTCGTGCCGGCTTCAGGCAGGTAGTAGTTGACCGCAAAGCGGTTTTCCTGCACGGGGTTGGGTTGTACCGGCATAAGGGCCGGGCCAAGATCCAGGGTATGCGGTTTCAGTTCAAATTCGAGGGTTGCCGCTATGGTTTCCAGGTTACGGGTGTAGGCCTCTGCCTCGGTGATCGCTGAACTCATGTGCAGCACTTCACTGATCGAGCCGGTTTTCAAGGCCTGGAACACGAGAGTAAAGGTCCGCAACTTGAGGTTTTTGCCTTTGACCGTGGGGTCGAGCATGGCCGACGTGTGCCAACTGGCGGTCAGGTGGCCGCTGGCGGGTGTGGCCAGGTATTCGGCGGGCACCAAATCGGGGTCCACCTGGGTCAGCGACAACACCGTCGGGTCGAAGTCGAGTGTAAACTGGAAGGCCGCAAAGGCCGACAAGTCGGGGGAAATGATGTCGACACGCACTTCGTTGCCGGCTTCAAAGCGGCGGTCGGCCGTGCGGAAAATTGCTTTGGGCGTCGCCTTACGGTCGTCCGAAGCAGCCTTGAGTTGGGAGGTGGCGCCGGACCCGTTGAGGTCGCCGGTTTTGTAACCCACAAAATCCGCCAGGGGCGAAGGCATAGCCCCCGTCAAACAGAACGTCAGGGCGTTGGGCACCGACGTCGCCCAAGGGGCGTTCGGGTCGGCAAAGACGTGGCTGGTCGGCACAAACTGCCAGCCCGGCACGCCCGGGAATGCTGTTTGTTGCCCCAACAAGACGTTGATGATGCTTTGCAGGTCGGCGTTGGTGAGGCTGCCGGACTTGTCCACGTCGGCGGCCAGGAATTTGAAGGGCGATTTCATCGGCAACACGCCGTCGAGTTGGCCCGACAAGAGCAGGGCGTCGAGGGTATTGACGCCCAGTTTGGCCGGCGCATCGAGGCTGGGCACCAGTTTGTAGTTGCACCCGGAAGCGACGCTGCCGATTTCAAACTGACCGTTGGCATCCGTCGTGCCCGAAATTTTGGTAGCCACGCCTTTTTTCAAATCCACCTGCACATTGGCCACGGGGTCGCCGTTGTCGGTCAGCACCTTGCCTTTGAATTTGTTGGAGGGCGGACAGGCACCCATGTTGTCCTGCACGATCACGTAGGTTTCGCAGTAGTCGGCGTTGCCATAGGCATCCACGGCCCAAAGTTCTACGAGTTGGCTGCCCAGTTCGGTGCAATCGAAGGTGACCGAATGGCTATCGGTTGGGAAGCCTGTGCCCGTACCCGATTTGCGGATACCGATTTTGATTTGGTTGTTGGGCGTGCAGTTGTCAAAGTAGTACTGGATAAAATCCGTGTCCCAGAGGGTGATCATGCCGGTTTGCATGATGTTGATGCTCAGTCCGTTGATGCACACCACGGTGGGCGCTTTGCAGTCTTTGACGGTGAAGGTGTATTTGCACAACGATTCGTTGCCGCAGTTGTCGTTGGCGATCCACTCGATTTTGTGGGTACCATAGGGCAGGCCGTGGCCGGTTGGGAAATGAATGTTGGCCATCAGCGTATCGCCGCTGAGCGACATTTGATCGATGGGCCAGGCATTCGGGCTGCTGCTGCTGAGGTAGGTTTCCATGGAGCCATTGCCGTCCATGTCGAGGAACAGGCGGTAGCTCAGTTTGATGTCGTCTTCGGAGCAGAGGTCGGTCACTTTTACGCCCAGGCTGACGGGGCCCTCGCATTTGTCGGTATGGCCGTCGTTGTACTGGGTGGCGTCGTTGCCGGTGTAGTCACAAAACACCACGGGGTCGGTGGGGCAATTGATGAATACCGGTGGGTCGAGGTCGAGCACTTTGATGACCTGGGTGTAGCTGATGTGCCCGCGGTTGGAGGGCACGCCGAATACCGTGGCGCCCACATCGGTATCGGGCGGGTTTTGGATGTACACCGGCCAGGGCTCGTTGGGGTCGTAGGTACACCAGTAGATGAGCGTCCAGGTGCGCAGGATTTTTTTGCAGCCGCCCCAGGCGTTGAGGTTGAACACCTGGTCTTTGACCGATACGCCGACATTGAACGAGCAGTTGCCGTATTTTTCGATGTCGGGGTAAATGGTGTCGGGGTAGGCATAGCAGCCGATAACCGTTTGGTCGTCCGGGAATTTGACCTTGTAGTAGGCGCCCTGCGCGGCCACAGAACCGAGGCCGGCGAGCAGAAAGACGGTAAGTAGGATAATGGATCGCATAAGTGGGATATTTTTTTACGAATGTAGGCGCTCCAGCGGACAAAAGCGCAGTACCCGTCCGGGTCGAAAACGTCGGCTAGACGACGGAGTTTGGAATAGGAAAGAGCGCCTACCACGGGCGTGGTAGCGTTTAACAATTGTAGGGCGAATTTTCAATTCGCCTGCTCGCGCTCGGCAAAGAGAAACACGACGCCCGCAGGAGAATGCCGAGCGCGAATGGGCGAATTGAAAATTCGCCCTACATTAGTCGACGAGCATGGACGAGTGATCCAGTTCCTGTTGGAGGATGCCTGCGGGTACTGCGCGGAACTCGTATTGTTGGTTGCGGAGTCGGGGTTCGAAACCGCCTTCTCGGATGGCCCGCTGGATGCCGTCGGCGGTAAACCGGAAGCGCGCGCCAGCGGCCGACACCACGTTTTCTTCGATCATGATACTGCCAAAATCATTGGCGCCGGCGTGCAGGCACACCTGGGCCACTTGTTTGCCGACGGTCAGCCAGGAAGCCTGGATGTTCACCACATTGGGCAGCATGATGCGGCTGAGGGCGATCATGCGCACGTATTCGTCGCCTGTGACGGCGTTGCGGGCGCGCTTGAGTTTTTTGAGGATGGTATCTTCGTCCTGGAAGGGCCAGGGGATGAAAGCCAGGAAGCCCTTGGCGTCGGCGGGTTTTTCAGACTGCACCTGCCGCAGGGCTGCGAAATGTTCCATGCGCTCCAGGTTGGTTTCGATGTGGCCGAACATCATGGTGGCTGAGGTGGTGAGCCGTAGTTGGTGGGCGGCGCGCATCACGTCGAGCCACTCTTCGCCGCCGCATTTGCCTTTGGAAATCAGCCGGCGCACGCGGTCGCTGAGGATTTCGGCGCCGGCGCCGGGTAGCGAATCGAGCCCCGACTCGTGCAGGGCCTTAAGCACCTCGTAGTGGCTCATGCCCTCCAGTTTGCTGATGTGCGCCACTTCCGGCGGGCCGAGGGCGTGCAATTTCAGGTTGGGGTACAGGCCTTTGAGTTGTCGAAAGAGATCGGTGTAAAACGCCAGTCCCAGGTCGGGGTGGTGTCCGCCCTGGAGCAGCAGTTGCTCGCCGCCAAGGCGAAAGGTTTCTTCTATTTTTTGCCGGTATTCCTCAATGGAGGTCGTGTAGGCCTCTGCATGCCCTGGCCGGCGGTAGAAATTGCAAAACTTGCAATTGGCGATGCAGACATTGGTGGTGTTGGAATTGCGGTCGATAATCCAGGTGACCACATTGCCGGGCACATGGTGTTGGCGCAGCCGGTTGCCGACGTACATCAATTCGGCAGTGGAAGCATTTTCCAATAAAAACACGCCTTCTTCGGGCGTTAGCCACTCCAGTTGAAGGGCGCGGTGCAGGAGATCAGCAATATGCATAACCGACATGGGTTAGAGGGTTGGAGGGGGTTAGAAGGTTAGAAGGTTGGAAGAGGTTAGAAGGTTAGAAGGTTGGAAGGTTGGAAGGTTGGATAGGGATAGAGGAGGCTAGAAGGTTGGATAGGGATTAGACGGTTAGGAGGGCATTTTTTGTATTTTGATGAAGAAACAAAGTTACGGCGAGGAAGTTGGATGGGGTGCGGAACTTTATTCTGGGGCAGGGGGTTTGAGTCTTGTTTTGCCAAATATTTGTGCAACTTATTTCGCGCGACGGGCGTCTTTCTCGTGTTTTGTGCCCCCCTTGCTGAGCCAACCGTTCTGTCAACCGCTAATTTTACCAAATACGAAAAACCGCTTTCCGGCACATGACAGGTGGCCGGCCGGCGTTTAGGCTATTTATGCTAGTAGAACATAAAACAGAAAGCCGCTGGCAACGCTGGCGGCGCGTGTTGCGACAAGCCGTCAATGGAGAGGAGCAGGAGTTTACGACCGGCAGTATCGACCGGGCTATCGTGCTGCTTTCCGTGCCGATGATTCTGGAAATGGCGATGGAGTCGCTTTTTGCCGTGGTCGACGCCTTTTTTGTGGCCAAAATCAGCACCGACGCCGTAGCCACGGTCGGGCTCACCGAATCGGTACTCACCCGGATCTATTCTGTTGCCATTGGACTGAGTGCGGCGGCTACGGCAGTTGTCTCGCGTCGGGTGGGCGAAGGCAACCGCCGGGCCGCATCGGTAGCTGGCGCACAAATTATCCTGATCGCACTGGTACTGTCGGCGCTGATTGCGGTGCCGGGTTTTCTGTATGCCAAAGAAATCTTGCTGTTGATGGCCAAGGACCCCAGCGTGGCAGAAACGGGACAACATTTTACCCGGCTCCTGCTGACGGCCAACCTACCGATCCTGTTGCTTTGGATGCTCAACGGCATTTTCCGGGGCGCAGGCGATGCAGCAACGGCCATGCGCGCCTTGTGGATCGCCAACATTGTCAACCTGACCCTCGACCCCTTGTTGATTTTCGGCATCGGCCCCTTCCCGGAAATGGGCGTGTTGGGCGCCGCCGTGGCCACCACCATTGGGCGTTCGGTAGGGGTGGTGTACCAGTTGTGGCAATTATTCCGGGTGGGCCGGATCATCCGCCTGCACCTGCGATTCATGCGCCCCCGCTGGGAAATTATCCTTCGCCTGCTGAAGATCGCCTCTGGCAGTACCGGCCAGTACCTGATCGCTTCCGCCAGTTGGATTTTTATGATTTACCTGCTGGGCCAGATCAGCAAAGAGGTAACCGCCGGCTATACTATTGCTATCCGGATCATTATTTTCACGATCCTGCCCTCCTGGGGCATGGCGAATGCTGCTGCCACCCTCGTGGGCCAAAACCTGGGCGCCGGCCACCCCGAACGGGCTGAACAATCGGCCTGGCGCGCGGGGTTTTTCAACATGATTTTCATGGGTTGCGTAGGCTTGGTGTCTGTGCTGGGCGCGCCCTTTTTTATCCAGTTGTTCACCTCCGAACCCGTGGCGGTGGAAGCCGGTTCCATGGCCTTGCGCATCCTGGCCGCTGGTTATGTGTTTTACGGCTATGGCATGATTTTGTCGCAGGCCATCAACGGCGCAGGCGATACCCGCACCCCTACCCTGCTCAATTTCTGTTGCTTCTGGCTGCTCGAAATGCCCCTGGCCTGGTGGCTGGCCTTGCACCTGCACTGGGGCCAGGCCGGCGTGTACTACAGCATTGTGATCGCCGAATCGGTACTGGCTATTTCAGCCATGTGGGTATTTCGACTAGGAAAATGGAAAAAAGTGCAGGTGTAAGTAATTTTTTACCTTTACCCCATGCAATTCCGACCTGTTACACTATTGTTGGTGGCCTTGGTATGCGGCTTGGGGCTGAGCAACTGCGAACCCCAGGCGCCCACCGAAAGCCGGAGCGCTAAAATCGCCGGCGCCTACTGCGAATGTGCCGCCAAACTGGCTGATCTCAACCAAAAAGTAGCCAGCCTGGCCGCCGACACGACGAAAAAAGCCGACCTGATCGAGTATTTTCGAAAAATGGAATTAGAATACACCAAAGCCCGGGAATGCTCCGCCACCGTAGTCGCGCAGTACGGCCATTTGAAGCCGGAAGAACTGGAGGCCGTGGACCAGGTGTTGCAACAAAAATGCCCCGCCCTCGCCGGCCATCAGGACCAACTCCGCGAACTTCTGGGTGAATAACCTGCTTTTGCTTACCTACCACCACACCGCGCACCATGGCTGTCATTGCCCTTGAAGGAATGAAATTTTTCGCCTACCACGGCGTATACGATGCAGAAAAACGCATCGGCACGGAGTATACGGTGGATGTCTTTGTCCAGACAGCCATCGGTGCTGCCGCCAAAACCGACAAAGTGGAAACCACCCTCAACTACGAAACGGTGTTTCAGATTTGCCGGATGGAAATGGAAACGCCGCGCAACCTGATCGAGACGGTGCTCCACCACATCATCCAGCGCATGAAAAACCAGTTTCCGCAAATGATGGCCCTGAAAGTCCGGGTGCGCAAAGTCCACCCGCCCCTCGGCGGCCGCGTCGATGCCGCCTGGGTGGAAGAAGAAGAAGTGTACCTGCAAAATTGCCCGCGCTGCAACAAAGGTTTTATCAACTACTACCCCGACGCCTGCTGGGG
>JADLDL010000327.1 GCA_020846655.1 Saprospiraceae bacterium | reverse complement strand
TACGGTACTATATGGTTGTGATCGAAACGGGGGCCCGGCAGCCCTGGTTTTTTGCCTGCAACGCGGCCCTGCAATTGGGTTTGTTGCACGAACAACGCCAGGAAAAAACCCTGGCCCGCGCGGCCTTCCGACGTTGCCTGGAGTTGCAGCCGGAGGAATACGCCGCCGGTTTGCACGCCCGGGCCAAAGCCGGGCTGGATCGGGTGCGCGGATGACATAAATTCTGCAAAACTGCCGCATGTGCTGAAAATCTCTTTCCTTTGCGTAAAAATTATCGTTCAGCATGAAACAAGTATTTTCCCCCATCCTGCTTCTGGGCGTATTGAGCCTGGCCTTGTCGTCCTGCGCCGTCAAGCCGCAGGCAAGTTTTACCATACCCATCCAGAAAATAGTAGCGCCGGCACCGGTGGCTTTTATCAATAGTTCAAAAAACGCTGAATCCTACGAATGGGATTTTGGCGATGGCGGCACATCAGCAGAGGCCAACCCCATGCACGTTTACAAACATTCCGGCAACTATACCGTTGTACTCAAAGCCAAGAAAGGCAACAAAACCATTACGACAAAACAAATGATCCAGGTAACTGCTCCCGAGCGCTGTCTCATCGAAATCGAAACGGAATTCGGCACTATGTTGGCCGAACTGTACAACTCCACCCCCAAACACCGCGACAATTTTCTCAAACTCGCTGAAGAAGGCTACTACAACGACCTGCTCTTTCACCGCGTCATCAGCGGGTTTATGATCCAGGGCGGCGACCCGCAATCGCGCAACGCGCCCGCCGGCCAGGCGCTTGGCATGGGCGGCCCGAACTACCAGATTCCCGCCGAATTTGTCGACTCCCTCGCACACATCAAAGGCGCAATCGCAGCAGCCCGGACCAACAACCCGGAGAAAAAATCCAGCGGCTCTCAGTTTTACATTGTGCAGGGCGCACCGGTGACGGAAGCCTCGCTCAACCAAATCGAAGCCATGCGCCGTTTTCACTACACCCCCGAGCAGCGCGCTGCGTACCTCAACCTCGGCGGCACCCCGCACCTCGACCGGGAATACACTGTTTTTGGACACATCATTGAAGGGCTCGACATCATCGACAAAATCGGTGCCGTAGAAACCGCTCCCGGCGACCGTCCGAAAAAAGACGTAAAAATGAAGATCCGGGTGATCAAATAATTTCCTCCGCTGACCCGCAACCCGACAACCCATGAACACCCGCAACACGTATGTTTTGATCGGCCTGGCCGTGCTGGCTGTGGTGGGTGTCCTGTTTTACAGGCAAAGCCAAGCCAAGGCTAAATACGATTGGCGGGACTCCTGGGTCGCGGAAGCCTATAGCGAAAAAAACCCGCAGCCCTATGGCACCCAGGTGCTGTACCGCCTGCTGGATACGTACTTTGCCGGCCACCCCTTGAAAACGATTCAAGAAGGGGTGTCCGGCGAATTGCCGCTCCAACCAGCCCAAGCCGCCAATTATGTGTTTGTCGGAGAAGGGCTTTACCTCGACTCCCTGAGCACCGTGCGCTTGCTGGCGTTTGTCGAAAACGGAAATACCGCCCTGCTGTCCAGCAAGACCATCCCTTTCGACCTGATGTTCCATCTCTATTTCCGCGAATGCGCCGATGCCGAATGGAATGATTATGAGAAAAAACGGGATTCGATTGTGCAGGTTTCGCTCCGCCAACCGGCCCTGCCAGCCCCGGTATCCTTGCATTTTGCCTGGCAAAATATACCCAAGGCATACCAATGGAGCTTTATGAAAGCCGACTTTTTCTGCGATTCGCTCCCACAACGACCGCTTGGCTACCTGAACGACACGCTGATTAATTTTGCTGAATTTCCCTACGGGAAAGGGCGTTTTTTGCTGCACACCACCCCGATTGCATTTTCCAACTACCACCTGCTGCGCCCGGAAGCCCGTAGCTATGCCGAAGGCATTTTGTCCTATTTGCAAAACGGCGATATCTACTGGGATGCCACCAGCCGGGTGCCGGAAATGGTAGCCCGGCAACGCAACAACCGCAACAACGGCGACAGTTACTCCCGCGATCTGGAGGCAGAACATCCCTTCAGTTATATCCTCAAACATCCTTCGCTGGCCTGGGCCTGGTATTTGCTCATCGGACTGTCGCTGGCGTATTTGGTCTTTCGGGCCAAACGCCGCAAACGCATCATTCCGGTGTTGCCAAAAAATGAAAATTCGTCGTACGAATTCATCAGCACCATCGCCAACCTGCACTTCCGGGAGAAAAACTACCAGAACATTTGCGTGCAGCAAATGCGCTTGTTTCTGGCCCAACTGCGGGAAAAATACGGGATGGTCGTTCAACTGCACCCCGAGACGCAACAACCGCGTATCGACAGCTCGTTTGTCAGCCGCCTCTCACAGGTTTCGGAGGTGCCGGTTCCGCAAATACAAAATATCTTTACCCAATACGCCGCCACAACCCAGTACGAACCCACCGAAGAGATGATGGTGGATTTTCACCTGGCTTTGGAAGCCTTCGGAAAACAGGCAAAATAGGACGCCTGTTCTGCCGCAACCACCTTGAACAAGATCAAAAAACAACATATGTCAACGCAAGAAAATGAGCCGCTCGAACCCAGTGAATCGCCGGTGTATGAACCCAGTCCGGAGCCCGTTTTCGACCCCCAACCACAGGGGGTAGATGTTCGGCCCGTACAGGAGCGCGCCGAGCGGGTAAAAGCCCAAATCGGGCAGGTCATTGTCGGACAGGAAGACATGCTGGACCAACTGCTGATCGCCTTGTTCACCGGTGGCCACGTGTTGTTGGAAGGGGTGCCGGGTATTGCCAAAACCCTGACGGCCAAATTGCTGGCGCGCACCATCCATTCCGGTTTCAGCCGAATCCAGTTTACCCCCGACCTGATGCCCGCCGATGTCATCGGCACGCCGATTTTCAACATGAAAACCTCGGAGTTCAATTTCAAAGCCGGGCCGGTGTTTTCCAATATTATCCTGATCGACGAGATCAACCGGGCGCCGGCCAAAACACAATCGGCCCTGTTCGAAGTGATGGAAGAATTTCAGGTGACGGTGGATGGCATGACCTATAAAATGGACAGCCCGTTTTTTGTGATCGCCACCCAAAACCCCATCGAACAGGAAGGCACCTACAAATTGCCGGAAGCGCAACTCGACCGTTTTTTATTTAAAATTATCCTCAATTACCCCAGCCTGGAGGAGGAAAAAGCGATCCTGCGCCGCTTTCGAAACGATTTCACCGGAGCCCTCCGCGAAACAGTGGAGCCAGTGCTCTCGCCCGATGAAATTGCCGATTGCCAAAAGCGCATCGAATCCGTCTATATCCGGGAAGAATTGCTGGATTATATCGCTGCGATTGTACACAACACCCGCAACAATGGCGACCTTTTTCTGGGCGCCAGCCCGCGCGCCTCGCTGGCCCTCATGAAAACCGCCAAAGCCCTTGCAGCGATTAGCGGACGCAACTTCGTAACGCCCGATGATATCCGCTACGTCGCCTTCCCGGCCCTGAACCACCGGGTGATTTTGACACCCGAACGAGAAATGGAAGGCTTCAATGCCCGCGAGGTGCTGGACGACATCATGAAAAAAATTGAGGTGCCGCGCTAAATTCAATCGACGGTCAGATACGGATACACTTTGTCCAGCCAGCGCCGATCCTGAAAGGCGGCGATCGCGGAAAGCGCAGCCGGTTCCTGAAATGGGCCGTGTTGTGCCCGGTAATTGAGGATAATTTGGGTTTGTTTGAAACTAAAATATGGGTGCGCATTCAACACCTCAGGCGTTGCCGTATTGAGGTTTATTTTTCGAAAAACAGGCGTCCGGGCATCCAATTGGACCCGAATCTGCTGAAAAATACTATCCGGTAAGCCTTGTGTTTCCGCCACTTGCTCTACCCGAACAAAGCCGCCCAGTTTTTCGCGGTACCGGACAATTTTGCCGGCCCGGGTAGCCCCGATACCCGGCAAGCGCTGCCAATCCTCCATATTGGCGGCGTTGATATCGAGTAGCACTGGCGCCGCCGGCTCCACCACGCCACCACCGGCATAAGCAGCCGGCCGAACGACCAGGTCCGACTTGGTGATGTGGATAAAGGCTTCCAGCCGCTGGTAATCGGCTTCCGGCAGGCCATACAATTTCCGAAAGTCCTTTTTTTCAAAAAAATACCCCCCTTTTTCGCGGTAGCGGAGCAGGCGCCCCACCAGAGCGGGAGCCAGGCCCAAGCGCAGCAATTCGGACTCGGTGGCCGTGTTGGGATCAAACGCAAAGACTTGCGGCGCTGGGGCGGCAGCGCGCTTTTCCGGATACTCCTTTCCTTGTTGTGCCGGAGGCGAATTGTTCAGCCGGATGAAGGGCCTCAACCGCTCAAAATCGGCCTCCGGAAGGCTATAAATTTTTTGCAAATCGTCGGGCGAGCGAAATTGCCCGCCGCGCTCGCGATAGCGGACGATGGTGCGGGCGACACGCTCCGACAGGCCCAAGCGGACAAAGTCTTCCACCGACGCTGCGTTAGGATCGAATGGAAACAGGGTTGCCTCAGCCGCTGTGGGCCCTGGATTTTTCTCCGGCCCAGGCTCCCCGGCGGCATCCGTTGCCCGAGTGGCAAATGCCGCATAATCGATCGGCGGTGGAGGATTCCACAAGTGGTACAGGGTGGGCGCCAGCCACACCAACAAAGCCAGGCAGAGCAAGGCCACCGCCCCGTGTCGTTCGGTTTTGGTAAAATGAAACTGCCGGATGATTTCTTTCCACATGACGGGGGATCTGTATGGTGTTTGGCAATTGAATGATAGTATTATTTTGAATAACAGCGACTTGCGTTATCTCCGGTTTCAAAATGAAGTTTCCCAGGCGCCCTGTTCGCGCACATCGTGCCAAGCCAGGCCCAACGCCGCGCATTCGGCTTTCCAACGCCGTGTGCGCCAGGGGCTGTTGGAGGCATCAAACACCAGTAGCGCGGCTGGAAAATGTCGGATGGCCTCCTGTATTTGGCAAGATGGATTCCCCCGGATGATCAGCGCATCTACCGGCACGACGGGCACGGTATTCGAAGGAAGCTGCTGCACAATGGCTATTTTTTTGCTAAAAAAATGAACTACTCCGTTTTCGATCTGCACATGCGGGTAGGTTTGAAGCGTGTCGGCCGACAAATTCACCCGTACACTCAGCTCAATACCATGCGCCCAGCGGTTGGCTTGCGCGGCAAATTTCTCCTGCCGCGCCGGCAGTGTGTCGGTGCAGGCAAAGGCCCGGGTTCCGTCAAACATATCGAGTAAAAAGTGCCTGTTCAGGGCATACAAGGTGACCCGCCGCTGCTGGTAGTGCTCCACAGAGCGGGCTGCCCGCCCCAGGCCCAGCACTGAAAATACCAGCAAGGCGCACAAGAGCCAGCCCGGGCGCCGCAACAAAAAAGCGCCGGATAGCAAGCCGATCAGCACATACAACAGCAACGCCGCGCCGGCCGTCAGCCAGATACCCGACCAAACGCTGCCCGGCAGGCCCTGAATCTGCTGGATCAGGTAATTCATACCCCAAATCAGGTAGTACAAGGCCCAGGCCAGCCAGGCGGCGGCGGCCGGCGCCAGGGTATTCAGCAGGACCAATATGGCGCCGCACCACAAAAACACCGCCCCGCCCAGCACTACCACCCATCCCGCCAGCCAGAAATAAGTCGGAAACTGGTGAAAATAGTACAGCGACAGCGGCAAAGTTCCCAGCTGCGCCGCTACGCCAATGAGCAGGATATTGTATCCCTCCGCCGCCCATTTGGGCAGGGACGGTGCTTGTTTTTGAAAAATCGGATAGAAAAAAACCATCCCGGCTACTGCCGCATACGACAATTGAAAGCCGGCGTCGAACAGTACGTATGGGTTCAGCCACAACAGGCCAAATGCCGAAGCCGCCAGAATATTCCACACCGAGGCTTGGCGTCGGATGGCTTTGCCCAGCAAAAAAGCCGAAAACATCACGCTGGCGCGCAACACCGAAGCGGTGGCCCCCGTCACCAGGGTAAACAACCAGATCGCCACCAACACCAGCACCGTTTCGCCCCAGCGCCGGTATCGCCCGGACCAGGGCAGCCGCCGCAGCAAAAACAACAAGCCGGCGTACAACAAACCCACATGGGTACCCGATACGGCCAGGGCATGCATGGAGCCGGTTTCGGCATACGCCGTGCGCAGGTCTTCCGACAATTCATCTTTGTACCCCACCAACAAGGCCGAAGCGACTGCATACTCATCCGCACCCGGAAAATGCTCGTGCAGAATACCCAGCAGCCGGTCTCGCCACCGGAAGGCCATTCGCCACAGCAAATGACCCAGACCGGTAGCGATCACCTTATACGAACCTTCTTTTACAAATGCCTGAAAATGAATATTCTGAAAATGCAGATAGCGCTGATAATCGAAGGCGTGCGGGTTTTGAACCGGGTTGACCGGGCGCAAATCCGCCTGCACCCACAAGCGGTCGCCATACCGTAGCCCCTCCGTAGCCGCTGAAATCTCTGCAAACAACAAGACTTGTCCGGAGCAGGCCCGCAGCGAGTCGGCACTGCGCCCGGCAGCCTCCAGGCGAAGCGGGATTTTGAGTTTATTGCCCCGCGATGGGGCATCGTACACCACCCCGACAAACACCCGCGCGCCCGGACACTGCCGGGCAAAGTGGTCCGGCTGCATGCGCTCGTCGTGCCAGACCGTATGAAAATACCCGGCCCCCAACAACAACAACCCCGCCAAGCCGCCAAACAACCAGCGAAACCGGTACGCATACCGGCGTTTGGCCAAAAAAAGCAACAGCAGGAAGCCCGCCACCAAGCCCAGGGCCAGGCCCGGAAAAGGCCGGTTCAGCCAAGCGCCCAGCAGAATGCCCAGGCCCCAGGGCAGCAGCAATCGGACAAATGGAATGTGGCGGGGGTGCATGGTTTCGGTTGCGTTTGATACCGAAATGTACCCATGCCGCCCGCACCGGTGCAAGCCCGGCAGCAGGAGTTTTTATATTTTTTGAAATTATATTTGTTAAAGCAAATTTTATAAATCGCTTATAAACAATACAATACAAAGTTACTTGCCTTGAAAAACGCGAAACCGGAAAGAACAAACGGACCGGGCATTTTCCAATGCGCAGCCTGCGTTTTGAATCAAAAAAGTCAATACCGCCGGGGGTCGAAAGCCTCAAGCGGCACACTGGTTGGGCGCCCGGCAGCCAGTTCCGCCACCACCTTGCCGGTACCGGCGCCCAGGCTCAGGCCGAGCATGGCATGCCCCGTGGCGATGAGCAGGTTTTGGTTGTTGCGGGCAAATCCGATGTAGGGCATCCCATCCGCCGAAACCGGCCGGAAGCCAAACCAGACTTTTTCGCGCAGCTGCTGTTTCAACTGCTGGGGGTCGGCCAGGGCGGTAAACACCGGGTCGCTCCGGTAGCCAGGCAAAAATTTCGGCACGGCCTCCAGAATCCCCTGCACGCGGGGCAGCAAAATGCGGTCGTTGATCGGGCCAATTTCCATCGTGCTCCCAATGCGCAAGCGCCCTTGCCAGGGCGTGAGGGCCACTTTGGCTTCCAGCAAAATACAAGGGTACCGGAGTTTTTTCTGCGGGTGCTCCAGCGTCATCGAATAGCCCTTGCCGGGCATCAGAGGCAGGTATTCGCCGGCCAGGCGGGCTACGGCGGGCGACCAGGAGCCTGCTGCCAGCACCACCAAATCGGGCCGTATGGCAACGGGTTCGGCGCCCTCGGGCTGGTACTGCACGGCGCTGATCTTGCCGTTGCTGCGCTCAAAACCGGTCACTTCGCTGTGGCGAAGGATCCGCACCCCGCGTTGTTCGAGGAGGGTGGGCAATTGCTGCATGAGCGCATTCGGATACAGGTGAGCATCGTCTTTAAACCAAACACCACCGCGCACCTCGGGCAATACCTCCGGCTCCAGCGCGCGGACCTGCTCGCCGTCCAGCACCTCTACCCGAAGGCCGAGGGCTTCGGCCTGGCGGGCATTTTCCAGTTCTTCTTTTTCTTTTTTGGCGCTTTGGTAGTACATGAGGCAGCCTTGTTCCTGCAAATCGAACTGTAGTTGGCCTTCTGCCGCCCAGGACTGGAACATTTTTTTTGAAAACAACAACAACTCCGTCAGCGGGCGTGCACTGCGGTCCACATGGCGCTGGGTGGAGGCCCGGACAAATTTCAGGCCCCAGTCCACCAGTTCCCAACGCAGGCTTGGGCGCACGTAAAACGGGCTTTTTTGATCAAACATCCACCAAATGCCCTGTTCCACGATGCCCGGTGCGGCCAGGGGGACAAAATGAGAGGGCGAGAGGTAGCCCATGTTGCCGAAAGAACAATTGTCAGTCAGGTCTCCTTTTTCAAGTACCGTTACCTCCCAGCCGTCTTCCCGCAAGTAATAGGCGGTACTCAGGCCAATAATGCCGCCGCCGATGATAAGTGCATGCATAGTCAGAAATGTAAATCGGTGAATGGCCCAAACATCGGAAAAGTTTGTGAGCAGGCCACCGTGCTTTTTCAAGCCAGCGCCGGGGGTTCGTGTTTTTTCAAAAACACGGCTGTTTTTAGCGGTCAAACCGCACCAAACGCCCCGCATCGAGGGCGCTCAGGACCCGGAACCCATGGCCGTCCCATTCGCCAAATACAGTGATGGGCGATCCGGCGCTCAAGGCCAGCAGGGCCCAGGCGTCGGCGGTCGGATTGGCCAGCGGCAGCTGATGCCCATCCGGGTCGAGCAAGCCAAACTGCTGGCGGACCCGAAACGGCCGCACCTCAAGCAGTACGGCCGGAAAGTAGCTTAGCCAGGGCTGGGCGGCCAGGGCTGTGGCATAAGCCAGGGTCATCCCGGCAATCGAGGGGTAGCCCGGGAGTTTTTCCAGCGGACGCGACAAAGGCCGCCACTCGTCGGCCACCAGTGCGCGCTGAGGCCAGGCCGATGGGTAATAGACCAGGCTGCCGCTGAGCAGGGCGCCGGGCAGAAAACCCGGCGGCAACTCGCCGTATCCGTGATCGAGCAGCAGGGCGAAGCGCTGGCTTTGGGCGCCCAGCAACCAGCTGCGCCGCAGCCGGAGTTTGTCTTCCAACGGCTCCTCCCAGACACCGGCTACCGCCCAGGTGTCGTGCACCGGACTGCCTTGTGCCAGGACCGTGTCTTTTTTCAGGGTAATACCGATAAAAGCCTCCAGGTCACTCAGCAGGGCTTCCGGCAGCAGGGCGCGCTGGCGAAAGGCCTGCAAGGCCAGGGCGGCTTCGGCCAACACATCCAGCGTGCGTTCGGCCCAATCGGGCGCCGACGGAGGCAGGGCGCTCAGGGTCCGGAAATTCCGGCTGAGGGCGCTCATGGAGGCGTCGGCCAATCGGCCGGCGATTTGTTGGTAAAAAGCGGGGTCTTCCGAAACAGCCGTGGCGATGCCCCGGCGTAGGGTATCGAGCAGCCAGTTTTCCAGGTCTTCGAAGCCCTGGGTGGCGCGTTCGATGCGTTGGGCATGCCGTTGGGCACGGGCGGCTTCGCCGCCCGCTGCGGTGGCCTGAAGGCGCGCCGGACGACCCGCAGCGAGCGCGGCCGCCCATTCGGGCAATTCAGGAATCGGCTCGAACAGCGAGGCCCCCATGCGGTCAAACAGCAGCGACAGGGCGCGGGCATGGACGCAGGGTTTGGGTAAGAACGGGCAAGTACAGTACAGGGCCTTTTTTTCGGGATCAAGCAAAACACCGTGGGTGGTGTCGAGGCCGGTGGGTAGTTCAGCCAATAGCAGCCCCTGGCAGCTGTACCGCCGTGGGAAAAATTCCGGCTGGGCAAGGCTTTCGGCGCGCATGGCAGGCAGTTCGAAGGGCTGGACGGAACACTAATCGTCGTCGTCGTCCTGGCTAACCGGGGCGCCGGAGGTGGCGCGGCCCAGAATGCCAAGGGACGCCATAGCGCGTTCGCTGGCGAGTTGTTCGGCGCTTTTTTTGTTGAAATCGTCGGCAGTACCCAGTTTTTTACCATCGACGTACACGGCCACTTTGAACTTGTCGCGTTTGTCGCTTTTGTATTTGGCCAGCACCTTGTAGTCGATTTGGTGGCCGTTTTTCTGGCACCATTCGAGCAATTGGCTTTTGTAGTTGTCGTCAAACTGTTCGAGTTCGTGGATATCCAGGTAGCGGCGCAGGATGCGTTTGATGACGTAGTATTTGGTGCGGTCGTAGCCGACTTCGATGTACAAGGCGCCGACGAGGGCTTCTAGGGCGTTGCCCAGCATGGATTTGGACAGGCGGGTCTGGTTGTAATTGGCCAGAAAGAGGTCGAGGCCCATTTTATCGGCGATGTCGTCCAGCGAATTGCGCTTCACGATTTTGGAGCGCATTTTGGTGAGGAAGCCTTCGTCGTAGTTGGGGTATTTTTTAAACAGGTATTCGGCGACGATGGTACTCAGCACGGCATCGCCCAGAAATTCGAGGCGTTCGTTGTTGGCAATAGCGTAGTCGCGGGAAGTAAAGGTGCTTTTGTGGTAAAAAGCCAGTTTGAACAGTGACAGGTGCACCGGCGTAAAACCGAGCAGGGAGCGAAGGCGCCGGGCCAGTTCCTTTTCCGGATGAAAATAATAATTATAAAACCGTCGAATAAGTCGCACAACAAAATGCACTGGTCAGTGATTAAAAAGCCGGTCAGGCCTTGCGGAAAATAATGGAGGCGTTGTGGCCGCCGAAGCCAAAGGTATTGCTCATGGCGGCTTTCACGTTGCGTTGCTGCGCCTCGTTGAAGGTCAGGTTAAATTTCGGATCAATATCCGGATCGTCGGTAAAGTGGTTGATCGTAGGCGGCACAAAACCGTGCTGGATCGCCATGATGCTGGCGATGGCCTCGATAGCGCCGGCTGCCCCGAGCAGGTGGCCGGTCATGCTTTTGGTCGACGAAACATTGAGGCGGTAGGCCTGGTCTCCGAATACTTGTTTGATGGCTTTCAGTTCGGCCACATCGCCCAGTGGAGTGGAGGTGCCGTGCACGTTGATGTAGTCGATATGATCCACCGTCATACCGGCATCTTCCAGGGCCAGGCGCATCACGTTGGTGACACCGATGCCTTCGGGGTGCGGGGCGGTGATGTGGTCGGCGTCGGCCGTAGCGGCAGCACCCACTACTTCGGCATAAATCCGGGCGCCGCGGCGGCGGGCGTGTTCGTATTCTTCGAGGATCAGGGCGCCGGAACCTTCGCCGAGGATAAACCCGTCGCGGTCTTTGTCGAAGGGGCGGGAGGCGGTTTCAAAGCCGTCGTTGCGTTCGCTGAGCGCTTTCATCGAGTTGAAGCCCCCGACGGCCGTTTTGGTGATGGTCGCTTCGGAGCCGCCGGCCACGATGATGTCGGCGCGGCCCATACGGATGTAATCGAAGGCATTCATCAGGGCGTGCGACGACGAGGCGCAAGCCGACACGGTGGCGTAGTTGATCCCCATAAAGCCGTATTGAATGGAAATCTGGCCGGCCGCAATATCCGAGATCATTTTCGGGATCAGGAAGGGGTTGTGTTTGGGGGTGCCATTGCCCAGCACGTGCTCTTCGATTTCTTTTTCCAGGGTAGCCAGGCCGCCGATGCCGGAGGCCCAGATAACGCCTACGCGTTGTTTGTTGATGGCGTCCAGGTCGAGGTGGGAGTCGGCCAGCGCTTCCGCGGCTGTCACCATGGCAAACTGGGTGAACCGGTCGAGCCGGCGGGATTCCTTGCGGTCGATATGGTCTTCGACATTGAAGCCTTTGACTTCACAGGCAAACCGCGTTTTGAAGAGGCTGGCATCGAATAAGGTGATGAGGTTCGCGCCGCTAATGCCTTTTTGCAGGCCGTCGAGGTAAGCGGGAAGAGTATTGCCAATTGGGGTGAGGGCACCAAGGCCGGTAACAACAACTCGTTTCATGCAGCGAATTCGGTTGAATTTGGTTGTACAAGACCCGGAGCGCGATCTCCGGCTGTGAGCTAAGGTACAAGGTTCAGGCAGAACACAAAAGGTTCAAAGCAGGGCCGCTTTGAACCTTTTTGTTAACTAAACCGGGTATCAGGTGCGCCGGAGCCTTATTAAACGTTGATATGGGCTTCGAGATATTCGATAGCTTGACCTACAGTTTGGATCTTTTCGGCTTGCTCATCCGGGATCGACACGTCGAACTCCTTTTCGAACTCCATGATCAATTCCACGGTGTCGAGCGAATCGGCACCCAGATCCTGCGTAAAAATGGCCTCTGGCGTTACCTCGGCTTCTTCTACTCCAAGTTTGTCAACAATAATTTGCTTAACTCGATCGGCTACGTTTGCCATATTTTTCTGACTTTAGGTGAAAAAAATGCATTTTTCGAGGGGCAAAGAAACGGCTATCCCTCTTTTTAAAAAAATTTTTGTCGTGGAAATTTTAACGTACCTTTCTTCGCGCCGGTTTTAGTTTTTTGTAAAAATTACACTTAGTCCAAAAACAGCGCCTCCATTCATTTTGCAGGATTACAGACATTTCTGCCTTAATAACCAAAAACTAATACAAAACACATTGTATCATTCCAGAGTTATGCTACTTTTGTAGCCTCAACTTATTGTACTTTGTACACTTAAAAAGAGACAGCCGGAATATGGTACAGCCAGAATCAGACATCCTTTTGAAAAAAAACAATTCTCGTATGCGCAAAGACGGTACGCAAAACACCAAGATCGTGGCCACGGTAGGGCCCGCTTGCAACTCTTACGACAAACTCTTGGAACTGGTTCAGGCGGGTGTCGATGTCTTTCGCCTCAATTTTAGCCACGGCACACACGCCGATCACCTCAAAGTGATCGAACACATCCAGTATATCAACGACAAATATAATACGCACATCGGGATACTCGCCGATTTGCAAGGTCCAAAATTGCGGGTGGGCAAAATCCAGGATAACGCCCTGCCCCTCCAATCCGGCGACGTGATTACCCTCGTCAACGAACCGGTGCTGGGCACCCGCGAAAAAATCTACATGTCCTACGAACAGTTTGCCGAAGACTGCAACGTCGGCGAACGAATTATGATGGACGACGGCAAACTCGTCTTTGAAGTGCTCGAAACCAACAAAGTCGACACCGTCAAACTCCGCTGCCTCCACGGAGGCATCCTGAGCAGCAACAAAGGCGTCAACCTGCCCGATACCGCCCTCAAACTCCCCTCCCTCACCGAAAAAGACCTCGAAGATTTCGACTTCATCATGACCCAGCCGGTCAACTGGCTCGCCCTTTCCTTCGTGCGCACCGCCGCCGACGTGGAAGACCTCATCCGCCGCGTGGAGGCCAAAAACCACCCCGCCAAAGTGATGGCCAAGATCGAAAAGCCAGAAGCCGTCAAAAATATCCGCGAAATCATCAAAGCCGCCAACGGAATCATGGTAGCCCGCGGCGACCTTGGTGTGGAAATGCCCATCGAACAACTGCCCATCACCCAAAAGGAAATCGTGCAACTCTGCATGCAATTCTCGCGGCCGGTCATCGTCGCCACCCAAATGATGGACTCCATGATCACCAACCCCTCGCCCACGCGCGCCGAGGTAACTGACGTGGCCAATGCCGTACTCGACGGCACCGACGCCGTGATGCTCAGCGGCGAAACCTCCGTGGGCGCACACCCCGCCCTGGTGGTGCAAGCCATGACCCGCATCATCGAACAGGCCGAAAAACACTACTGGCCCCAAATCGAAAGCAAACGCCCGCGCGCCGTCGACCGCGCCCGAACCTTCCAAAGCGATGTCATCTGTTTCAATGCCTGCCGGGTGGCCGAAGAAATCGGCGCCAAAGGCATCGTCGGTATGACAACCTCCGGCTATACCGCCTTCAAAGTGAGCAGTTTCCGCCCCAATTCCCGGATCTTTATCTTCAGCGATCAGGTGCAAATGCTCAACACCATGAACCTGCTCTGGGGCGTACAATGCTTCTACTACGACCGGTTTACCAGCACCGACGAAACGATTCAGGACAGCGTGGATATCCTGAAAAACAGCGGCTTCGTACAAGAAAACGACTACATCATCAACACCGCCTCTATGCCGCTGCACAAACGCTACCGCACCAATATGCTCAAGGTGACAGTGGTAGACTAGTCAAAATTCAAGTTCTCCGATATAGAAATAGGGCAACCCCACACCGGGAGTTGCCCTATTTTTTTAAAAGAAAACCGGGGGAAACCCTAGTCGCCCCAACCCGGCTCGTCTTCCACCAATTTGGGTTGTTTCCGAACGATACCAAACTCGATTTCTTTCTGGCAGGCGCCACAAATGCCGTACAAATTCAGGGCGTGATGCGTGATCTGGAAATTCAGCAACTCGCCCACCATGTCTTTGATCTGCTGCACCCGGGGGTCGCAAAACTCCACCACCTTGCCGCAACTGACGCAAATGGAGTGGTCGTGCTGTTTGTATCCGTACGATTTCTCATACTGCGCCAGGTTTTTGCCAAACTGGTGTTTTTTAACCAGGTCGCAGGAGGTCAGCAATTCCAGGGTATTGTACACCGTAGCGCGGCTGACGCGGTAATTCCGGTTTTTCATGTGGATATACAAGGCCTCAGCATCGAAGTGGTCGGTGCGCTTGTAGATTTCCTCCAAAATGGCAAACCGCTCCGGCGTTTTACGCAAACCGCCTTTTTCCAGGTGCGTCGAAAAAATATTGAGCACTTCCTGAATGATATCCTTTTCGTTCCGTTGAACTGGCATAAACGTAATACATTAGGCAACTGATGGGCACAAATGTAACACTAAAACAGCGGCCGGAAATGAAAGTTGAACCGCTACGCCTTGCCGTCCAAAAACTCTTCCGGGCGGAGCGCCGTATAGTCCGCCGCCAGGCGTAGAATATGCCCGAAATGGGCAAATTCTACGGCCGAGTGGGTCGTAGTCAGGATCACGGCACGCATTCCGGCGCGGCGCGCGGCTTCGGCCCCGGTAGGCGAATCCTCAAACACCAGGCAGCGCTCCGGCGCCAGGCCCAATTGGGCGGCCACCTGGAGAAATACTTCCGGGTCGGGTTTGCCCTTGCGCACCTGTTTGGCATCCACCACCGACTGAAAATAGGGCTGCAACTGCAAATGCTCCAGCACAAACTGTACGTTTTCTGAAGGAGCTGCCGTACCGATCCCCATAGGCGTTCCCAGCGCCGCCGCTTGTTTCAAAAAAGCATCGAGACCTTCGATCAACCGGAGTTCGGGCAGGAAAATCTCCCGGTATTCGGCTTCCTTCTCCCAGGCAATTTGCCGGCGCTCAGCCGGCGTAAAACGCTCGCCAAACAGACGCTCAATGATTTCCTCGTTGATCCCGTGAATGCTTTGCCGCACTTCTTCGAGGCTCAGGGGCAGGCCCAGGGCTGCCAGTTTGCGTTGCCAGGCCCGGTGGTGCACCATCATGTTGTCCACCATGGTGCCGTCCATGTCAAAAATAAATCCTTGAATCATAACAGGTAGTTGCCGGCCGAAAAGGGCTCGGGCCGCAAAGATGAAGTAGAATTTCTGGTTCGGCGCCTCAGTACCGGAACACCTTTTTCCCGGCCATTACCTCTTGCTTTTTTTCATCAAAAGTCACTTTTTCGCCGGTCCGGTAGGCCGCATTGGTCATGATGCAGGCGATGGCGTGGTGGTATCCGGCTTCCACTGGCGCATTGGGGCTGCGGCGGCTGCGCACGCACTCCATCCAGTTGCGCACGTGGGCGTTGGTTTGCGGGTCGCTGCCGGTGTTGGCGCCGGCCTCGGTTTTTTCGCCCTGCAGGCTGCGCTCCGCGAGCAGGTTGGCAGGCAGGCCCATCGCGGCAGCCTCCGCTTCCGCCAGTCCGCCGTTGGGCGAACTGGTGTTTTTGTCGAGGTTGAGCTCGCCTCCGTTGGCATAGTAAATTTCCTTGGTGCCGCCAGCCGAATTATGAAACCGCGAGGAATACACCACTTGGAAGCCCTGACTGAGGTCGTCGAGCGGGCCGTAGTCCATCACCACGGTGAGGGTATCGGCGTTTTTACGGCCGTCTTTCCACATGTAAATGCCGCCGTTGGCCACCACGCTTCGGGGGTGCGGCAAGCCGCTGAACCAATGCACCGTGTCGATCTGGTGGCACATCCATTGGCCCGGAATGCCGGAGGAATAGGGCCAAAACAGGCGGTATTCCACGTATTTGCGCGGGTCGAAGGGCTCGTAGGGGCGGTTGAGCAGGAAGCGTTTCCAGTCGACATCCGAGGCCTTCAGGTCCTGCACCAACTGGGGCCGGCGCCAGCGCCCGGGCTGGTTGACATTCCAACTCATTTCCACCATCGTGATCGGCCCAAAGGCGCCCGACTGAATAAAACGCGCCGCTTCGTGGTAATTGGCGCCGCTGCGCCGCTGCGAACCGATCTGGACGATTCTGTTCGATGCCCGCACCGCTTGGAGGGCCGCCCGCGCGTCGGCCATGGTTTCGGCAAAGGGCTTCTCGGTGTACACGTCGCAGCCCGCCTGCACGGCCTCGATGGTGTGCAGTGCGTGCTGAAAATCGGCGGTCGAAATCATCACGGCATCCACCGTTTTGGAGGCGTACAGCGCCTCGTTGTTGGGATACACGGCGATGGAGCGACCCAGTTCTTTTTCCAAAAAGGCTTTGCCCTCGTCGCGGCGGCGGTTCCAGATATCGGACAAGCCCACCAGTTCGAAGTTGAGTTCGCTGCTGGCGATCTTGAAACTGGGGAACAACGAATATTTAAACCGATCCGAAAAGCCCACCACGCCCAGCCGCACGCGGTCGTTGGCGCCCAGGATGCGGGCATAGGATTGAGCGCTGAAGGCGATGGCCCCCAGTCCGGCCACAGAGGCCTTTTTGACAAAGTCGCGACGTTGCATAGATGCTATAAAATTTCGAAATCAAGTCAATTTCAGAATTTATGTCAGGTTCTCCTAAGTATAGTTCAGCGTAAAGTCTTCTGAATTGATGTCTTCAAAAGAACGCAACCACATGGCGACAAAACAAATGTGGTTTTTGGGAGTTACAAAACGAATCTCAACAGCCGAGAGATGGCATTACAATTTTCACCTGAAAATGCTTTCTAACATTT
Source organism: Saprospiraceae bacterium (assembly GCA_020846655.1). Lineage (GTDB taxonomy): Bacteria > Bacteroidota > Bacteroidia > Chitinophagales > Saprospiraceae > M3007. The sequence continues at coordinate 2,804 of JADLDL010000327.1, read as the reverse complement.
TCGATATACTGTGTTAGATTTTTCCTCTGATAAACAAGAATGTAAGAAGGATGGTGAATAGGAATAAAATTGATTCCTCCGATTTCAAAAAAATGGTAATGAAAGTTCTCATCAAACGCCGGTTTATGATGGGATAATTTTTTTAAAACAAAAGAAGCAACCTGTTTCCCCAATAAAAAAACTGTGGTGGGCTTTAACTCATTCAACTCCCATTGAAAGTTTGAGAAACACTTGCTCATCTCATGCTCTAATGGGTAACGTAATTTATAACCTTCCATTGGAGCGCATTTAACCAAATTGGTTTTGTAAAAAGTGAGTTTATGGCGAAAAGGTTGCTCAATCGCGTGAATCAATGACCCAGAAGCCGTAAGGGCGGAGAGAGGGAGTTTTTCATCCTGATCGCCAAACTTTACCGCTGATAAGCCCACCCAAAATATGGTGGAAATCTTGAGTTGGTCGAAAATAGGTGCCTGAAAAATATTCAACCCGCAAGCATCACAGCTTTTCTTGCAAAGCTTGGGTTGAAGATTCAAGGTTGGAGAAGATGTTGCTGCCATTCAAATTAATTGTCCGGCAAATATAGCTTTCTACAACTTGATATTCAACGGCCGAAAAGTTGCCGCTGTGGAAATTAAACTGATAACGGCCTACAAGGCTTGTCAGTTCTGCATTTGGTGCCATATTAGTTACCCATAAATTTTTTCCCTGAGCCTCCAAGTGGTGGTAAATTTGGGTGGCATGGTAAGGCCGATACTGGAAAACGCTAGTGCGAAAGTTGACGCCATTGTCAAGTGACAGCTGCTTCAATTCCATTGCCAATTGATATGTCATCTCCATGTCTTCTTCTGTTTCACCAGGAAAGCCGAAGATAAAGTAACCCTTAATGTTAATGCCAGCACGGAAAACCTTGGTTAGGTTGTCAACAATGGTTCTGACATTTTTTGTTTTATTGATGTCTGTCAGAATTTTAGGAGAGCCTGATTCGATACCAATAAACAATTCATAGCAGCCACTTGCTTTAAGTTTTTTCATAAGGCCATCATCAACGTTTCTAAAGGTTTGCACATGTGCCATGGATCGCCATTGGAAGGGGAATGGTGAGAAAACATTAATGGCTTTCTGTATTGATTTTTCCGATTTTAGAAAAAGGTCGTCCAACACTCGTATGGAGTTAACCTTTGGGAAACCTTGTTGAATTTCTTGCAGTTCGGCCATGATAGAGGCGTCCGACCTTTCCCGGACAGGATAGTCTTTATTGAGCGAACGGGCGGCTGCGCAGAAAGTACAGTTATATATACAACCTCGGCTTGCCACAATGTTAGCCTCAGTAAAGCCTAGTGGATGATTAGTCGGTTCATTAGTAAAAAAACTTCGGTCTAAAGGAATATCGGAAATATCCTTAACAAGATAATTGGAGGCCTCATTTATCTGAAACACTCGTCTATTTCCTTCTTGGTGAAATGGTTTATCTCTTACCGTTTTATTAACAATATCGAGCATAATCAATTCACCATCTCCAGTTACGACATCAATAGGATTGGGGGTCCGCCAAGTGAGTATCTGATTATACAACTGTTTGGTGGATAAACCACCGACAACAATATGGGTAGGAAAATGAAGGCTTTCAATTAGGTCTTTTACTAACTCATAGTTGGTAGTGAAAATGTTAATGCCAACAAAATCAGGGGTATATTCTGTAATTAAGTTAATTATTGCATCCAATGAGATGCGATGTGCAACAGCATCTATCAATTTTACTTCAATCCCGTGCTGCCTTAACTGTGTCCCGATGTAGCCCAAGCCGATGGGCGGCAAAGAATCCTCGTCATATAGATGGTTTTCTTCTCTAAAAAGTGGTGAATTAATAATTAAGGCTTTCATATTTATTGGTTTAGGGGTCGATATGACCTTTTATAAGTATCTAGTTCTTCTGGCGATGGAATTTCAGCCAATTCCCAAATCAGGTTCCATAAATGGCTATAATGAGCACCAGTAGTGTCTGCCGTATTTAGCTCGAGTGCTTCGTAAACACCTTTACTAACTTTGCTATAAATCAACAGCCTTGTAACATTATTTAAGGTTTTAATCCGGCCTCGTATTTTCAGGTCTGCTGATAGCGGCTTGTAGTATCTTAATTGTACAGTTGGAAAATCAGTAACAATTTTACCATATCGGAACTTATCCTCATCTGTGACTGGCGCTGTGCATAGGATTAGGATTTCGCGGAATGATTCCTCCCTTAGACATTTGTACTGAGGGTGGTTTTCTATGTCTACTCCAGACTGACCAAAAAAATCTAGATTGCCCGCCAAGAGTTTAATAGTGCCTTTGTCCGCGTTTGTTGAAAATTCATTTACTACAGGGTTTAGCTCTTTGACTGTATATTGATACTTACCAACAATAGATTTCTTTGTAATTTGAATTAGTAAAAAACTAAATACAATATTTAAAGTTATTAATGCAATAGCATATATATCAGGCTTGGCAACTTCTCTCCAATACAAAAATGGGATAGAAATAGAGGCAACTAAGACAAATCCCGGTATAATATAGAATGCCCAATGCAACCAGTTTTTCTGCTTTGTGCTCACTAATTTAGCACGCAATGCTGTCAAATAAGCCCCTGCAGTAAGTGAGCCACCAAACAACAATATCTTGAGGAAACTATCTAATTGCATTTATACCCGGCGGAAAGTGGTTTGCGAAAAACCCCTATAATCCGGCAACACGAAAATTGAGCGTCAGGAGTGACTCCAGCGCTGATTTATGTTCTTTGATATTTTTGAAAAAGCCGAGTATCGCCT
>JADLDL010000326.1 GCA_020846655.1 Saprospiraceae bacterium | reverse complement strand
CTGGATAAGATGAATTTGATTTAAAAAAAAGTCTATGGCGGAAACCCTTCGCAATGTGCTGCTTCCCAATGTTTGGGAAGCCATGATTACCCAAAACAGTGGCCTTACCCTGGCTCAACTAAGCGATGAACAACCGGTGCTGCTCCTGTTTCTGCGCCAATTCGGCTGCTCGTTTTGCCGGGAAGCCATTTCCGATATCTCCAAACGCCGCGGCCGGCTGGAAGCACAAGGGGTTCGGATTGTGCTGGTACACATGGCGCAGGATGTTGAAACGGCTGAAAAATTCTTTCGGAAATACAAACTGTACCCGATTGACCACGTACAGGACCCGGAAAAACGCTTTTACCAGGCCTTCGGCCTGGGACGAGGCACCCCGGCCCAATTGTTTGGCCTCATGAATTGGATTCGCGGTTTTCAAGCCGGCGTGATCGAAGGCCATGGCTTTGCTTTTCAGGACGAAGGACTGGGCGATGGCTTTCAAATGCCCGGCGTTTTTGTCCTGCACAAAGGGCAGGTCAAGCATTCCTACATCCACCGGCATGCCTGGGATCGTCCGGATTACGAAGAAATCGTCAGTTGCTGCCAACTTTGACAAGCGCCATTTTATTTGATAAAAATGCCCGAAGGATGCTTCTTTCGGGCATTTTTTTGCCAGAAACCTTTGCTTATGAAGCGATGTCCTAATCCCGGCTCCCTGCTGCTTGCTCTGTTCGTGCTGTTTTTTTTCCCCCTCGGCACTTGGGCCCAGGTAGATAGCGCGATAGCCCTGCCGGCAGTGACCGTGGCCGATGCTCGCCTGGTTCACACCGGCTATGCCAGTTGGCGCCCCGATTCGCTTCCGCTCCAATCGACAGTTGCCCTCGCACAACAACTCCTGTGGGACAACACCATCGGCCTGCGGGCCAATGGCCCCGGCGTGCTGGCTACCGTTTCGGCCAGGGGCACCGGACCCGCGCATACCCCCATTTTTTGGCAAGGCCTGAACCTGCAAAGTCCGATGAACGGCACGATCGACGCCGCCTTGTTGCCCAGCTGGCCGGGCGATGTGCTGGAAATCCGCTCGGGGGGCCAAAGTGCCGTGCAAAGCAGCGGCGCTATGGGCGGCAGCGTGCTGCTCAGCACCCGCCCATTTGGGCGGTATTCCGGTTGGTCGGGCAGTTTGGGCGGCGGCGGCGGCAGTTTTGGACAAAAAAACACTTCTGCTTCGCTCGGTTTTGACGGTAAAAAAGCGAGTGCCTTGCTGCGGGGCAACTGGCAACAAGCCGACAACAATTTTCCGTTCCAAAATACCAGCCGCATTGGGGCGCCCACAGAACGGCAGCGCAATAATTTTGGCAAAAAACTGGATCTCCAGCAATTTAACCAATGGAAAATTAACAGCCGGCATACGCTCGAAACAGCCGTCTGGTACCTGCACGCCTTTCGGGAAATTCCCCCAACCATGACCGAAGCCGCTACCGCCACCTGGCAACGCGACGAAGCCCTGCGTGCCGTGGCGACCTGGCGGAGCAGCCGCAACGACCGCGCGCAGTGGCAACACCGCCTGGCCTGGCTCGACGAAAAACTGGATTTTTTCCTGCAAGGCGCTACTGACAACAGCCATTCGCGCACGGCACTGGCATCTTCGGAGTACACCCGAATCCTGTCCCCGGCAGTTACGCTGAAAGCCGGCCTCAACGGCAGTTGGCTACAGGCGCGGGCCGATGGCTATGCCGACAGTACGCGCTGGTTTCAGCAAAAACGCGCTGCCGGCACGCTCATGGCCGAGTATCGCCCGGGGCGCTGGCAACTGAGTGCGCTGGTCCGGCAGGAGTGGTCCGAGGGGCAGGGCGCTCCGTTCACCTGGTCGCTGGGCAGCCAGTTCCAACTCCTGCCTTCCCTGGCGCTGCGTGGCCACGTGTCGCGCAATTTTAATTTGCCCACCTTCAACGACCGGTATTGGCGGAGTTTGGGCAACGCCGAACTGCGGCCGGAAGCCGGATACAGCGCCGATTTGGGCTGTATGCTTCAAAAAAACGGCCTATCCGCCGAAATGTCTGCGTTCTACCTGTTGCTGGACGACTGGATCCTCTGGCAACCGGGACAGGATGGACAGTTTCGCCCCGGCAACCTGCGCCAGGTGCGCTCGCAGGGCATCGAAGGCGCCCTGGGATGGACATTTCAGGTACGCAGCAGCCATTGGAAAATACGCGCCCATCACCAACTGGCGCAGACGACCAATACCCGGGTGTACACCGCATCGGCCGCCGGAAGTCTGGGTAAACAATTGCCCTACACGCCCCGCCAAAGTGGCGGTTTCAGTATCCATTGGCAACAAAAAAACTGGTCGGCGGCCTATTTGCACCAATGGACCGGTGGCCGCTACACCAATTCCGACAACGGCCGGGCACTTCCGGGTTTTCAAAGCGGAAATGTGCTGCTCAAGCGCGATTTCAGGTGGCGCCTGCATCGGCTTTCGCTGGAAGCCCGGATGGAAAACTGTTGGAATACAGCCTACCAAATCATTTTGTACCGCCCCTTGCCAGGCCGCTCCTGGTACCTAGGGGCGTATTGGATGCTGGGCAAACCCCGCTGATGGACTTTGCCAGTTGAGGCCAATCGGCCGGATGACAGGAAGACTCGCACCGGCCCGGCACTATATTTGTTCCTGAATCTGGTGCTTGCTTTTATTCGCCAGGCTATTGCAAATTACTGATAATCAGAACCTATCTTATCTCAATCTCTCTGTTCTTCCCTTAAACATTTGCTCTGAATGAAAAAATTTACCCTACTGTTCGGGATTTGTCTGTGTGGACAACTCCTGCTGTCGCAAAATACCTTTAGCCGGGTATGTATTGATTTAAAAGGAAAAAACGTGGCTGAACTGGCTGCCTTAGGTATCGAAACCGACCATGGTGGCTACCTGCCGGGCCGTAGCCTGACAGTGCCTTTGTCTGAAACTGAACTTCAAGGGGTACGGGCCGCAGGTTTTGAAACCAAGGTGCTGATCCCTGACTTGAAAAAATGGTACCAGGAGCGCCGCGATCAGCCGTCGGTAGCCGCCCGTGGCAACGGCTGTGCTGGCGTTGCCGGCTACGACATCAACCGCTGGCCGATTCCCAAGCATTATACCGGTGGTTCGATGGGCGGGTACCCAACCTATGCCGAAATGTTGGCGATACTGGACGACATGCGCGCCTTGTATCCCGGCCTGATCACGGCAAGAGCTGCGGTCAGCGACACCATCCTGACCCACGAAGGCCGGCCTTTGTTTTGGGTGAAAATTTCGGATAACGCCGATACGGACGAACCCGAAACGGAAGCCTTGTACACCGCCCTGCACCATTCGCGCGAGCCGAATAGCCTGTCGCAATTGTTGTTTTTTATGTGGTACCTGCTCGAAAATTACGACCAAAACCCTGAAATTCAATATATTGTCAACAATCTGGAGTTGTATTTTATTCCTTGCATCAACCCCGATGGCTACCTGTACAACGAGGCCACCAGCCCGCAGGGCGGCGGCTTGTGGCGCAAAAACCGGCGCGACAACGGCAACGGTACCTTTGGTGTGGACCTGAATCGCAACTACGGCTACCAGTGGGGCATCAACGACCAGGGCTCGTCGCCCGACCCCAACACTCAAACCTACCGGGGCCCGGCTGCTTTTTCGGAACCCGAGACCCGCATGGTGCGCGACTTTTGCCTGCAACACCAGTTTCAGGGCTCGCTGAACTACCATACCGTCGGCAATTTGCTGATTTACCCCTGGGCCTACAGCGATGAACTGGCTGACCCGGTTTTTGCCGAACTGGCCCGCCTGTATATTCGCGAAAACAATTTTACCTACGGCACCTCGATCGAAACCGTCGGCTACCGGGTCAATGGCAGCAGCGACGATTGGATGTTCGGCGCAGCCGATATGTATTCCTTTACCCCCGAAGTCGGCCCGCAAGGCACCGATTTTTGGCCCTTGCCGTCCCAAATCGATAGCCTGAACCGCTCTACTATCTGGCAGAACCTCGCTTCTGCCTATAGCCTGCTCCGCTTCGGCACGGTAACGCCCAAGGGCGGCGCCGACTTCGATTTGTCCAAACCCAAGATCGAATTCACGGTCAAGCGGTTTGGCTTCGAAGATGGGCCACTCACGGTTTCGGTGCAGCCGCTCAGCGCCAACATTGTGGGCGTCGGCCCTTCAGTCACGGTGCAACTCGATCAGTTCGAAGCGGCAGACAGCGCCATTGTCCTGGCGGTAGCCTCTGATGTTCAGGTGGGCGATGTGATTCGGTTTGTGCTTCGGCTGGACAACGGGGTGGTCACTTTCCGGGATACCCTCGAAAAAACGCTGCTGGGTCCTTCGCTGCCGGTTTTTTCAGAACCAGCCACTTTGCCGATCCAGGAAAACTGGACCGTTGCCGGCAATTGGGACCTCACGTTCGACGCCTATGTCTCAGAACCCACCAGCATCACCGACTCTCCCTTTGGACCATATTTTCCGGGCGAATACTCCTTGTTGGAACTGAGCACTCCCGTGTTCATTCCCGCCAATGCCAAAACTGCGGAGTTGCGCTTTTTTGCCCGCTGGGCCATCGAACGCGACTTTGATTTTTTGCAGGTCTACGCCTCAGGTGACAACGAGGTCAAGTCCCTTTGCGGGCGCTATACCCATCCGGGCAATATTTTTCAGATTGAGGGGGAGCCTGTTTTTGACGGGGTGCAGGCGGATTGGGTGGAAGAGCGCATGGACCTGAGCGACTACATTGGAAAGGCCGTTCAAATACAGTTTTTGTTGGTTTCAGACGATTTTCAGGAGTTGGACGGGTTTTACTTCGATGACCTGAGTATCGAGTACACTTCGCAGGATTACGTCGGTACCTTGCCCATCGGCAACGACCAATTTACCCTGCGGCAAAACCAACCGAACCCCGCCGGCTCGAGCACCACTATTGCCTGGAACAACCCAGATCAACTGGGCGGGCTGGCCGAATTGCAGGTATTTAATGCCTTGGGCGAACGTGTTTTGCTGAAAACAATTGATCTGGAGCGGCAATCCGAAGCGGTGCTGGATACCAAAACCTGGCAGCCGGGTGCTTATTTTTACCGCTTGCAGGCCGCCAACTGGCAATTGCCAACGATGAAAATGACGGTTCAGGCCGGGTCAAAATAAAGGCGGGAAACTTTCGGTCTTGTTCCTATGCGGGCACACCTCAAGCAAGCGGTGTGCCCGCATTTTTATGGTTCAGGCAAATCGCCGGTTTGCCGGAGCACGTGTTCCATCCATTGCAGGCGGGTATCGCGGTACATCCGGAACTCAGACAGTTCCTGTTGGTAGTCAAATTGAAAATACTGGTTTTCGTAGTGGTTGCTCCGCGAAGGAAACACGCCCAGAAATTGTTCGCGCCAGCGGATGCGGCCGTTGCCCTCCAGTTCGCGGATCGGAAGTTCGAGGAACGCCGCGTCGGGGTAAAACAAAAACAATCCCTTGAGTTTGCGGAGGATTTCGATGGTGATGTGCCGCTCGATCTGGCGGTTTTCGTGGGTATATTCACTGACTTCCCTGAAATACCGGTTTTGCAGGTCCGCGAACCGGCGCCGGGCAATGCGTTGGCGGGCATCCAGCAATTTGAAGCGCTGCGGCAGGGATAGGCTCAGTTGTTCGAGGATGTCGGTGGGGTCAAACGAGAGTTCGGATTCGTACGGGACAGGTTGCCAGTCGCCGGTTCCGGACACATCCACCCAGCGAAACTTTTGCTCTTCCGTAATTTCTGCAAATACAAAATCCAGGTACTCTGGGGCCGGGTACAAGTCGCGAAACAGGTGCAGGGCTTGGAGCAACAGCGAAATGGTGGGCTCTCGGGCTGCTTCGTCACCCGCTGTGACTCCGGCAAACGTGGGCAAGATGTGGCGGTGAAAAATCGTGTAGGCCAGCATTTTAAAAACCTCCTCGGCGGGCATCCCGGAAGGCAATTCCATCAATTCTTTCAGGGCGGCCAGGGCGTTGAAGCCCAGGCTGCGGCTTTCTTCGATAGTGCCCAGTTGGGCGGGCTGAAACCGCAACCATTCGAGCAGCCGGGTGCCGATCAACTCCTGGATCATGCGTTGCAAAAAGGGTGCGCCGGTTTCCGGGTAGGCGAGGTAGGCTGTTTTCCAGCCTTGCAGGCAAAGCAGCACCTTCCGGCGGGCTTCCTTGTCTTTGAGGCGTCG
>JADLDL010000325.1 GCA_020846655.1 Saprospiraceae bacterium | reverse complement strand
TCGTTGTCGGTTTCCGATTCGGTAGCCCAGTTCAGGTGGGTCTGCTTCCGGATGAGCCGGCTGTCAAAACGGCTCAGTTCGACTGGCAGGGAAGCCTCGGTGGTGATCAGGAAATTGTCGAAGCGGATGGTGCCGCTGCCATTACTGAATATCATTTTGAAATTGACCAAGGAAACGCTGCCAGTCACGGCATTCATTTCGTTGAATGCCAGGTCACTGGCAATCCAAACATCATTTTTGTCATTTCCCAGGGTATGGGTACTGCCATCAGGCGCGGAATAACTAGCTGTGGTGCCCGAATTATTGATCCACCAAGTGATGGTCTGGACATCGTTGTAAGTAGAGGAATTTGTCGAGCCATCAATATTCCGTAACTGAAACCCACCTCCCGAAATAGTATTGATACCAATCCGGCTGTGAGTAGTGGGGTTGGGAGGAATACTTCCGTCGTCTGTATATGATTCTCCGAACCGGAATATAGCGGCAGCTACCTGACTCGATGCAGAAGGCACCTCCAAGTCAAATTCTACCTTCATCAATCCGGGAGCAGGGCTAAAATTAGCGCTCCGGTTAAAAACACCTGCATTCGATCCAGTTTTGGAAAACTGTAATGTGCCGTTATTGATCGATACGGTAACTCCTGCGCCTGTAGCTGCAGCATACGTAAACTGCGTATTGTCCGGCGAAGCATTGACATAATCCGCCACAGTGGTAGAGGCCGAAAAATCCTGAATAAACAGCTGCCCGTATACCGTAGCCGTACCGAAACCGAGCAACAAGCAAAGAATCAAGGGTAGTTTTTTCATTTTGGGTATCACAGGAATAGTTCAATGGTTCCTGAACCTGCAAAATTACCAAAGCCTTGCCCATTTCGGGCAGATTTCATTTAAAGTTTTGATGAAGCGTTGCTTGGCGACAAAGTGTAATTCTGGGCCTTCTGCTAGCCGATGCCCTCTCCTGCAACATTAAAAATTATACATTGATCATTGAACATTTCAATCTTTTGCATTTTTAAATATTTAATTTTCAATGCAAAAGGTTTCAATGGGCAATGATCAATGTATAATTTTCAATGTTCAATGGCCGATCTGAAAGCCGCAGGCCCAAACACTCCTATATTTTCACCATCATCTTGGTCTGGTGCTTCCCTCCATTCAACAAACGGCAGAAATAGGTGCCCGGCGGCAGGCCCGACGCATCCCAGGTTTCCAGGTACTGCCCCTTCGATTGCCAGGTATTGACGGGCGTAGCCACGATTTTTCCGGAGGCATCCAGGATTTGTACCAGGGTGGCACCGCCTTCCGATTCATATTCGAGCGACACACTGGTGGTCACCGGGTTGGGCCAGCAGTTGAGCAGCGACTTTCCAGCGGCCTGGTGGGCGTCGTGCACGCCCGTCGATACACACGGCAGGTTGGTGTCGAACAAATTGAGATGGGGTAAATCGTGCATCATAATTGCCGGCACGTCGTCCGGCGGCACACAGAACCAATCACTCAGGATCGTGCCATACACCGAGCGGAAATCGTGCTCCATCGGCAAATTGTCCTCCAGCGTTGGATTATCCGGCAGCTGCGGATTACTGCCCAGCACCCCGCCGGCTACGGCTTTGCCAAACAAAATCATCGGCGCGGCCTCGCCGTGGTCGGTACCGCCGCTGGCATTGCTGGCGATGCGGCGTCCAAACTCGGAGAAGGTCATACCCACTACACGATCAGCGGTACCCTGGAACTTCAAGTCGTCACAAAATGCCTTGATCGCATCGCCAAGTTCGGCCAGCAGTCCCGTGTGTTCGCCCTTGGTATGGTCATTGGGGTCTACTTGCTGGTCGTGGGTATCAAAACTGCCGATACTTACCACATACATCCGGGTTTTGAGCCCACCGGCGACCAGGCGCGAGATAATTTTCAGTTTTTCGGCCAGCGGCGTATCGGGATATGTATGCTGACTGGTGATTTTTCCGGAGGCATCAATCACCGCCTGGGCATAGGCCCTCGATTGCTGGGCCACCAGGCGTACATGGGCCAATTGCTCGCCGGCCGGTGTGTTGGGCACAGGGTCTTGCACGCCGGCCAACAGGTTGTAAAAATCATCGGTATTGGGGATCACGTAGCCCATGCCCGTTTGAGGCCCCATCAGGCTGAGCGACATCGAGTAGCCAATTTCGACGGCCAAAGGGTGCGGCATATCGGTGTTGGGATAGCCCGTCGGGAAATTCGGATATTCGTAAGACAGATAGCGTCCCGCCCAGCCGCTGGGAAAATACTCGTTGGTATTGGAGCCGGACATCCAGATGTCTGTGGCCCGGAAGTGGCTGAAACTGGGGTTGGGGTACCCGACATTCTGGACGATGCGCAGCTGGCCATCACCGTACAAACTTTGCAAACCACTCAGTGCGGGGTGCAGCCCGAGTGTATCGTTGCCAGTGAGCGGCAACAGGCTGTTTTCCGGGAGAATCACATTGGGCCGGGCTTTGTACAGCTTGTCGTATTGATCCAGCGGCACAAACGTGCCCAGACCGTCGTTGCCGCCCTCCAGTTGGATCATCACCAGCACATGGTCGGTATCGATCGTGAGGCTGTTGATCAGGCGGGAAAGCGGGTTGGAGGAATAAGCCCGCACGCCGAAGCCGCTCACCAGGGATGGAATGGCGATGCCAGCGGTTATATTTTTGAGAAAATTGCGACGTTTCATAGTTGGTGGAAAAAGTAGGAAAAGTGAAGAAGGTAAGCCCAACGGGCGCTCAGACCAGTTGAAACTCTTCAATTTGCAAGATCCGCCAGAGGTAGGCCTGGAGCCGGGTACGCAGGGCGCCGGCTACCATTTCATTCGAAGGATCAGATTCCCAAAGATCCCAACCGGCAGCCCAGTACGCTTCGTTGGGCAGGCCGGAGAGCAGGATGGGCTTCAGCGTGTCTTTTACCGTTTGCGTCACCGGCAAGCCGAACAAGAGTTCCAGCGATTCGTCGATGAGCGCACTCACATTGTTGGGGGTAGTGAGGGTGGAGGCCCAAGCCAGCACGTCGATGGTGGATTGGCTGCCATTCAGCCCGAAATACCCGTAAAAAACCATGATTTCGGTAAATTTCCCCCGTTTGGGCAGTGTCCCGGTATTGATCCACAATTTATCCAAAAATGGTTTTTGGTAATATGCCTGCCAGCCCGCCACATTGGGCGGGTCGCCCGGTAGTTGCAACATATCCGACATGGTGTAGCCCATTTGCAGGCTGATGAGGAAATTGTCAAAAATATCGGCGTCGCCAGGCAACTGCACGCCAAAATGCTGGAACATGCCTACCACCAGGTCCACGGGGCTTTTGATAACGGCGCCCCGGTTAAGTTGGTCAAAAAAATGTTCGCTTTTAAACAGCGTATCCAGTACCGGCATAATGTCGTACTGGCTGTCGCGGAAAATCTGGGCGAGCGGCACGATCACGTTCTGTTCCGTTTGGGCATCGATCTCGTGAAAAACGAAGAAGCGATAAATTTTCCGGCACACGAAGCGGGCGGCTTCCGGCTGCTCAAACAACATATCGAGGAAGGCGTCCAGTTCGAGGTTGCCGGCGTTCGTTCCGGATTGTCCGCTGATAACCCGGTTGTTGTAAAAGGCGGAGAATTTTTTGTCGCCCGTATCGTGGAGGTTGGTAAAGAAAAAGGTGCTGAAGCCGTCGGTTGTCCAGCCGGTCAGCAGCCGGGCAGCGGCTTTTACATCATCTTCCGTAAAATACTGGGGCAGGTCCTTGCCAATGACGAACAACTCCTGGATCTCCCGGGCGTAGTTTTCGTCGGGGGCGTCTTTGGAATTGAGGTAGCCATTGAGGTAAAACAACATGGCTGGGTCGAGGGTGATGGCCCGCATCAGGGTTTTGAAATTTCCCAGCGAATTTTCCCGGATGGTTTTTAAATACCGGTACAACATGCTGCCAAACGTGGCTTCATAAAACTGGACGGGCAGGTGGTTGTGCCAAAACAGGGTCATTTTTTCCCGGATACTCCGGCTGCTGCCCAACATCTGGCGGATCCACCAGGCGCGTACACTTTCGGCCCGGTAAAATTCGGCGCCGCCGTTGTAGGCAGCATCCAAAAACGACTCACCAAATGGCACGTCGGGGTCGGTGAAATCGGCGTTGTTGTAATCGTTAACCGGCGGCTCGGGCGGTGCATACGGGGCGTTTAGGATTTCATCAACAGCGCCTTGCATGGTTTTTCCCAGGAAATATGCCACATCCGCGTTGGTCACGCCAAACAGGGTGCGCCGGAGCAGGTGGATCACCTCGTTACGCGTCCAAGGGCCGGTATACGGCGCCAAACCCGTATTGGGCGGACTGGCAGCGCGCAGGGCCAGTTTGTCGGCCAGGGCTTGAGGGATGGGTTCGAGCACTTGCTCCTCCGGGGTAGTTACCGGCACGCCGGATTTCCGGCGCATGGTCAAAAAAGAACGTCGATCCAGGTGGCTCATACGCAGAATTGGGTTTGGTTCGAATGTGAAACGAAAAGGTACTGTGCATACCCTACCGGCGATTGAAATTTTTTTTTCTTTCGTCCGTTCTATTGGGTCAGGTCATCACCTCGCCTCTTTCAGGTGGCAAAACCTGCTTTTTATTTCCTAATCCGTATTCCGTACTACTCCACACCGCATCAATGGAACGCGATACCTGCCATCCAGACACTTTTCGCGATTTGTTTTTCCGCTATGCAGCGTCGCTGCGGCATTTCGTCTTTTTCCGGTC
>JADLDL010000324.1 GCA_020846655.1 Saprospiraceae bacterium | reverse complement strand
CAAGGTGAGCGGCAACCCAATGTGGTTGTTGAAATTTCCACGCGTAAAATGGGTGGGATAATGGCTGCTCAGCACCGCGCTGACCAATTCTTTGGTGGTGGTTTTTCCATTTGACCCGGTGATGGCAATAACCGGAATTTCGAATTGGCGACGATGGTGTCGGCCCAACTCCTGCAAAGCTGCCAGGGTATCTTCTACCAACAGAAAGCGGCCGTCTGCGCAAACGGACGGGTCGTCCACCACGGCATAAGCCGCCCCGTCTGCAATTGCCTGCGCAGCAAAGCGGTTGCCGTCAAAATTGTCGCCGCGGAGGGCAAAAAACAAGGCGCCTTGCGGGACATTGCGGGAGTCGGTCGTTACAACCGGGTGGTCGAGGTAAATTTGATAGAGCACCGGGATTTCCATGTAAATAGAATTAGCCAGGCGAAGATAGGGCACTTCGTTTAAAAAAACCAAAAATAGCATGAGCCACCCCAAAACTCGTGGAGTGGCTCATGCGTCTGATGCTGCTTTTTAATACTGACCGTTAATTCCGGCGACTACCGAACCACAAATACTTTCTCCGTCCTCGCGGAACTGCCACTGCGCAATACGATGAAATAGAAACCGCTTTGCAGCCGGTTTGCATCGAGGGTGGCAAAATGGATGCCGGCATTATAGTATTCCCCCGCGGCTAAGTGGTGTACCAATTTCCCGTTCACATCCATTACCGAAAGGTGGACGATCCCTTCTTCCGGTAAGGTGAATTGAACAGTTGCTTGCTGGCGCGAAGGGTTGGGATAACAAGTCAGGGCCATTTCGCCGAACGACGTTGTTTCCGTGTTGGGCGGAAGTGTCGTGCTTGCTGTTCCCAGAGCATCCGTTTCCATCAATGCTGTTTGCGCTGTCGGGTCGTCATCCGGCCTAAAGGGATTGTCGAAATCGCAAGGCAGAATCAACGCCCAGAAGTCGCTGCCCCGTTCGGCCGTGAAATCAGGCAGCAGGTCTACGCCTGTTCCGGCGTGGAAAATGACTTTGCCGCCGGCTGCAACCGTGCCAGTGGAAGTAACGAATTCTTTCGCCACATAGATGCCATCAGCAATCGGGCCGTTCACCGCCAGGTTGTCTGGACAAGTACCCAGCAGGGTGAAATAATCGGTGCTGTACATGCCCCGGCCATGCGTTCCCGCAATTACCAAATGATCCGAAGCGCGGTATTGCAACATGTCCACCCGCACATTGGCTAAGCCAAAATTATTGGTTGGGAACCAGGTTGTGGCTGCGCCATCCAGGTTGGCGCAGGACCAAACACCTAATTCAGTGGCCAGCAAAACCTGGTCACTGTCGAAAGGACTGAACAGGGCGCCGCGCACCGGCATATCAGGTAAATCGCCATCCTGTGGCGTCCAGGAAGTTCCCCCGTCAATACTTTCCAAAACCTGGTTCACCCCGAAATTGGAACAGGTCACCAGCAGGTGGTTGTCGTTTCCAACCTCGACAGAAATAGAAGAAATAAACCCACCAACGGGTGAGGTAAGGGTGGTAACCGTCACTGATCCGGACTGATCTGCATTGTCAATGCGTACAAAGCGTCCGGTTGTTGTGCCGACATACAACCGGTTAGCCGTATTGGGCGAAACCTTGACCGTGGCGATCCGGCTGTTGTTGAAAGCCGTAATTGTTTCAAAAGTTGTCGTATTCGCTCCGCCCACATCAGTAATCCGGCCTAATGTATCTACTGCGTCTGAAAAATAAAAAACATCGGCTGCATCGTCATAATCAGCAGGTGTGATGAACAGCGTGCCTGTTTTACTTCCGATCAGCGTTCCAAAGCTTCCGCCGCCATTGGTAGAAATATTGAAATTGCGGTTTTGAGAACCGGTGATCTGGATCATCGGATCATCCTGGTCAATGAAACAGAAAGCGCCGTCTGCGCCGGTAGGCTCGTCTGTGCTGCCGAGTCCGGGCATCTGAAAACGCTGCGTACCATTGTCCTGCGTGCCGCCGAGGAAATAATTGACGCCTGCAGTCGGGTGCAGGGCATTGGCATAAAACTGCGTGACGTTGTAGGAATCGTTTTTAGGCGTTAGTGTCGGAACCGCGGCTGAGGCATTGGTGCAGCGATAAACGCCGCCGTCGTTGCCGAAGACCATTTCATCCGAACTGCCTGGCAGGTAAACGATGGCATGGTGGTCTGCGTGTACGCCACCGATACCGGTCCAGTTGGCGCCTGCGTCGTCAGAGACGAATAAATTTTGATCGCCTGCCCAAATGCGGTTGGCATCGTTCGGATCTACCGCCATAATGAAAGCGTACCAGCAAAAAGAGCCAAGGCCGGGTACGGTGCAGGCCGACCAGTTTGTGCCACCGTCAGTGGTTTGCATAATGGTCAGGCAGGGATTGGTATTGTTCGTTTGTGTAACGTCTTCAAAAGCGGCGTACAACACGTTGGTGTTGCCAGGTGCGCACGCGAGTTCAACCCGTCCAAATCCGGTTGTGGGCAATCCGCCTCCAAGTGTAGTCCACGTGCCGCCCTGAAAGCGGAACACCCCGTTGCCATTGCCGGCAGCATAAAGGTCGCCATTGGCGGCAATTTCCAGATCCTGAATATTGCCACCCGGAGCGCCGGGGAAAGCCGGCCACGTGATGCCATTGTCCATAGACCGGCGGATTCCGGTATTCGTCCCGGCATAAAGAACCCCGGCGTTATCAATGACAATTTTGTTGACAATGGTGAAGCCCAAAGTTGAGGGCAATTGCGCCCAGTTAGCACCGCCGTCAATTGAGCGCCAGATGCCCAGCCCCCGTACGGCATCAGCATTTCCGAATCCGTTTTCGCCGGTACCGAAATAAATAAAGTTTGGATTCGAAGGATCCTGAGCAATAGTAGAGATTGCCAGGTTATCAAAAAAATCGTCAATATTGGTCCAGCTTACAGGAGCGGCATCAATATCGTTGGTGCGCCACAAGCCGCCTGCCACGCCAGCTGCCCAAACCGTTCGGCCCGTTGCGTCATTGGCGTCAATAATTAGCCCACGGGTGCGCCCGCCGACATTGTTCGGGCCGCGTTCTTCCCAGTAGATAGGAATCGCGTCGCCTGCACGCTGGGCCCGTTTAGCTTCCGCAACTTCGTAAGCAGCCAGAAGGCGTTCCTTGGGTACCGTATTGGTTCGTGGATCGTGCGTCATTAAAAATTCCTGCGCAAAACGACCCGCAACCCGTTGTAGTTTCGGCATTTTTTT
>JADLDL010000323.1 GCA_020846655.1 Saprospiraceae bacterium | reverse complement strand
GGCAATTGCAGTTCGCTGGTTTTTTCTGTTGCCCAACCTTGACCACAAGCGCCATGCCCGCAGCCCTGTACATCGAAAGTGCTTCCGCCGTTTCGCCGGCCCAAACCCTCGGCGCCGGTTTCCCGGACGCCTTGCCCCTGCCCAACACCAACCGCCTGCGTTGCATCGAACCCGAATACAAAGATTTTATCGACCCGCGCCTGATTCGCCGCATGAGCCGGGTGGTCAAAATGGGTACTGCCGCCGCCATCGCCTGCCTGCGCGAAGCCGGCGTGACCATGCCCGGCGCTATCCTGACCGGGACGGCCTACGGCTGCACGGAGGACACCGAAGTGTTTTTGCAAAAACTCATTGCGCAGCAGGAAGAGATGCTGACGCCGACGGCTTTTATCCAATCGACCCACAACACCATCGGCGCCCAGATTGCCCTGCTGCTCCAATGCCACGCCTACAACAACACCTACGTACACCGGGCTCTTTCGTTTGAACACGCCCTGCTCGACGGCTGCCTGCTGCTCGAAGAAGGCGCCGCCGAAACGGCGCTGGTAGGCGGTGTCGATGAAATTACAGACACGATTTTACAGATTTTACAGCGTTTTGACCTGTACAAAAATACCCCGGCAGGCGAAGCGGCTGCCGGCTATGCCTCGCCCGGCACGATTGCCGGCGAAGGCGCCGCTTTTTTCCTGCTGCGCAACACACAAACAGCCAAGAGCATCTGCAGGCTCAATGCCGTGCAAACCTGGTACAAACCCGCCGATCTGGCGGCTGCCACCCGGGCGTTTTTGGCTGCACAGCAACTGGCGCCGGCCGATGTAGAGCTGGTGCTGTTGGGCAAAAACGGCGATATCCGACACGACGGCGCTTACGATTCCTGGAAAAATCTGCTCTTCCCGGCAGCAGCAGCGGCGGTGTTTAAACCAGTGTTTGGCGAATTTCCAGTGGCCAGCGCCCTCGGCACCTGGCTGGCGGTGCAGGTATTTGCCCAAGGCCGCCTACCGGCGCCGCTGGGCCCGGAAGGGCCCTTGCGCCCCCGGAATATCCTGATTTACAACCAGTTTTACGGGACGCACCATTCCCTGATCCTCCTGAGCGCATGCTGAACTACCGCCGCACCAATATCGCCCTGGGGGCCGTGTTGCTGTTGCTGGCGGCCTGGCAGGGGTATGGCGGTGGCCTGCCCTGGTGGGCCTTTGCACTGCCGGTACTGGTGTATTCCTGGGTGGTGTTTTACGGCGTGTATTTTATCCAGTCCGGCTTTTTTATGCCCACCACCTGGCGAGCGCCCCGGCCGCTGCGGGCGGTTGCCCTGAGTTTCGACGACGGGCCTTCAGCGGAGTACACCCCGCAGGTGCTCGATATTTTGCGCGAACAGGGCGTGCCAGCCGCCTTTTTTTGCATTGGCAAAAACATTGCCGGCAACGAGGCTTTGCTGACGCGCATCGACCGCGAAGGCCACGTCATTGGCAACCACAGTTTTTCGCACTCGGTCTGGTTCGATTTGTACTCCAGCACCAAAATGCTGGCCGATGTGCAAGCCGCCGACCGCGCCGTGGAGGCGGTTACCGGCAAACGCCCCCTGTTTTTCCGGCCACC
Organism: Saprospiraceae bacterium; assembly: GCA_020846655.1. GTDB lineage: Bacteria > Bacteroidota > Bacteroidia > Chitinophagales > Saprospiraceae > M3007. The sequence continues at coordinate 1,655 of JADLDL010000323.1, read as the reverse complement.
CTATGGGGTGATCAATCCGATGGTTCGGGACGCCATCGGGCAGAGCGGCCACCAGGTGATCGGCTGGAGCCTGCGCTCGTACGATACGGTGCTAAATGATAAGCATACGTTAATGACCCGGCTGATGCGCTTGTTGCAGCCCGGAAGCATCGTTCTTTTGCACGATCATGGAAAAAAAACGCTGGAAGTGCTGCCGGAATTTATCCGGGCCGTTCGCGAGCAGGGCTACGAATTCCAGCGCCTCGATACACTCATTGAATCTCAAGCGTATGCATAAACTTTGGATTGCGTTGTTTTTGCTGCTGGCCACCGGCTTGCAGGCCCAGCAGCCGGCGGGCTTTAGCGCCATCAAGGATGAAAAAGGGTTTCGGGAAAATTTTTCCAAAGCCGGGCAGGGTATTCAAACCATCAAAAGTGATTTTGTACAGGAAAAAAACCTGAGCCTGCTGGAGGAAAAAATCGTGTCGAAAGGGCAGTTTTTCTTTAAAAAAGAAAAAAAAGTGCGGCTCGAATACAGTACGCCCTACAAGTACCTGATGGTGATCAACGGCGACGATATTGCGATTCAGGACGACAAAAAGGTGAACCGCATGTCGGCCAAATCGAACAAGATGTTCCGGCAGATCAACGAAATTATTGTGGATTGCCTGGCCGGCACGGCCCTGAGCAACCCCAACTACCAGGTGCAGCCGTTTGAAAACAAAACGCAGTACGCGCTGCTGCTCACGCCAAAGTCCAAAACCCTGCGGGAGTTTTTCAGCACCATCCTGGTGTTTGTGGACCGGAAAGACTACACGGTGGCCCGGGTGGACCTGAACGAACTCTCGGGCGACACTACGGTGATGCGTTTCAGCCAGCAGGTACTCAACCAGCCCTTGCCGGAGAGCACCTTTGTCCTTAAAAATTAAGCGAATAGCCTGATGGCCAAGGATTGGTTGCCGCATCGTTTTGTTGCGCTTTGGGCGCTGGTCATCCTGGCCTTGCCGGCCTGCCACTCGCCCTACGAGGCCCTGGCGCCGGCGCCCGGCATCCCGGTCGGGCAGGTGTTGGATATGCAGCCCCGTTTCGGCGCCCGGCTGTACAAAACCGAAGTAGACGTGGTGGGCAAGCACCTGAGCGGCCTGTTGCTGTTCAAGACCATGCCCGACAGCAGCAAACGGGTGGTGTTTACCAGTGAAACGGGGCCAACCTTGTTTGATTTTTCGTTTGCGAAAGACGGCGCATTCGAGGTAAAATATTGCCTGAAAGCCCTGCGTCGCAAATCCGTGCTCCGCACCCTGCGGCAGGATTTCGAACTGTTGTTGCTGGAAAATCCCGGCCAGGCAGGCCCTGCGGTGTTGCGCGACAGCAGCCAGTTGTATTTTCCGTTCCGGAACGGCAAAGACACGAATTATTTCCGGACCGACCTGGCGGCACATCGCCTGCTGGGCATGGAAAAAGCCGGGCGGCGAAAACAAAAAGTGCAGATTGACATTTCGCCGACGGCGGCGGGCTTGCCCGATAGTGTGCGGATTGAGCACCGGAATTTTACCTTTGCAATACGGATGAAAACGCTGGAACGGCCGGCGCCGGACAGTGAGTGAGCATTCAAAACATTCAAGGGGAAACAGCAAGGATTGAACATGCACCGTAGTTTACTTTTGTACCTGGGCATT
>JADLDL010000322.1 GCA_020846655.1 Saprospiraceae bacterium | reverse complement strand
TGGATTCTGCCCAAACGCAGGTCCAACTGAGCGCCTGCCCGGGCGAAACGGCCGCCTGGAACGGCCAAAATTTACCCCCCGGCGGGCCATATCCCTTTGCCTTGACAGCGGCCAACGGCTGCGACTCGACGGTATTCGTCACGGTGTTGCCCCTGGATTCTGCCCAAACTCAGGTCCAACTGAGCGCCTGCCCGGGCGAAACGGCCGCCTGGAACGGCCAAAACCTGCCAGTCGGTGGACCCTATCCATTTGCGCTGACAGCGGCCAACGGCTGCGACTCGACGGTCTTGATCACCGTACTGGAACTTGTGGCGCCGCAAACGACGCTCCAACTGGGCGCCTGCCCGGGCGAAACCGCCGCCTGGAACGGCCAAAACCTGCCAGTCGGTGGGCCGTATCCATTTACACTGCCTGCGGCCAACGGCTGCGATTCGACGGTACTGATCACCGTACTGGAACTTGTGGCGCCGCAAACGACGCTCCAACTGGGCGCCTGTCCGGGCGAAACCGCCGCCTGGAACGGCCAAAACCTGCCGGTGGGTGGACCGTATCCGTTTACACTGCCTGCAGCGAACGGTTGCGACTCGACGGTACTGATCACCGTACTGGAACTTGTGTCGCCACAAACGACGCTCCAACTGGGCGCCTGCCCTGGCGAAACAGCCGCCTGGAACGGCCAAAACCTGCCAGTGGGTGGGCCGTATCCATTTACACTGCCTGCGGCCAACGGTTGCGACTCGACGGTACTGATCACCGTACTGGAACTTGTGGCGCCGCAAACGACGCTCCAACTGGGCGCCTGCCCGGGCGAAACCGCCGCCTGGAACGGTCAAAATCTGCCAGTTGGTGGACCATATTCGTTTGTGCTGCCGGCGGCGAACGGCTGTGATTCGACGATTTTGATAACCGTGATGGCACTGGATTCGGTCCAAACGCAGGTCGAACTGAGTGCTTGTGCGGGCGAAACGGTTGCCTGGAACGGTCAAAATCTGGCGCCCGGCGGTCCGTATCCATTTATTTTTGAAGCAAACAACGGTTGCGACTCTACGGTGTTGGTCACTGTCCTGGAACTGGATTCCGCCCAAAACCAGGTTGATCTGAGTGTTTGTCCGGGGCAAACGGCCATCTGGAACGGGCAAAGTTTACCGGTGGGAGGGCCTTACCCATTTGTATTTGCAGCCGCCAACGGTTGTGATTCGACGGTCCTGGTGCGTGTCAACATGTTCCCTGGCATTACTATTGATTTGCCGGCCTTCGCTGTGGTGAATCTTAGTACATCGCTGAGCCTCCAGCCGGTTATTTCCGGCACGCCGCCCTTGCAGTATCTCTGGACGCCGGCGGAAGGCCTGAGTTGTCAGAGTTGCCCTGATCCGGTCGCTTATCCGGTGTTCAATACCTGGTATGCCATTCAGGTGACCGATGCCGCGGGCTGTGTGGCCACCGATTCGATTTTTGTCAAAGTCAGGTCGCTGTGCGACGTGTATTTCCCCAATGCATTTCAGCCCGACGACGATGGCCACAACGATTGGTTTTATCCACAAACAGCATCCTGTGTGCGCCTGGTGCGGGTCTTGCGGGTGTATGGTCGTTGGGGCGAGTTGGTTTTTGAGCGGCGCGACTTCGAGCCCAACGTGGAAGCGCTGGGCTGGAATGGCCTTTTCCGGCAGCAGGAAATGAACCCCGGTGTGTTCACCTGGTATGCTGAATTGGAATTGACCAACGACCAGATCGAACGCGTGCAAGGCGATGTGACGCTCATCCGGTAAACCGGGGGAGGTAAAAAACTATACCCTCCGGCGGAATCCGAATTCCATAGCGCTGGGTTGTATAATTCCCGTACCTTCGCCACAAATGTGGCTTATGACCTCCATACACCAATTTTGTGTAGACGGGCTCGAAGGCGAACAAATTGATTTTGCAGCGTTTGCAGGTAAAAAGATATTGGTGGTGAATGTAGCCTCCGAATGTGGTTACACCCCTCAGTATCAGCAACTTCAGGAATTATATGTGCACTTTGGCGACCACTTGACAGTGGTCGGCTTTCCGTGCAACGACTTTGGCGGCCAGGAACCCGGCGACGGGGCTGATATCCGCCAGTTTTGCAACCGGCGGTATGGGGTGACCTTTCCGCTCGCGGCCAAAGTGCAAATTGCCGGGGCGCACCCGCACCCCATATATCGCTGGCTGACGACCCTGGCTGAAAATGGCCATTCGAACAGTACGGTGTCCTGGAATTTTCAAAAATACCTGCTCGACGAAAATGGCCGGCTATTGGCTGTTTTCAGTCCTGCCTGCGATCCGTTTGATTCCTCTTTGCTCGCTTACCTGGAGATTCAATGACCACTGTTGACATGCTTGTTGAGACGGTCTCACAAGCGGTAAAACTGAACGGATGCACACCCTGGGGCAACAACGCGCTACTTCATTCCTGCACCAGCTGTACCACAGCGGGCGGGTGCCGCATGCCTTGTTGTTTTTGGGGCCTACCGGCTGGGGCAGCCTGTCGCTGGCCCTACAGTTTGCCCGGCGCCTCCTCTGCGAAAGCCCCCTGCTTGCCGACTCGGAGCCCTCGATAGAGCCCTGCGGTCACTGTAATGCTTGCGGCAAAACCGGGCACCTGAGCCATCCGGATTTGCACTTCTCGTACCCCACGGTGGGGGCCAATGCCGTCAGCACCGATTTCATAAAGGAATGGCGCGCGGCCTTAGCAGACAACCCTTACCTCGACGCCAACAGCTGGTTGCAGCGCATCGGCGCCGAAAACAAACAGGGCAACATCAACAAGGACGAGTGCAACGCCATCATCAAAAAACTCAGTTTGAAAGCCTTTGAAGGCCGGTATAAAATCCTGCTGATGTGGCTGCCCGAATACCTGGGCAAAGAAGGCAACCGCCTGCTCAAACTCATCGAAGAGCCGCCGGAAGAGACTATCTTCCTGCTAGTGGCCGAAAATGCCGATTTGATTCTGCCTACTATTTTGTCGCGTTGCCAACTGGTTAAAACCGACCCGCTCAGCGATGCCGACATTGCCAACGGCCTGCGTGAACTTCGCCAACTGGATGCCGCCCGGGCCAGCCAAATCTCTTTTCTTGCCGGCGCCGATTTTAACCAAGCCCTGCAACTCGCCGATAATCCGGAAAACGACGACGCTGCCCTGCTGCTCGACTGGCTCCGCAAGTGCTATCGCGGCAACGGGGTGGAACTGGTGCAGTGGACCGATACTTTTGCCAAACTCGGCCGCGAAAACCAAAAACAATTCCTGTATTACGGCCTGCATTTTATGCGGGAACTGCTGGCCCTGCTCGTAACCCGCAACCCCGAAGCCCGCCTGCGACCACTCGAACTGCAAACCGCCCAGAACATGATGAATGTGCTGGATTTCGACAAAGTGACGCGCATGGTAGAGATTATCAACGACAATATTTACTACGTAGAACGCAACGCCAACCCCAAAATGCTATTTTTAGACAGCTCCATTCAGTTGAATAAAATCCTGAAAGGCGCCGAAGTACGGCGGAATTAATCCGCCACTCCATTGCCCCCGAAAGCCAAAAAGTGCACCATAACAAAAACCTTAAATCACAGCCAGTGTTTGATACCCCGGCCATTTCTCCCGGCAACAAACCAACTGGCATACACACACCATATGGGCTGTATAGGTTGTTCCTGCTCTACCGGTAAAGACTCCACCGCCGGTTGCCGTTCCAACGGCGGCTGCGCCTCGGGAGGCTGCAACCGCCATAATACCCACGATTGGATCGCGGCTATGGGCATTCGAGATCCCCAACCGTTTGATGTCGTGGAGGTGAGCTTTAAAAATGGCTCCCGAAAGGATTTTTTCAAAAACCCCTCCCACTCGCGCGCTATGACCGGCGACTGGGTGTTGGTCGAATCCTTTTCCGGCGGCTACGACGTCGGCAAGGTCTCGCTCTCGGGCGAACTGGTGCGCCTGCAAATGAAACGCAAGCGCGTCCGCTCCGATGCCAAACAACAAGCCGTGATCCGGAAGGCGCACGACCGCGACCTTGAACGCCTCGACGAAGTGCGCAAAATGGAACGCGACGTGATGATCCGAGCCCGTGCCATTGCCCGCACCCTCGACCTGAATATGAAAGTAGGCGATGTCGAATTTCAGGGCGACGGGCGCAAATGCACGTTTTACTACACGGCCGACGGCCGGGTCGACTTCCGCGAACTCATCCGCCATTATGCGCGCGAGTTCAAAGTCAAGATCGAAATGCGGCAGATCGGCGCCCGGCAGGAATCGGCCCGCATCGGTGGCCTCGGCAATTGCGGCCGCGAACTCTGCTGCTCCACCTGGCTCTCCGAGTTCAAAAGTGTGAACACCGCCGCTGCCCGCTACCAAAACCTGGCCATCAACCAAACCAAACTTTCCGGCATGTGCGGCCGCCTCAAATGCTGCCTCAACTACGAACTGGATACCTATATCGATGCGCTCGAGGATTTCCCCGACCGCGCAGAGCGGCTTAAAACGACGGCCGGCATGGCCGTGTTGATGAAAACCGATGTGTTCAAACGGCTGATGTTCTACGCCTACGCCGAAAACAGGGGCAAGTTTTATGCCCTCCACGTCGATCAGGTTTGGGAAGTACTTGATATGCTCAAGCGCGGCGAAATTCCCGCCAGCCTCGACGATATCCTGGCTATGGCGCCACCGACCGAAGAGAGCGAGGAGGAAGAACAACAGCACGATTACGAAAGCGTGGACAACGTGATCCAGTTGCCCATGGAAAAACGCAAAAAGAAAAAGAAAAAGAAGAAAAAAGGCCGTACCGACCAAAGCCTGGCCTCCGCCGTGGAGAAAGCAGAACGCGAAGAAAGTACCCGCCAACGCTCGCCACAAGGCCGGCCCGACAACCGGAACAACCGACCCGACAACCGCGGGCCACGACCCGAACGGCCAAAACAACAAGGACCACGTCCGGAACGCACCGATCGACCGGAACGCACCGATCGGCCGGAACGCACGGACCGGCCCGACAACCGGGCCGAGCGCCCCAAAACACCGCCACCGCCCCGCGAGCCAAGGCCAGACAATGCTCCGCCGAAAAACGAAGGCGGAGGAGCGGATACCCGCCCCAACAAAGGGACTGGCAATCCGGGTGGTAGAGACAAACAACGGTTCAAAGAAAAAGGCCCGGACGAGAAGCCAAAAGATAAAGAATAGTCGTCAGCAGTGCCCGCTCCCAAAAACCGCCCAAACCATTAATTTTTTGACTTCATGCAATACGACGTTACCGTCATTGGCTCCGGCCCCGGAGGTTACGTAGCCGCTATCCGCTGCGCCCAGTTGGGCCTGCGTACCGCTATCATTGAACGCTATTCCGTGCTGGGTGGCACCTGCCTCAACGTGGGCTGCATCCCATCCAAAGCCCTGCTCGACTCCTCAGAGCACTACCACAATGCCCACGAACATTTCAAAACGCATGGCATCGAGTTGAAAGACCTGAAGGTGAACATGCCCCAAATGATCCAGCGCAAAAACGAGGTGGTGTTCGACAACAACAAAGGCGTCGAGTTTTTGATGAAAAAAAACAAAATCGACGTCTACACCGGGCATGGCTCCTTTGCCAGCCCAACCAAGATCCGCGTTGCCGTAACAGATGGGGCCTTTCAAGAAATCGAAACGCAAAAAGTCATTATCGCCACGGGCTCCAAACCCATTGTACCCGAGAGTTTTAACTACGACAAAAAACGCGTTATCACCAGCACCGAAGCCCTCAACATCGATAAGGTGCCCGGCAGTATGCTTATCATCGGCGGCGGCGTGATTGGTCTTGAACTGGGCAGCGTGTATGCCCGCCTGGGTACACAGGTGCATGTGGTGGAATACCTCGACCGGATAATCCCCACCATGGATGCCGATTGCAGCCGAGAATTGATGAAATCGCTGAAAAAACTGGGTATCCAGTTTCACCTGCGCCACGCAGTGACGGAGGTGAAACCCAGCAAAACAAAGGTAAGCGTCGTGGCTAAAAGCCGCGACGACGAGTCAAAAGTGCTGAATTTTGATGTCGACTATTGCCTGGTGGCCATCGGTCGCCGGCCCTATACCGACCAACTCGGGCTGGAAAATGCCGGCCTTAAGGCCGACGAAAAAGGCCGGATTCCTGTCAACGAGCACCTCGAAACCAGCGTGCCGGGCATTTACGCCATCGGCGATGTGGTGCGCGGCGCCATGTTGGCGCACAAGGCCGAAGAAGAAGGCGT
>JADLDL010000321.1 GCA_020846655.1 Saprospiraceae bacterium | reverse complement strand
TATTCTGCGGTTCGATATTCGATATTCCAACGTAGTTGGCTTAAAAAATATCGAATATCGAACCGCAGAATATCGAATGTCGAAGTAAAAAAAGCGCCTTCAAACGTTTAAGTTGATGGCTATGGGGTTAGATGGTTGGAAGGTTGGAGGAGTTAGACGGTTGGACGGAGACTGTTCATTAAAGTGTGTCTGCTTAACTTCACGCATCAGACACAAATGTTATGACAAAGAAAAAAAAGCAAGAGACTTTGGCGGACTTAATACCGGATGCGGCACTGCGGGAACGCATGGTAGAGCACCTGTATTCGAAAAAGCCGTTGCTGAGTGAAGGTAGTGTTTTTAGTGAGTTGCTCCAATCGATGGTGAACAAGATGCTGGAAGGGGAGGCTACGGATTTTCTGGACGAAGAACGAGCCTCGGGTCGGGAGAACAAGCGCAATGGCTACACGGCGAAACAGTTATTATCTGCTGCAGGGCCGCTTTCGATCCGGACACCTCGGGACCGAAATGGGGACTTTGAGCCCGAGTTGGTAGAGAAGGGTCAGCGGGAGTTGTCCAGTGGGGTAGACGAGCAAATCATCGCCTTGTATGCCCAGGGCAATTCAGTGGAGGATGTACGCCGTTTGTTAGGGCGGTTATACGGTTTGTCGGTTTCTGCAGGCAAGATTTCCGCCATTACGGACAAGGTGCTTCCAGAAATACAAACTTGGCGGACCCGTCGCTTACGCTCGATGTACGCGATCATATATTTGGATGCGGTGCATTTTAAAGTGCGGTACGAAGGGCAATATACTAGCCGGGCTTTCTACACGGTGTACGGAATCGATGCGGAGGGTCAGCGCGACTTGTTGGGTTTATATATCAATGAGAATGAGGGCGCTAGCCGCTGGGGCCTGGTTTTGGAGGATTTAAAAGATCGGGGCGTGGAAGATGTATTGGTCTTCTGTACGGATGATTTGGCCGGCTTTAGCGAAGCCATTTCAGAGGTTTACCCCCTGGCTGTTATTCAGAAGTGTATTGTGCATAAGGTGCGTAGTTCCACCCGCTTTGTCGACGACAAGGATATCAAGTCAGTACGCAGGGATTTACGCACCGTCTACACGGCGCCCTCCCGGGAAGCGGCCAGAACCGCACTGGAAGCCTTTACCGTGACCTGGGGTGGAAAATATGAGCGGCTGGTTGAAAGTTGGGAAGCAGACTGGGACGAGTTAATGGCCTTTATGGACTACCCCAAAGAATTGCGTCGAATGATCTACACGACCAATCCTGTCGAAGCATTGCATCGTATCATTCGAAAACTCATTAAAGGCAAAGCGGCATGGGTCTCAGATACTGCGCTTATCAAGCAAATCTATCTTTGCCTGATGCACAACGAGAAGTCTTGGAAACGGAATGCTTTGGGGTGGAAAGCCATCCAAAGAGAACTGGTCAAGATGTATGGAGAACGATTCTCCCGGCACTTGGTAGAAAAATGAGTGCGCTTCGCGCCGCTTTCCGGCCTACGGCCTCCAAGCGGCGCGAAGCGCCAATATTGAAATTAACTTTTAACCTCAGACACACTTGATTGAACTATCCCGTTGGACGGTTGGATGGTTTTGCCGCCAACAACGGCAAAACCATCTTCCAACCGCCCAACCGCCCAACCGTCCAACCGTCCAACCGTCCAACCATCTAACCCTCCAACCTTCCAACCCTCCAACCTTCCAACCTTCTAACCATCCAACCCTCCAACCCCTCTAATTGATTTCTAAGAAGTTTCTAAGCCTTCCCTAAGCCCGGACCGGGAAAGGCGGGTCAATTTGCGCCGCGAAAAAGAGATGGCGCCGGCGGTGTTTTATCCTGCCAGAAATCCTCCGCTCGTTCGCTTACCCATTTTGTCACTTTAATTTTTCTGGAATGCGTACGATCCGCTTACATGTTTTTTCACTGGTTGTTGCTGCACTGCTGGCGGTTGGCGCGCAGGCCCAAACCCCCACAGACGCCCTGATGATGGACAAAGGGCAGATTTGTGTGGCGGCTATCTACACCCACGATGCCTGGGACGAGTACTGGGAAGGTACCCTGAAACGCGCCAACGGCAATATCGGAACCCTGACGCGACAGTCGGTGATGCCGATGTTCGCCCTGGGTATCCTGGACCGCCTGAATGTGATCGCTGCCCTGCCCTGGGTACACACCAGCGCCAGCGCCGGACAGGTGCGCGGCGCCCGGGGCTTGCAGGATTGGGGCTTTTGGGTCAAAGGAAAAGCCCTCGATTGGATGACCGGACCCGGCCATTTTACCATCCATGCCGTTGCCGGCCTTACCGCGCCGGCCTCCAATTACTTGCCGGATTTCATGCCCTTCGCCTTGGGCTTGGGTTGTATCGACGGCTCCCTGCGCGGTGTTTTTCAGTACAAACTCGACAAAGGCCCCTATGCCCGCGTGCAAATGGGCTACCATTTGCGCAGCAACTGTACCATCGAGCGCGATTATTATTACACCACCCAAGGGTACTACACCGATCAGGTGGATATGCCCAATGCCATCACCTACGAGGCCGTGCTGGGCACTTGGTTGTTTGATGATTCTTTCAAAATCGAAGCCCGCTACGACGGACTCAATACCCAGGGCGGGTTTGATATCCGGCGCCAGGATGCCGGCTTCCCCTCCAACCGGATGATCTTCAGCCGGGTGGGCGCCGGGTTGCAATACTACCTGCCCTTTGTCAAAGGGCTGGGGGTGCTTGCCAACGGTTCTTATATTGTATCGGGGCGCAACGTAGGACAATCAACGGTTTTCTCGGGCGGTATTACCTACCAGTTCGGCATCTGGAAATAAGCCGTTTTTTCCAAGAATTAAGTTCAAAAACAAAGACATATGAAAGGTAGTTTTTTATACACCCTGCTGGGCGCCCTCTTGCTCGGCCTTTTTACCGCCTGCGACGATGACTTGCCTACCCGGGCCGATTACGAGTCGTATGATTTCACGGCGCTGGATGAAACCGGCGGCGCCTGGAAACCGGTATTGCTGAGCAGCGGCGCCCAGATTGGGCTACCGGCCCCGGCCGAAGTGGCCTCTGCGGAGTACCAGGCCGAACTGGCCGAGTTGAAATCCAGCAGCCAGCAACTGACGGCCGAGCAGGAAGAAGCCGTGCGCTACTGGGGCTGCAACCCGCTGATCCGCTGGAACGAACTGGCCCGCGAAATGGCCGCCAAGTACAACCTGGCGCCAGCGCCCAACCCCGATGGCTCCTACTCGGCGCCCAATGCCGCCACCCCCGACCAATATCCACTGTTCCCTTTTGCCCACCCGCCCTATACCTGCCGGGCACTGGCGTACTGGGGCGCGGCGCAGTATGACGCCCTGATCGCAGCCTGGCACCACAAGTACCAGTTCAACCGCCCGGCGCCCTACACCGCCGATCCCACGATTCAAACCCATTTGCCCGAAAATGCCCTGCCCTCGTATCCGTCCGATGGCGCCGTGGTGGCTGCCGTGTCGCAGGCTATCCTGACGGCGATGTTTCCGCTGGAAAAAGACTTTATCGCCGCCAAGGCAGCCGAGCACAAGAACAGCCTGCGCTGGGCGGGCCTGAACGTAGCCAGCGATATCACGGCCGGCGATTCGCTGGGCCGGGCCGTAGCCGCCGTTTTTATCAACCGCTCGAAAACCGATGGTATGAAAAATGCCCAAACGCCTCGCCCGGTTTCCGACTCGCTGCGCGACGCCGCTGAGGCCCGCTGGGGCTGGCACTGGGTCAATTTGGAAGATCCGCCGCGGCCGGTGGGCATCACGCCGTTTTTTGGCCGACTGGAACTCTGGTGTGTGCCCAATGTGGAAGCCACGCGTCCCGGGCCGCCGCCAGCCCCCGGTTCTGTCGAATTTCAGCGCGCGACCGACGAATTACAATCCGTACAGGACAACCTGACCGAGGAGCAGCGCAAAATCGCCAATTTCTGGGCCGATGGCCTGGGGACCTATACGCCGCCGGGCCATTGGAACCGCCTTGCGGCAGAATTCCTGGTCAAATACCGCCAAAATCCGCTGCGCTCGGCCCGCACCTTTGCCTACCTGAACATGGCCGTTCAGGATGCGGGTGTGAGTTGTTGGGACGCGAAATATTACTACCACTATCCGCGCCCTTCCCAGGCGATCCCGGGTTTCAAAACGATCCTGGGCATCCCGAATTTTCCGAGTTACACTTCCGGCCACTCCACGTTTTCCTCGGCTGCGGCAACGGTGCTGTCGCATATTGTCCCGGCCGAGCAGGCACGTTGCGAGGCTTGGGCACAGGAGGCTGCCGATTCGCGGGTATTTGCCGGCATCCACTACCGGTTTGATTCGGAGGCGGGGCTGATCCAGGGCAAAGCCGTGGGTGCCTACGCTGTGGATAAAGCCAAACTAGACGGCGCCGAATAGACCCGAAGTGTCGACGGCTACGGCAGGTAAAATACTTCCTGCAGCGGAGTTGACACCGGCGAATCATCGTCGCGCGTGGCCATGATATCTTTCATGTAGGTCCACCAATGTTGCATGACCGGATGACCCGGCAGTGTGTCCAACGCTGCCGGGTCATCTATATTCAGGACCCCGAAGAGTTCGTGGGTGCTGTCGTCCAGAAAAATCGAATAGTCCGATATGCCGGTGGTTTTGAGCAACACGACCAGTTCGGGCCAGATTTCATCGTGCCGGCGCCGGTATTCGGCGGCCTGGCCTGGATGCAAATGCATTTTAAAAGCAATACGCATGATGGGTTGGAGGGTTGGAGGGTTAGAAGGTTAGAAGGTTGGATGGTTGGAAGGTTGGATGGGTTGAATAGTTGGATGGTTGGATGGGTCAGAGGGTTGGATGGCTATGGGGGTGGATGGGTTAGAGGGTTGAATAGTTATTGC
>JADLDL010000320.1 GCA_020846655.1 Saprospiraceae bacterium | reverse complement strand
TATTCTGCGGTTCGATATTCGATATTTTTTAAGCCAACTACGTTGGAATATCGAATATCGAACCGCAGAATATCGAATGTCGAAGTAAAAAAAGCGCCTTCAAACGTTTAAGTTGATGGCTATGGGGTTGGAGGGTTGGAAATCTAGAAAGATCCAACTCTCCACCCCCCTAGCCTTCCAACCTTCTAACCTTCCAACCTTCAAAACAGAAATTGTGCCACAAAAAGGTTTAGTGGCATTTGAAGTAATCGAAGGGTTCCAGGCAATCGAGGCAGCGGAACAGGGCTTTGCAAGCGGTAGAACTGAATTGGGAAATCATCTGCGTGTTGGAGGAGCCGCAAATCGGGCAGCGCAGGGCTTTGGGTTCGCCCAGGAGGGCTTTTTGGTCGAGGCTGGCTTCGGCGGGGGCGGCGATGCCGAAGGCTTGTAGTTTTTGGCGCCCCTGTTCGGAGAGCCAGTCTGTCGTCCAGGCCGGGCTCAGGACGGTGTGGACCTGTACCCGATCGAAACCGCCTTCCTGCAAAGCGGCCCGGATGTTGACTTCGATCATGCTCATGGCCGGACAGCCGCTATAGGTTGGGGTGATCACCACCTCCAGACGGTTTTCGGCGGCATTCCAGTGCAGGTCCCGCAGAATGCCCAGGTCGGCGATTGTGAGGACCGGAATTTCCGGGTCACACACGGTGTCCAACAGTTGTTGTGCCCGGGCAAGGAGTCCGGCTACGTCTGGATCTTGAGCACTGGTCATACTGGATTGAATTTTTTACAAAGGTGATCTGCGGCGCTGGATTCGGCAAGATGATCTTGGTCAGCCTGGCCCCCATCCGTCTGTGGCGCTCAGCACCGGATGCGCGGTGGTTGTCGACGTCGGGGCGGGGCCTTCCAAGGCTGCTGTACAAAAGGCCAGGGCCCGCTGTTCGGCCCAGGAAAAGGTTTGGCCGGGCGTCCAGAAACCGCAGTGGCCACCGTCCTGGGTGAGTTCCAGGTGAAAAAACGGGTGTTCGCGGGCGATGTCGACGGGCATACAGGCGGGTGTCAGGATGGGGTCGTTCCAGGCGTTGACGAGCAAGGTGGGCACCTGGATACCGGAGATAAAATTTCGGGCGGAGGCCTGGCGGTAAAAATCAGCGGCATCGCGGTAGCCACAAACCGGCGCGCTGAACCACTCGTCGAAATCGCGCCAGCGCCGCACGTGTTCCAGGCGTTGCAAGTCCAATTTGCCGGGGAATTGCCCGGCTTTGCGGCGCATTTTTTCGGCCAGTGCCCGCATAAACCGGCGGCGGTAGATGCCGTTGTCCCAGCGGTCCAGCACATCGGCGCCCGATTCCAGGTCGCAGGGGGCCGAAAAAACTGCGGCGGCACGCACTTCGGGTGGGAGGGTATTGCCCTGCACGCCCAGGTATTTCATCGTGATGTTGGCGCCCATGCTAAACCCAACGAGCGACACCTGGGTATACCGGCCCGTTTGCAGGGCGTGGTGGATGACGGTGGCGATATCCTCCGTGTCGCCGTGGTGGTACATGCGGAAAGCGCGGTTCATTTCACCGGAGCAGGAGCGGCAGTTCCAGGCCAGCACATCCCAGCCGTTTTGGGCAAAAAGTTTGGCGGGGCCTTTGATGTAGTGCCGGTCGGAGTTGCCTTCGAGGCCATGGGTCAGCAGCAGCAGGCGGCGGCTGTCGCGGTGTATCCAGTCGAGGTCGAGGAAATCTCCATCGGGCGTGGTGATGCGTTCGCGGGTGTACGCCACGTCTTTGACGCGGCGCCAGATGCCGGGCACAATGGTTTGTACGTGGCCGTTGGCAGACCAAAACGGGGGACTGGGATAGGAAGAAGGCAGGAGCGGCATGGATGTCCGGCAGGCAGGTACCCGTACAGGTTACAGGTATTTGGTCGAATTTTTCTCGACGAGGACCTCTTTTAGTTCTTTCAGAAAAGCATATTGCTCGGGCAACACGCGTTTGAAGGCTTCTTTAACGGCGAAAAAAGCGCCCTTTTCCATTTCCGGAATCAGATTTTTGATCTTCAGCCGGGCTTTTTCTTTGGCTACCCGATAGTCTTCGTAGATCAGGGCGCGCAGCGAGGGCAGTTCGTGCCAATCGGCTTCTACGGCAATGGCTTTTCGCGATTCGCCGTTGGCGTCGAGCACCGGCTCCAGTTCGATACAATTGGCGTTGCGCAGGCGTTCCGGTGTTTGCTCGCCGGCCGAAAGGGCCTTCCATTGCGCCTCATCCTCAAGGGGTAGTTCATCAGAGTTGACCAGGAACACTTCCAGGCCCGTTTCCCGGACCCGGTAGATGAACACGTCAACTTGTTCGTTTGCTGGCATTGCGTTGTAAAATTTGGTCGCCGCGAAGGTAAGGAATGCAAAACAAGCAGGCGATAAAATGGTTGCCCCTTGCCGGCACAAATTTTTTAATGTGACCAATTACTAAATGTGACCAATTGGATGAATGTGGCCACATTAAATTCGTATGGTTTTTACTTTGGGTTTAGTGGGTTGGGGTGGAGCGGCGGGGTTGGGCGGTGCAGTGCCCTGTTGTTCTTGTAGCCGAAGGCGCTCTTCGGGCAACAATTGGTCTTCGCCAGCGCCTTCCTGGCCATCGTCGGGCGGGAGGGTACCGGGCTGCGGCTCCGAAAAGAACGGATCGCTGCCGTTGAAAAACTGCTGCAACAAGCGGTCAAAATCCGGGAATCCGCTCATCGGGCTGTCGTCAAAAGGCGAAAACTGGAAAAATTCGGGACCACCCAGACCATTAAAACTGGTATCAATGTGGTAGTAAAAAAACGAGTTGGAATCCGGCGACATCCGCAGATGCCCGTTCCGGAACGAGGTGTCGAAGGGCATGCCCCGCCGCATTTGCTCGTCCATCCGCTGGAACAATTGTTCAAAACGATCAAATACAGGGTCGGGCTGTTGGGCCAGGCTCAAGGCCTGGATGCCGGCCAAAAACAGTAAAAACGGGAGTATTTTTTTCCAGATATGCGACATGTTTTTTCGTGTTTCGTGGTGCGGGGCGCGTGTTTCGTGTTTCGTGGTGCGTGTTTCGTGGTGCGTGTTTCGGGGCGCGTGGTGCGTGTTTCGGGGTAAGGAGGAACAAACGGATCAAAATGGTTTGTACAAATGTCCAACTCAGATCCCTCGCTCCGCTCGGATGACAACG
>JADLDL010000319.1 GCA_020846655.1 Saprospiraceae bacterium | reverse complement strand
GCTTTTTTTACTTCGACATTCGATATTCTGCGGTTCGATATTCGATATTTTTTAAGCCAACTACGTTGGAATATCGAATATCGAACCGCAGAATATCGAATGTCGAAGTAAGTAAACCTTAAGTTGAAGGCTATGGGCCCTACCCCTGCCCCAATTGCGAAGGCAGCGGAAAAATTTGTCCAAAAGCTACCGTGCAACAGCCGGAACAGCCCGTACAACAACAGCCAACCTGCATTTGCAAGGCCTGCAAAGGCCGGGGCGGCCGGGTTTGGGGGGCGCGTACCGGAAGCCGAATTTGTGGAATGCAGTACCTGCGGCGGCGACGGCAAATGCCACTGATCGGCGGCCGGCTTAGTCTTTTTTGAACTCGCCGAGAATCCGAAGTTCCACCTCGTTGGCGACCATAAACAAGGGCAAATTCACCCCAATTCCGAAATCCAGGCGGTTGATTTTACCCGTGGCTTTGATCCCGATTTCGAGTTTTTGAGCCCGCTGGTTCATTTCCGGTCCGCCGAGGATAACGTCGAGTACTACCGGCAAGGTGGTTTCTTTGATCGTCAGGTTGCCGCTGAGTTTCCATTTGTTGCCCATGACCCGCACAAAAGAGCTGCTCTTGAACGTCATGGTCGGGTATTTTTCCACATCAAAAAAGTTCGGGCTCCGCAAATCCTTGTCCCGAAAGTCATTGTCGGTGTTGAACGAATTGGTTTCTGCCGAAAACTCAAACACAGCATCTGAGAAGTCGTCTTTTGAGGCCGTTATTTTGGCGGTGTAGGCTTTAAAATTGCCGTCCACCTCCGAAATCAGGTGATGGCTCACGGTGAACCCCACGCGGGAATGGCCCTTGTCGAGCGTCCAGGTTTGGGCAAATAGCGGTGCGGCGGCCAGCGCCAGGCAGAGGAGTACGATTGTTTTTTTCATGCTAACATATTGAAGGTGAAACGTTTGTTTTTCAATAAATAGACCGCCCCATCCTCGCGAACGCGCCACAACAACTACAAGCCGCACAGGACTACCTGGCAGCTTGCAGCCTAAACGCTGTTATGAACTGACTTAATTGCTTGGGCTAGTTTCTGTGTGCATCCTGGCCGGCGCAAGCGCCCAACCAACGATTTTCCTGGCACAAAGGTGGGCGGCGAGTTTGAGCAGAATTGGTAGGAATGTTGAGGGAAAACTGAAATCCCTGTTAACAACTTGTGAAACATCAATCCGGATAGTGCAGCCGGTTGATTCCGGGATGCAAGGCCACCGACTGGCCTTTCCACACCAAGGTACCCGCAGTCTCTGCTGGCAAATCGATCTGGATCGACCACTTGCCCTGGGCCAGGCGATAGCGGACGCTCAGGCTGCCCCTGGGGTGTGGAATCGTGCCGCCGATCTGCGTCAGGTTGCCCAGGTGTGGCTCAATTTTTACCCTGGAAAAGGCCGGTCCGGCGCTGTCGATACCCAGTATGGTCCTGAAAAATTCAATATTGGGGCTGGCGCCCCAGGCATGGCAATCGGAGCGGGCCACGTCGATTTCCGATATTTCAGCCCAGGTGCTCAGGCCCATCGCCATGTTTTCCCGCCATTTGTCGAGCCAGCCCAGGTAGCCGTTGCCCAGGCCCGCTCGCACCAAGGCCTGATGCAGGTAATATTTAAAATAAATGGACGCGGGCGCCAGGCGCTTGTCGGTGAGCAATTGGCGGGCAAGGCTTTCCGCAGCGGGTCCAGCCACCATACCGGTAAGGATAGCCAGGGCATTGGTGTGTTGCGAAAACAGGTTTTTCTCGGGAGTGTCGGCGTACATCGCGCTGGCCGGGTCCCAGTATTTGTTTTGGATCGTTTGCTTCAAACGCTCGGCGGCAGCCGAATACAAGTCGGCGTAGCCGGCCATGCCCAGGTTCCGTTCCAGCTCGGCAGCCAACTGATAGGCCCAGAGCAATTGGAGGTCCAGCATGGCTGAGCTGCCGTCAGCGCCCACCGGCCCGGCGCCGGCCGACCAGCCGGGCGTCGTTACCCAGTCGGTAAACATCCAGTAGGGCACGTTTTTCAGCGAGCCGTCGGCTTGCTGGAAGCGCCGGAAATAGTCCAAAATCTGGCGCTGGCCGGGTAGTTTTTCCTGGACAAACGCAAGGTCGCGGCCGTAGCGGTAGTAGTCGTGCAACATGCCCAGGTACCACAGCGAGAAAGTGGGGATATACTGCGGCGTGTAGGATGGGTGGCGGCTCAGCGTGACCCCGTCCGGCTGCCGGGAGTTGTCCATCTGGGTCAGGGCATTGCGGAGCAGGCGTTCGTCGCCGCTGTTGTACAACGACACCAGGCCCTGGATGCGTGCGTCGCCGATGTACTGCAATTGCTCGTAGTAGGGGCAATCCATGTAGGTTTCGACGGCGCAAAGCCGGGCCGTTCGCCAGCCGATCCGGAGCATGCTGTCCATTTCGGGCGTGCCCGATTCCAGGGCGGCTTTGCGTTCGAACGGATACCCGGTGAAGGTGCTGTACACATCTTCCAGTTCGAGGGCCTCGTTTTGGGTGCGGATCTGAACCTGCACGTAGCGGAAGGTGCGGAACGACAGCGGGGTGAATCGTTGGCCCTGAGAACCATCGGTGAGCAGGCTGTCTTTCCGGCCCAGGAAGGACTTGCCGGCGATGTCGTTGCGGTTGCCTTTGGCGGGGTATTGCGCAAACGGGGCCTCCACGTAGGTCAGGGAAAGGGTGGCGCCTTGCCCGCCGTTGAGCACCAGCGTGGGGTAGGCATTGGTCAGAAATCCCTGATCGAGCACCAGCGTGGCCAGTGTGTGGGGCGGCACTGTTATGGGGCTTGGAGTGCCGGGAAAACCCGTCGGCACCTCCACGCCCGAGGCTTGCCGAAGGCTGCCAAAGCGCTGCGGTGTGTGTTCCAGGGGCGGCAGCGACGAAGGCACCAGCAGCCAGCCACTGAGGGTGCCGTATTCGCCCAGGATGTTTTTGGGGATGCCCCTGCCGATGGGTTGGGCAGCCGCCCAATGGGCGTCGGAGAATTCCGGCGCTTGCCAGTTTTTCGGCTGAGCCTTCAGGTCGACGAGTTCGCCGGGGCCGGCTACATAGTAAGTCGGCATCCGGACGGGCAGGAGGCGGTAACTGTTGTCGCGGATACAGCGCCAGGAGGTATCGGTATTGATGAGGGCCTCGTTTGTTGTTGCGCCCTGCGCAATAAAACCGCTGCGCCAGGAGATCTGGGCTTCGGGGCGCCACTCGCCTTCGTTCCAGACCAGTGCGGCCACCGTATTTTTCCCAGCGTTCAGGTAAGGCGCGAGTTCCAGGGTTTCATAATTCCAATGGTTGACATCACCGCGCGCCGGGCCGAGCGAGGCCAGTTGGCCATTGACAAAAAGTTTGTAGCGGTTGTCGGCCGACACATGCACCACAAAGGTGGCGGGCTGCGCGGGCAGCTGGAAGGTTTTTCGAAACAAAAAAACGCCGTAGCCCTCTCCGGAAACAGCCGGCACCGTCACCCAAGAAGCGGCCCAGGGGTGTTGCAAGATGGCGGGTGAACTGGTTTGTGCAGGCAGGGGGCTGCTTCCGGCGAGCAGGAGCAGCAAAAAAAGGAGAGCAATGGGCCAATTGTTCATATGGAAAAGCGGTTCAGTTCGGACACGCTGTGCTGGGACAAGATAGGCGAGTACGGCTTGTTTTTGCAGCGCATGAGCGATTTTTAGTACAAAAAGCGTACTTTTGCGGGCTTTTTTACCATCGCCCGACTATAGCGGCCGATACACCATCCACCACCCAATTCCGATACCATGCGTCTTCGTTTTTTCTTTTTCCTGGGCCTGCTCCTGCCGTTTGCCTTGGCCGCCCAACTTACCATCGAGGTCAATGCCATCCCGGCCAACACCCCTGCCGATGCCAAAATGTACCTCGCCGGCAGTTTCAACAACTGGAACACCAGCGACCCCAAGGCCCTGCTCGCACCCCTCGGCGCTGGCCGCTACACCGTCACGATCTATCCGCCAGCCGGCAAACTGGAGTATAAAGTCGCCCGAGGCAACTGGGCTACCGTAGAAGGCACTGCCGCCGGCAAATTCCTGGCCAACCGCAGCCTGCAATACGACGGCAAAGCCCAAACCATCCAGATCAGCATCCTCGGCTGGGAAGACCGCGACAGCGGTGGCGGTGGCAGCGCCGCACCCAATGTATTTGTGCTTGATGATCATTTCAACATCCCACAACTCAATCGCAAACGCCGCATTTGGGTGTACCTGCCCCCCGACTACGCCACCACCGACAAACGCTACCCCGTGCTCTACATGCACGACGCCCAAAACCTGTTTGACAACGAAACCAGCAGTTTCGGCGAATGGCAGGTCGACGAATCCCTCAACCGGCTCTTCAACCAGGGCGACTACGGCTGCATCGTGGTGGGCATCGACAACGGTGGCGCCAAACGCCTCGACGAATATTCCCCCTGGAAAAACCCCGAATACGGCGGCGGCGAAGGCGACGAATACATGGATTTCCTGACCAAAACCCTGAAACCCAAAATCGACGCCACCTACCGCACCCTCCCCGGCCGCCAAACCACCGGCCTCATGGGCAGCAGCATGGGCGGTCTGATTTCGATGTACGGCTTCGCCGACTGGCAGCAAACCTTCTCCCGCGCCGGCGTGCTCTCGCCGGCCTTCTGGTTTGCCGGTACCGGCCCGGTCGACGACATCCGCGCACACCCCAAGCAGGGCGATGCCCGGATCTATTTCCTGGCCGGCGGCGAAGAACCCGACTATGTGGAGCAGGATATCCTCAACGTGAGCAACGCCCTGCTGTCGGCCGGTTTTGCCCCCGGCGATATCCGCCTGAACGTGGTAGCCGACGGCCAGCACTCCGAGTGGTTTTGGCGGCGCGAGTTTCCGGCAGCCTACCAATGGCTGTTTGCCGGTACCGTGCCCAAGGTCAAAAAACGCGAAGTCTTTGGTTTTGACCTGAAAATGGAGGAAAAACCCGCCGCCGACGGCCTGGCCCGCATCGCCGGGGTGAAAACCAGCGAACGGATCCAGCTGCGGATCGTGGGCGCCGACGGCAAAGTATGGCGCTCGCTCAAGCAAAAAGGCAATGCTGTGGATACCCGCGAGTTGCCCAAAGGCGAGTACACGATTTTGGTCAAAAAGAAAGGAAAAGATTGGGAAATGGGGGAGCTGGTGAAGTAGTAGCGGGCTTCGAGATTCAAAAAAATATAACCACTGAGGACACTTAGCGCACTAAGATGTTCCAAGTGCCCTCAGTGCTCTTAGTGCTCTTAGTGGTTAAAATCTGTACCCACTACAGCACCTGCAATTTCGCAAATTTCAGCACAATCCGCCGCTCCGGCAGTTCATCGTTGTTAAACACGATCGTGGCTACTTTGCCGTCTTTCGGCCCTTCCACACTGGTCACTTTTCCTTCTCCGAATTTCAGGTGCAGCACCCGCACCCCTGCCACGATAGCCTCTGGCGGGGCGGCGCGGAAATCGGCCGGCACCACTACGGGCGCCTGCGGGGCGCGGGGTTTGGCGAAATAGCCCGACACGCTGGCGCGCGGGTTGGCGATGGCCTGCTGCGCCGGCTGGGGCCGGCCGCTGCCGATGCCGCCCAACAGGTCGAAGTGTTCGGCGTTGATCTCTTCCAGAAACCGGGAGGGCTCGCTGGTCCGGATCTGGCCGTAGCGGTAGCGGTTCTGGGCATAGGTGATGGTGAGCAATTCCTTGGCCCGCGTGATGGCCACATAAAACAGGCGGCGCTCCTCGTCGAGCCCATTGGGGTCTTCGAGCGCCATGAACGAGGGAAACAGGTTTTCTTCCAGGCCCGTCACAAAAATGCTCCTGAACTCCAGGCCCTTGGCGGCGTGAGTACTCATCAGGGTGATAAAATCGCGGTCGCCCGAGGCATCGTCGGCATCGGTGAGCAGGGTGATCGTTTGGAGGTAGGCGGCCAGCGAGCGGTCGGTGTTGGCAAAGGCCAGGTCGTTGGGGTCGCCGCTGGGCTCGCCGGCCTGGCTGTCGGCAAACTCGCTGATGGCATCCAGCACGGCATTCACGTTTTCCAGTCGGCCGATGCCTTCGGGGCTGGTGTCGCTTTTCAGGGTATCGAGCAGGGTCGATTGGCGCAGGATGTCGAACGCGAGTTTGTAGGCGCTGTCCTGGCTGGCGCGTTTTTGCCAGCCCTCCACCAATTGTCGAAAACTGTGCATCGACTTGCGGGCGCGGTCCGGCACATCGGCAAACAACATGGCGTCCCAGAGCGTGATGTTGTGTTCGCCGGAGTATTGGCTGACATTGTCGATGGTAGCCGTTCTGATGCCTCGGGCGGGGTAGTTGATTACCCTGCGCAGCTCTTCTTCGTCGTTGGGG
>JADLDL010000318.1 GCA_020846655.1 Saprospiraceae bacterium | reverse complement strand
TTAATTACTTAGCGAGCGGCAGCGCCGCGAAAGACTTGTAGCATTCGATACCAATACTTGGCGTGTAGGTGCAGCGCACCGAAACCTATTGCGGTGCGCTGCACCTCCATGCCTCGTATTGCTTACTTTTACTACAAATCTTCCGGGGCGCTGCCCCTGCACTGTCCAATTCCAGGGTACAACTTTATTGCCGGGTTTTAGGGGTACAACTTAGAGTCGCTCGGCATTGGCCCGCTGGGTAGTACAGAGTACATTTGTCCTGTAAAATACGCTCCATGCGAATCAAAAACATTCTCCTCCTGCTTTTGGCCCTCAGCGGCCTGTGCGCGACGGCGCAGTCGCCCGCGCGCAGCGGAAAAGACTACGCCGTGTTTTTCTACACCACCCAATTCCAGCCCGGCTGGCAAGCCTTGCCCGATACGAAGACCGAGGCCGAACTACTCAAAAAGGAACTGGAAAACACCTATGGGTTCCTCTGCGAAGGAGTAGCCAACCCGACCAAACAACAGATTTTGGACAAAATCGGCACCCTCAACCAACGGATCGGCCCCAACGACCAGGCCCTGTTCTTTTTCTCTTCGCATGGCCACTACGACAAAGCCAGCCGCCTGGGCTACCTCATCGCCGCCGACGGCCAGTATCGCGACGAATACTTCAGCACCTGGCTCGACTACAACAGCCTGCGCCCCTACTTCGCCCGTTGCAAAGCCAAAAACATCCTCGTGGCCCTCGATGCCTGCCACTCCGGCTCGTTTGGCAACATCGAAAAAGGCGACCCCGGCGGCCCCGATTACCACAAAGACCAGGACTGCCAGGCGCAGATCGACCAGGCCTTCCAGTACCAGGGGCGGCTCTACGTGTGCTCCGGCAATGAAGACGACCGGAGCCCCGGCGAGTCGAGGTTTGCTGCCAAATTCCTCGAACTCCTGCGCAAAGGCGCCCCCAATCCCGGCGGGGTCATTCATTTCGACGACCTGCACTATGCCCTCGGCAAGGTCCAAAACCCCCAACCGGTGCACGGCAACTTTACCGGCCACGCGCCCGGCGGCGATTTTGTATTTGTGAAAAAAAATGCCTGCGCGACTGCTCCGCCGCCACCCGACCGCGACGGCGACAAGGTGCCCGACGCCACCGACCAATGCCCCGACACCTGGGGCAGCCAAGTCAACGGCTGCCCGCCCAACACCCCACCCGACGACAGCGCCCGCGACCTCGCCGCCTGGAAAACCGCCAAGCAGCAACACTCCGAAACCGCCTACCGCGAGTACCTGCGCCAGTTCCCCCAGGGCGAGTTCAAAGAACTGGCCAATACGGCCCTGCGAAAATTGGAAGCCGAGGCCGCCGCCCGCCGCGAAGCAACCGCCTGGGAAATCGCCACCGAAAAAGACAGCCCCGAAGCCTACCAAAAATACCTCTCCGACTACCCCAAGGGCCTGCACCGCAGCGAGGCGGAAGCCAAAATCAACGCGCCGGTAGTGGAAGCAGCAGCCCCCAACAACATGAAACTGATCCGGGGCGGTACGTTCCAAATGGGTAGTAGCGACGGGGAAAGCAATGAAAAACCCCTGCACAGCGTCACGGTCGGCGATTTTTACCTGGGGATATACGAGGTCACGGTGGCTGAGTTCAAGGCCTTCATAGATGCCACGGGCTACCGCACGGACGCGGACAAGGAAGGGAAAAGTTCTGTGTACACCGATACCTGGAAGGAACAATCCGGCGTAAATTGGAAATACGATACCCGGGGCAACCTGCGGCCATCCTCCGACTATAAGCACCCCGTAGTCCATGTCAGTTGGAACGATGCCGTGGAGTACTGCCAGTGGTTGAGTAAAAAAACGGGCCGCAGGTACCGCCTGCCCACTGAAGCCGAGTGGGAATACGCTGCCGGTGGCGGGGCAGGCACGCGCACAAAATGGGCGGGTACCTCCGATGAAAATAAACTCGGGCAATACGCCAACATCGATGGCAACCAGGACGGATACGCCCTCACCGCCCCGGTCGGGAGTCTGCTGGCCAATCCGCTGGGCTTACACGACATGGTCGGCAATGTGTCTGAATGGTGCGCCGATTGGTACAGTGCTCACTACTACAATAGCAGCCCCGCTGAGAACCCAACTGGGGCAAGTTCGGGGTCGTTCCGCGTGTTGCGCGGCGGCTCTTGGTTTAGCCATCCCTGGCATTGCCGCGCCTCCGATCGTAGTTACGGCGGGTCAGTGCATCAAAACTTCGATGTCGGCTTCCGCCTCTGTTCGTCCCCGAAGTGAAGTGGTTTGGCCCTTTTGGCATCTTTTATTGAGCACGCGCAGCCTGCGGCGCAGGGAGTAGGGCGGGAGTGGGCGAGCGAGCGGCGACCGGAGTGCAGGCGTTCGCCTGGTCGGGGCGAAGTAACCCCCTAATTTCATCGATCACATTTGTCTTGTAAAATATGCTCCATGCGAATCAATCATTTCCTGCTTCTGCTTTTTGCCCTGGCCAGTGTGCCGGCGGCGGCGCAAACGCCCGCCCGCAGCGGAAAAGACTACGCTGTATTTTTCTACGTCACCCAATTCCAGCCGGGCTGGAAGCCCTTGCCGGACACTGAAGTGGAGGCCAAAGACCTGAAAAACGAACTCGAAACCAGTTTCGGCTTCGAGTGCCGGCTGGTGCCCAACCCAAGCCGGCAGCAAATCCGCGACGAATTGGCCGCCTGGAACAACCGCCTGACCCCAAGCGACCAGATCCTGTACTTCTTCTCCATGCACGGGTTTTATAAT
>JADLDL010000317.1 GCA_020846655.1 Saprospiraceae bacterium | reverse complement strand
CGCCCGGATGTGCGGCTGGTCACCGAAGTGAGTGGCAAGGCCAAAGAGGAATTTATCCAGAAAACAATTGGAGAAATCCGGTACGCCGGGCGGCGGCGATACCAGAACGCAGATAGCCGCCCGGGATATTTTGAGGAGTGAGATAATGAGGCGGCCGCATGCGCACCCGGATGTCCAACATCCTGGTGTACATGCGGCCGCCTCATTATGCCGATGCTATAGTGCCCGGAGGTATCTATTTCCGGTTGCTGTCCTGCTTGGCAAATACCTTTTTCAACAGTTCCGAGGTCCGGTTGATCGGGTTGCGGCGGATGTTTTTTTCTTCTTCCTGGATTTTGCCAAAAAGGCCGCCCAGTGCCTGCGTCGTCACGTGGTCGTCGAGGTCGTTGTTCACCTTGGTGACCAGCGGGATTTTGTTGTAGGCATTCGAAGCGTTGCGCCACAGTTCGTTGGCCCCGATTTCGTCGAGGGCTTTCACGATGACCGGGTTGAACTTGCCGTACAACTGGTCGAAGGTGCTTTTGCGCAGGTAGGCGGTAGCCGAGTTGTCGGCGCCCATCAGGATATCGAGGGCGTCCTGAAAACTCATGCTGGTGATGGCGTTGGCAAAGATGGGGCCGGCTTCCTTGGCGGCTTTTTCGGCGCCGCGGTTCATTTTTTCAATCAGGTCGGCTTCCAGGTTGGAAAAGCCCGGCACGGCTTTCAGGCGTTCGGTCACTTTGCGGGCTTCCTCGGGCAGCAGGATTTTATAGATGCTTTTGAAATACCCATCGGACAGCGAGAGTTCATCCACGCCTTTTTGCACGCCTTTGGACAAGGCGTCTTTCAGGCCCTGCCCGATTTCGGCAGTGCTGAGTTCAGCGCCGCCGCCGCCCAGCACGGTCTGGGCGCTTTTTTTAATATCTTTCAGCAATTGGGCCTGTGCGCCGGAAAAAGCCAGCAGCACGACGAGTACGGTAAAGACAATTTTTTTCATAGTTGTGGTATGTGTGAATTGTGTTGTGGGCATTGAATTGGGCGCGCAGTTTTATTTCCGGTTGCTATCTTGTTTGGCAAATACTTTTTTGAGCAAATCCGAGCCACGGGAGAGTTTGTTGCGGCGGATGTTTTTCTCTTCTTCTTCAATTTTTGTGAACAGGCCCTTGAGGGCTTCTTTGGTCACATAGTCGTCGAGGTCGTTGTTTACTTTCGACACCAGCGGGATCTTGTTGTAGGTATCGGCCGCTTTTTTATACAAGTCGATCGCCCCGATTTTGTTGAGCGAAGCCACGATTTTGGGGTTAAATTTTTCGTAGAGCAGTTGCGAGGTCGTCTTGTTCAGGTATTGCGTGGCGGCGTTGTCGGTACCCATCAGGATGTTGGTGGCATCCTGGAAACTCATGCTGGTGATGGCGTTGAGAAAAATGGGCCCGGCCTCCTTGGCAGCATCCTCGGCGCCGCGGTTGATTTTTTCGAGCAACTCGTTTTCCAGGTTGGTAAAACCCGGCACCACTTTGAGTTTGTCGGTTACTTTGCGGGCTTCCTCCGGCAACAGGATCTTGTAAGCGCTTTTGAAATAGCCGTCTTTGGCCGACAACACGTTGACGCCTTTGGTGACGCCATTGCCCAGGGCTTCTTTCAGCCCTTTCCCGATTTCGGCCAGTGTCGGCTCGCTGAGGGCTTCGGTGGCAATTTGCTGGAGGGTGTCACAAGCGCTGAACGAGAGCAGCAGGACGATCAAAAAACTAGCGTGGGTAATTTTTTTCATGAAAAACAAACAGTTAAGTTGGACCGGGCTTGTGCCGGCATAAACCACAAAGGTCGCCCGGGTATTTTGAATAAAGATTTAAAGTTAGGTTAACGGCCACTTGTGACGAAAGCCGCTGCTAAAGTTACAAGATGAGCAAAACACATTTTTTTAGGCGCCTCCAACAGGCCATCGCGTACCTTGTTTCCAATTTTAAAAACGTATCCGTTTATTGACATGAAAACATTTTTTCTGATCCTCTCCCTGTTCCTGTTTGCCGGTTTGCTGCCGGAAGCCTCTGCCCAAACCGGGCGCCCGAATCCCGAAAAAATCTGGAAAGACCTCTCCCGCCTGCCGCAAAACCTGCGCGACGACCTGAAAAAAACAGACTGGTGGAAAAACGCCGATGCGGAAAAGTCTGCTGCCGTCCGGCTCGACTCCACGGTCAAATATTCTAGTTTCAGCGCCGGCAAGCCCTATCCACTCAACAAAAGCACGTTTGAACATCCCTCGGCCGGGAAAACCATCCAGTCCGATTTTGTCAATTATGGCGAATGGGTGCCGCAAAAACGCACGACCATCAGCCGCGATGCCCAAAGCCGGGTAGTCGAAGTCCTCGAAGAAGAACCGGATGCTTCCGGCGCCTTTCAGCCGGCCGCCAAACTGAATTTTTACTGGCATGGCAGCTCCGATCGCCAGTGCGACTCAATTTTTTCGAGCCGCTGGGACGATCAATGGCAACAGTGGCTTCCGGAGTACCGGCTCCTGTCGGTCTTCGATGCGCAAGGCCGCGAAACCGCTACCGAAACCTACCGCTTTGTGGAAGGTATGCAATTTGTAGGCCTGCGCGAAGAATTCCAGTTGGATGCTGCCGGCGACGCTACGCGCACGCAGCAATTTCTGGCCAAAGAAGGCAAGTGGATCAGCCTGGGCAACGTGGAATCGACCTTCGACCCGCAGCACCGCGAACTGACCCGTCTGGAAAGCATCGCCCTCGGCGCCGGCAAATCTGCGCCCGTCCGGAAACTCCGCCGGACCTACAACTCCGCCGGCCAACTGACACTCGAAGAACGCGCCAAATGGAACGAAGCCGACCAGCAGTGGGCGCCCCTCAAATCGATTTCGGCGGGCACCGACGTCAAAAAACGCATGGATTGGAGCATCACCGATTCGCACAAACCCAACGCGACCTTCCAAAGCAAAGTGGAAACCTTCCGCCGCAACAACAGCAACAGCCCGGACCACGAGCTGCATTCCAGTTATATGCCGAAAACCAAGTCCTGGCAAGTGGTGGCGGATATCCGGTATTATTATGCGAAGTAATGCCTCCGCGCGCCGCTCTACACCCGATCCACTATAGCCTCAACCTTAGAAACCGTCTGAAAACCCCTAGCGGGCGATAAGGCGCATCTTTTGCCATCATACGGCAGCTGTTTTTTCGGCAATAGGACATGGCTATTCCCTCAAAAACGAGCCTTGTCTGATACCAAAACCTACACCTTCTCGCCTCGCAAGGGGT